>JASFMR010000081.1:0-16515 GCA_050117475.1 Balneolaceae bacterium | reverse complement strand
GGGCACACCTGAATGGGATACGTTTCAAAAAGCGGGGTACAGGCAGCAGTCCGTTTATAATCCATCTAACACGTTTGGGATCCTTGTTAAGATTCCTTTCATTATTTTAATTTAGCAAATAGTGTAAATAAGCTAAATTTATTACAGTGAATGGGCTTCATCGAGAATCTCTTTGTTGATTTATCTAACTTTTATAAGCCTCTAAGGTATAATCCATCCCTGTTCTGAATCATTGCCTTGCGATTTTTCTGGATTTAGGCCCGGCACGCGGGTCGGACTTATTTGCCGGCATGATTGGAGGGTTCAAATACTAAGACGCGTCCACATTGAAAATCATGGAGGTCTTGTTAAATGGCATCATCCATTTATATTGGGTTCTAGGCCAAATTTTTGAAGGGCCTTGCCGCTCCAGTATACTTTTTTTCCACCATCCACCAAATTCTTCGAAAACCCGGAAAAGCGGTTACCACTGAGACCGGGATCTCAAATTTGTAGAGAATTTCTCTGTCTGATCCTGATTCAGGAATAGCAACCTTACAGATGACAAAATATCTGCATTATAGAGATATTAAAGTATTACCCGAAGAAGTCTCAAAAAGGACTAGGTATTCGTTTATTTCTGAGGGACAAAAGGGCCTCCGCTTTCACGAAATACCACCGGTATGTTTTTAAAAATTTCCGGAATTTGTTTTTTTATCTCCTCGCTGTTGATAGCGATATATACATCAATACAGTCTTCTTGATTCTTTTTTCCCTGCCCGATAGCAACAACCCCTTCGATCTTCATCCAGTTATCCTGGGCCTCTTTCAAAATTTCATTAAACGTCGATTCCATTGTTTTTGATTTTTGAAAGTTCATAAATCAAGGGAGGCAGACTTCCTGCCTGCCTCCTGTTAAGTTAAAAATTAAAATCCTGATGTCTAATTAATGAAACACCGGGTATCCTCTATTTGACCATTATTTTTCGTGTATACGAATGTTTAGCAATGATTGTACATAGAGAATATTGTTTATAACGGTTACATACGGAGAACCGGCAAATAGCAATCCGACTGCTTGTTCATCTAACGTGGTAACCAAGCTGCCGGAGTCTCCGCCCGCACTCATACAAGTCGTTAAAATTTGATGAGCGAAACGGGCTACTCGTCCGTTGCCATAGTTCACATCAACGGTGGCGTTGATGCTCTGTACACGACCTGTAGTAAAGTTCGAAGTTCTCCCCACTTTCTGTAGGATATCTCCAACATTTGGGGCGAAATAGAGATCCTTAACGAATCCAAGCCAATAGATCTCTCTGTTAGCCAGGTGGAAAGGAACTTCAGCAATGGCAGCATCCACATAGTTGATCGGGATGTTTGTTGCCGTTTTAAAACGAATTGGAATAAAACGGCTCAGACGTCCGATCATATCCCTGGGATATCGGCCGCCATCATATGGCCCCGGCTGAAGAATGGGATCTCCCATTTTGGCATTATTCGAATTTGCCAACACGTGGTTATTGCTCAGGATGTAAAACTGTTGAGGCATTCCGGGGAACGTTCCCATTGCATAGCAGGCTGTGGCAATGGTACCTGCTGTAACATTGTAATGCCCTACGCTGTAACCGCCCAATACGGGCCGCGTACGCTGATGAAGTTGTTCGGTAGCGACTTCGGAAATGGTAGGAGCGGGGAGTCTTCGTTTTTTAGTCACCGGACGTTCCTCTTTTTCGTAGAGGATTTCTTCCAGTTCTTCCTGCATATTCCAGTTTGCCATTTCATTGCTTTCCGGTCCGAGACCTATTTGAGAAAGCGGTTGAATGTCGGGGGCCAGGGGACCGGCAACGATTTGGCCGACTTCAATGACATCGGTCTTCGTGCCTTTAATGGTTTTGGGGATTAAATCATTTTTTGACAGCAAATCAGGTTCCAGCTTGTGTTGAACAAGTACATGGAATGCGGGCTCTCCGGTATCTTTCCCTTTTACTATTTTATTACCAAGTGCAACTCCTACAACATTATCTTTGCCTAGGAGTTCAGCTTCATTTTCACGTTGTTCTTTTGCAAGATCAACGAACTCTTTGCTTAGTGTTTTTTCAATCACGACAAATACCTCTTTTATTTTTGTTAGTCGTTAAAGGATGTGATCTACTGAAGAAATCGAACGAGGTAACTTGCCGTCTTGGGTAGAAAGGATATAGTAAGTCAGACTTTTTCAGCTATCACTGAGTAAAAAGGTATGTATAAGTAATTGAAAAAACTAAGGATAGATAGTTTACTAATATTAGAAAAATCAACCCTTTTTTAAGGGCGGGAATTCAAAATTTATTCTTCAGAAAACCAGTCATTATATAATTCGGGTCGCCGGTCGCGCAAAAATAGTTTCCGGGCATGAGATTTGTCAACCTCTGTAATATCAATATTGCAGTAAAGAATTTCTTCCTTTTCTGAAGAAGCTTGTGCCATAACAAAGCCGGAAGGGTCACAAACAAATGATTCGCCTGCAAAAGTAAGTTTCGGTTCTTCTCCAACGCGATTGCAAAGAGCAGAAAAATATCCATTTTGAAAAGAAGCTGTTTGAATTTCAGCTTCATAGAGTCCTTTGGGCCACTCTGCAACCGTTCCCGCCTGTGGAATAAACACGATTTCAGCCCCTTGTAAAGCCAGTGTCCTCATATATTCGGGGAAATGCCGGTCGTAGCAGATAGCAACACCTATTTTACCGAAGGGGGTATTATAAACAGGTGCTCCACGATCGCCTGGTGAATAATACTGCTGTTCATGGAAACCTTCATAATCCGTGATATGAACCATCCTGGTGATTCCCATTATGGAACCGTCAATATTGATAACCGGGGAAGAGTCATAAGTCTTTTCTCCGTCCCGTTCAAACAGATTGAGGACGATAATAGACTGGAATTCCTTAGCCACTTCAGAAAAAGCCTGGGTAATTGGACCCGGTATCGATTCAGCTTGTTCTAGATAGCCGGAAGCGTCTTTATACTGTGGATAAAAGGGTTCAAAGGCTAATTCGGGAAAACAGATAATATTGGCTCCTTCCTCAGCAGCTTCTCGGGCAGCCTTCAGGCCACGTTCCAGGTTCTCTTTTTTATTCTCTGTACAACGTTGTTGGATAAGGGCTATTTTCATTGGTACGAATGTAAAATTCTGTTTAGTAAAACTTACGGATTATACAAAAGATCAACTAATCAGAGTAAGTTGGAATTTTAAAATGGCTTTAGATTATAATTTCTCAGGGTTTCTTGAGATAGTGAAAGGTTCCTTTCTATCTTCAGAGCTTTTGTGAAAGAAAAAGCGTTTCAGGTATTCTGGTCTGTACTACCTTTAAAGGGGTAATGATTTTACCGGCCTGCTTTTTATTCAGCCAGTATGCAAGCCGGAGCTTAAAACTCTTCGGGTATTCAATGGGGGGGATGCGGGGGCTATCCTCTATAAATGTAGGTTCATCGTTCAGTGATCGTGTATTCGCCTGTTCCATAGTGATATCTTGCATTGGGATTAATTAACATATTAAGACGAAATTGAATCCCAAAGTGTGACATCTGGCGATATAAAACCTACTATATTTCTTTTTCCATCACATACACAGTTACCATATCTCCATGGACAAGCACTCGCTGTTTTTGAACATACGAGAATCCCATCTTCATGAAAAAAGGCCGAGTTGTTATATTAGCTTCGGTATAAATCTTATTAAGACCCTTTGAACGGGCATAATCTTCCATAGCATCAAAAAGCTGGCTGCCAATTCCCATTCGTTGATATTCATGATGACAGTATAGGCCGTCTATATGTCCATGGTCCTCAAATTGAGCAAAAGCGATAATTCGTTGATTGTCCTCTGCAACAAGGGTAAACTTGTCCAGACAGTTGGCTTCCCAGTCTTGCAGATGGATATTATCAGCGGGCCAGTTGTTGATTTGGGTTTCCGAGTAATCAAATTTATTTACGATTTGTACGGTATCATTAAAAAGGCGGGATACCTGCTCGGCATCACCTTTCTTAAACAATCGTATATACATGGATTTATCTGTAGATTTAGTTCAGGTTAGGGGATAAGTTGTGGGCAGTCGTAATAGCAGAGATGAATTTATCCGTTCCGAAAGGCCTAAAATACCTTTTCCATTCACAGTTCAGGGCAGTTTGATATGTTCGTTTCATTTCACTTTAACATTATTGAAAGCAGTCACTGGTTGACTACCTTCCGTTTCAATTTATCGACAACTCACTGAGGAAAGCCTTGGGTATTTAACAAGTAAAGAAATGAATAAACAAACTTGATTTAGTCAATAAAGCGATAAAAAATAAATATTTACCGCTAACAAATATAAGAAAATTCTAATGAATTGAAACTCTTTTTTGTAAATCCTTGATAAAATAAGAACAGCTGTCCCCACAAAAAGTAAGAACAGCTGTCGTTGAATGGCGTTGTGGGGAATTAGTACGAGTTACTGCGCGTGTAACTGGTACAGTTTCCATTTTCTTTTCCGTCTTTTTTACATTCTTCTTTGTCTTCAAAACTACCGTCAGAATGGGCTTCAATATCGCCATTTTTGGCTGTTCGACGCCATCTCCATTCACCTTTGACGTCTTTATATAGTTCACATCTTGGCATAAGAAATCCTGCAGATCTTATATTTTTGTTTCCATTTACGTGTTATTTCTGATAGGTAAATAACACATCACACTAATTACAAAAAATTTGGCATTATTGTAAGTCTCATCTTTAATAAAATTACCCCTTTAAATGTCATTTTTTCTTCTGTGGCAGAATTTGCCATGCTATGACTCCGGCAGGATTTTTATTTGGTAGATGAGGTCGGAAGAAAGCTGGATCTTAAATCCTTTAACATAGCAAACAACGGATAGCATGAAGAATAATACACCTGCAACAATAAACAAGATGTTGCCTCCCTGAAGGATGTAAAAGTACAATTTAGAGAAGTTTTTGGGGAATTTTCGAGCCCTCCAGCGTCGTGTATTATTGAAATAGGCCCTGAGACTTAAAAAGACAATTAACAGTGATCCCGTACTGATCCAGAACATATATTATTATATTTTTATACCTTATATGCCAATACCTTACAAGTGTTCCTCCTTATTGGATGGGGACCAGAATATGTAATGAGAGAACTTAATCAATTATAACTATGAGAATCTCATAGATGAATCTTTAGAGTTAATTTTGGGTAGGATCAGGGGAGAAGTTTAAAATCATAATTCACTTTCTCTTTAATCTCCAACCGAGGTAAATCTATTGGGACATCGTGTTCTTCCGCTTCTTTTTCCAGGGCTGTATAGTATTTTTGTGATATGAGAAGCCTATCGTATTCCTGCCCATTTTTATAAATGTAATCCGTGATCGCATCGCGTAGCTTATCCATTTTTTCCATCAGAGTCTCCATCGTTAATTAATACTGTTCAAGGGTCAAACATAAGGTATTTAAAGGGAGAGGCAATAGCAGAATGTTGACAATCAGACGGAATGCTCTTGGCCTTTTAAAAATTCGAGTATATAGAAGTAGCTTTCGCCCTTTTCATTCTTAATGATACCCCGACGAATCATGCCCAGGCGTTCCAAAAGTTTTATGGATGGTTTGTTAGTGGGACGAACGGTAGCGGCGATATGTGACAAATTTAGATCCTCATAGGCATATTTTTTTGCTTTGTTTGCCATTTCCGTAGCATATCCACGGCCCCAGGCCGAGGGACGGAAGCGAAAATAGAGGTTGGCCCTCTGTGTCCCGGAAAAATCTTTGAAGAATAAACCACCGCATCCAATAATTTTTTGGGGATGTTTTTTAGTCGCTACCACCCAATAACCAAAGCCGTATGTCTCCCAGTGCTTAAGCCAACGGTTAAGCATTACCCGGCTTTCTTCTATGTTTCTTTGAGGGCCGGAGGGATTAAATTTATTCGTTTCCGGATCCCCATGAATCTCAAAGAGAGCTTCCAGATCTTCATAAGTGGGAGGACGGAGTACCAAACGCCCGGTGGTAATTTTATTATCGTTCATTCAATAGTTAACTGATTTCGGTTTCCTTTTTTGTGAAGCTGCCCAAATACGATCCTGGTTAGGAGCGGCATAACCGGTGATTTTAGATAGAAAAGCTCATTCAAGCAAATGGTATTAACGATTTTACTTATCGTGTAAAGAGCTTGTTGTTTCTGTTTTATGAATCCGGCCCAATACCCCTCTGATTACTGGATTGACTAGTTATGGGGAAAGAATCTTATCTTTGTGATGCCGTTGCAGGGCTTTGGCGTAAGTCCGAATCTGCTGTCCCTCAGTCACCGAGCGACTAACACCCCAAACTGTATCCGGGAAGTTCATTTCTTTTTGAACTTCCCAAATTTTATCATGTTCATCAGGAGAAAAGAACTGTGCCGGATCACCTACAGCAATCCATCCAATAGGGACGGTGGAGTCTGATTTTAATACTGTGTTGACGTGAACAACCCCATTGATTCTTATCTCAGATCCGCGATGAATATGAGCCCCGTTAAAGATCGTAGAACCTGTTGCAATAAAAACTTCATCTTCGATAGTACACCCGCTTAAGTGGGATTGGGGGCCAATTAAAACAGAATGACCGATTGTGGTAGGATGCTTGGGAGTACCCCGTATGACTGCCTGTTCCATAATTACACACTCTCTTTCAATAGTAACAGGACCGCCTTCCGCTGTGATTACTGCTCCGTAGAGAACACTGGTCCCCTTTCCAATGGTCACTTCCCCCCGGATAGTTGCGTTGGGTGCTACGTAGGCTTCTTTATGAATGACAGGTTGCTTCCCCTCATATTCTATGATCATTTGGAATCAGAGGTATCTTTAATTTATTGATTATTACTCATTTCCATCTGTTTGGGATCCAAAGCTCCTTCATATAATTTGTCATAAGCAAGTCCCCATGGCGGACGCAGGAACCCCAGGGCTCGTACATCTTCAAACCAGAAACCGAAAGGGGAATGGCGGGAATAAGACCCGCCGCCCATAATGCGGCAGATTCTACCCATGAGGGACTCAGAAAGATCAGCAATTGCCATTTGTGCCCTCACTGATACATTCAGGGCATCTTTTTCTTCTTCCACTGCTCGAAGCATTCCTTCATAGGCTTGCTGGATTAGCCAGCCTTCCGAAAGAGTTTTAACCCATTCCACCTGTTCATAAGCTCTTGATGAACCGTTTTTTTGTTGAAATTTCTGACGTGCCGTTTCTAATGCAATGTCAGTAATGCCGACAATAACCGAAGTGAAGAGGCAATTAATAAATGCGTTCGAAGCTTCGGCCAGTTTAAATAGACTTTCGGGCCATGCACATCGGGTAATGGGAAAATTTTCAAACTTCATGCTGTGGCTTTGTGTAGCAATCATTCCGTGCCCGTCCCAGGGGGAGGTTTGCGTTACTCCCTCCGTTCCATCCCAGGGAACATTCTTCATATTCAGGTAAAATAGATCCGGATCAACGGATCCTTCGGCGATTGCTGTTGTAATCATATAAGTGGAAATTCCGGACCCACTTCCAAAATGCTTTTGTCCCGTTAATCTGTACCGATCATCTGAATTACCTTTTCGGGCAATGGTTTTTGTTTTTGCTATATCGCCTCCGCTTCCCGGCTCCGAGGTTATCGTTCCCCACCATGCCCCATCGAGAGCAGTTTCAAATATCCATTGCCGCTGTTTTTCCCAGGCATCCTGATAGGATGAGGGTACTTCAGGTGTAGCCAGCCAGAAACTAAGAACCGCCGGATGCATGCATGAGACCAAGGCTACAGAAGAATCACCTCGGCCCAAAACTCGAAGTATTTCACAAATTGGCCGAGTTGATTTCCTTACATTTTCCCATATTCCCCCCATCTCAGCTGGAACGCCCGTAAGCAGAAAACCTGCTTTCTCAAGTTCATTGAAATCGGCGGGGTCTAATTTCCGCCGCAGTTGTCGTTCGGCCCTGTTACTATCAAATTTTTGGGATATTTTCGTGACATTTTCAAGTATGGCTCCTGCTTCCATTGTGCTCTTGGATTATTATTATTAGTAATTACAGCTGAGACTGGTCGAATTTAATTGGAACAAAACCAGCAGAAAGGACTAATCTCTTTCCAATAAATACTAATTTAGCACTTTTGTACTGAAGCGCAAGTAAGAGCAGTATTTGACCGGTATGCCCGGTACTCTTGATTTAGGCCCGTTTTATTTTAAAAAACTGATACAATTTTAAGTTTTTTTGATCATTAATATTTAAAAATGGGCAGACGCTATACAAATTTCTCATTTGTAAATACCTTTTCAACCGCCTTATTACTATCAACCGATATATTCAAATTTTTTAAAAGTCCGTCTGATAAACCATAAATCAATCCATGCACCGCAAGTTCTTGTCCCTTGCTCCATGCATCCTGGACAAAAGGACTCTGACATAAATTGTAAACCTGGTTACGCACGTTTAGTTCACAGAGATGATTTATGCGCTCAGATTCAGAGGGCAGGGCCTGGATTTCCTTTTTATGCATGCGATAAAGTTCCTTGATATTCTGAATCCAATTATCAATCAAACCTAGTTTTTGATTCTTCATAGCTGCAGTCACGCCTCCACAACCGTAATGGCCGCAAACGATTACGTGTTTAACCTTGAGAACCTCTACTGAATATTGTATAACTGATTGGCAATTCAAGTCGGAGTGAATAACAAGATTGGCAATATTACGGTGTACAAATATTTCTCCCGGGTTCAAATCTACAATTTGGTTGGCAGGTACCCGGCTGTCTGAGCATCCAATCCATAGGTATTCCGGTTCTTGTTGTTTTGAAAGTTGGGCAAAAAAAGTGGGATCTTCTTCTTTGATTCTGGATGCCCATGCACGGTTCTTGTCAAAAAGGTGTTTTAAAGTTTTCAAAACAATAGGATTGTATATTAGGTTTTTGATAAAAGCCCATCAATTTCCGGCTGAATTTAAAAATGAAGATTGATGGAATAAAATTTTTCTTGGATAAAAATCTATAGACCATATTATGGTTGCCAGATGGCAGGGACAAATCTTTTTTCCCGCAAGTAATTTTGTTTGATATATTTTGAGTCGACACATTGTAAAAGGTAAGACAAAATTTATTTATGACTTTTTATAAAAAAGCTTTTGTACATGTGACTTGTCTTTTGATACTTATTTTTCTTGAAGTACCCGTCCGTGTTTTAGGATATGCACAGGATGATTCTGTGAAGTATGAAATTTCGATGGAGCAGCCCAATACACATTATTATCATCTGCATTTCGAATATAAGCTCCAGGATACTTCACAAACAGCTGTTTTCAAGATGCCTGTTTGGACTCCTGGTTATTATTGGATACAGGATTATCCCAAAAATGTAACTCGGTTTTCCCCCAAAGATTCCAAGGGCCGTAGTTTGAAATGGCGGAAAACAACGAAAAACAGTTGGGAAATTGATTGTTCAGGTGTAAAGGTCTTAACTGTAGCGTACGATGTTTATGCCCATGACCATTCTATTGCCGATCCCTTTTTGGATAGATACTATGGCTTTATTTCCCCCACAGGGTTATTTATGTGGCCAGAAGGAATGTTGGAGCGTCCCGTTAGGATTACGGTTCACCCTTATAAAGATTGGAAACAGATTTCAACGGGTTTAACGGCAATACCGGGCAGGAAATTTACTTTTCAAGCATCTGATTTTGATCAGCTTTATGACAGCCCAATGCTTATTGGGAATCAAAAGGAACTTAAATTTAGTGTGGAGGGAGTACCTCATACCTTAGCATTGTTGCATCCTGGGAATTTTGATACTGCCAAACTCATCAGTGACTTACAGAAAATTATTGGGAAAGCTACTGAAATGATGGGCGAAATTCCCTATGATCATTATACTTTTCTTGTAATGGGCGAAGGACGCGGGGGACTTGAACATATGAACTCTGCAGCTGTTTTCTCCAATAACAAGGTCTATAATGCCAACAAAGAAGAACAGTACAGCCGATGGCTCGGTTTTTTGGCACATGAATATTTTCATAACTTCAATGTCAAACGAATACGGCCGGTTGCTCTGGGGCCTTTTGATTATAACCGGGAAAATTATACCCATATGTTATGGGTGGCAGAAGGGGTTACTGTCTATTACCAGTATCTGCTCTTGAATAGGGTGGGGTTACTTGGATCTCAGGAGACCTTAGATCGTATTCGAGACAATATCCGTAATTATGAATGGATTCCAGGCCGGCAATTCCAATCAGTCAGGCAAGCAAGTTTTAATACATGGATACAGTTTTTCAATCGGGGGCCTGACTCAGAAAACCGGACGATTTCTTACTATGACAAAGGCTGCGTATTGGGTCTGTTGATGGATTTTAAAATTCGTCATGTAACAGCAGGAAGAAAGAGCCTGGATGACGTCATGCGTACCTTGTACCAGCGTTATTATAAAGACAAGAATCGTGGATATACGGACCGGGAATTTAGAAAGACCGTAGAAGAAGTAGCCGGCACATCATTGGATGATATTTTTCGATATGCTTCAACAACAAAAAGCATAAATTATGCAAAGTATCTTGCATATGCAGGTTTGGCTATTGATACAACCTACAAGACCACTGATAATGGTTATTTAGGGGCAAAAGTGATCGAGAAGTCTGGCCGCCTAGCGGTAACCGGGATCGTTAGGGATTCCCCGGCATGGAAAGGAGGGCTTGGTTCAGGTGATGTGATTCTGAAGATTAACGGAGAACACGCCACTACAACAAAATGGGATAATATGTGTTCTTCGGCTAAAGCCGGTGATAAAGTTACATTGTTAACAATATTGAATGGGTTCAAGAAAGAGATAGAGCTGACATTTGGGGCCGCGAAGCATAAGAGCTTTAATATTACAAGGGTAGCTCATCCGACCAAAGAACAGCAACGAGTCTTTTCAGCCTGGCTCAAATAGTAGATTATCTTGTAGGGGGTGGAACGACGATATATTTGAGTCGGTCGTAATCCCAAAATAGCAGGTAAAGGCCTCCGAACAACATGGCTCCTGTCACAAACGGGGTGCCTTTAAAGGGCATAGATATCGTAATCACAAAAATGTTGGTGATGATAGGAAAAAATAAAACAGCACCTAGCGTTGACAAGCGGGGAACAAGCAGGCATATACCCGCAGTAAACTGGGCAGCTCCAATAAAATGCCAATACAGCCCGGTTTGGTAAAGCGCTTCAAAAAAATAACCGATCTGGGTATCGGGACCCAACAAGGTAAAGCGATGCCCGAGGATTTTTGGTAATGAAGGATAGATAAAGCTTAAACCGAGACTTATCCTTAGGAAAACAGTGAAGTATTTAAAAAATGAGCGTTTCTTGAATTTGGCTATTTGAGTTTCAATCATTGAGATGTAGGTGATGGTGTAGTTCCAAATGAGGATACGGAATCTCCCTCATTGAGTTACATTCAGAAAAGTCGTCCCTCGAATTGAAAAGTTTCCCACTGATTTCTATATCCCTGTGGCGATAAAGGGTTATATTATCCTTTTCGAATAGCCTGATCTATAGAAAGGTTAGTACAATATTGGTCAGAGATGGAAAAAGCCCTAAAGCCGCCTAATATTTTTTACCGACGTTTACTTCTTTTATCATCCTTATATATAGCAAACCTGCCAGTGACAAATACAAATAGCCACCTATAGCTAGGTATAAACTGGTGGGGAGAAGCCAGGTTTTGATATACAAAATAAAATCTACGGGTGGATTTCCGGTAATTAGGGAGACCCCTCCCCAAAACAAGAAGAAAATTGTGGATAATAATAGGGGGGAATACAGGTGAGAATAGCTGTACCCGGTTGGTTTTAATTGGGATCTAATAACGAAAACACTCCCCAGGAACAACAGGTAGGGGATACTGCCGTACCAAAAGACGTAAAAATCAACATACAAAAGGGTGTCTAGTATATTTTTAGCAGTTCCTGAGGTCCCGAACAGCTTTAAGATGGTCAGAAGAAGCGGGGACAGTATCATTACAGTGATAATTGGCAGCAGGTAGCCTACTATTTTTAGAAGCCTGACTCTCATGTAGTGAAAATCTTTGCCCGAATCGTTCATCCTTTTATTGTGATTTGGCATATAGATTTAATTTAAAACACCAAACTGGAATTTCAAGTCTTTCCCCTATTGCGGTCTGTTTATCGAGGGAATGTAAACAAAAGTACGGAGAACTTGTCTTTGATTAGACGATAAACTCAAATGACTTTTCTTGGGGCGGCCGTTTTTTTATCTCCCGTATTGGGAGTACCAGTAGGCTCAATAAGCAGTAGATGGGTTTCCTCTTTAGCATATGGACAGTGTTCAACACCACGTGGTACTATGAAAAGTTCGCCCGGTCCCAAATGGATGTCGCGGTCCCGCATTTTAATAATTAAATGTCCTTTGATGACAAAGAAAAAATCGTCGGTATCATCATGTTTATGCCATTTGAATTCATCTTTGACTTTCACAACCATGATATCATAATCATTAAGTTGTGCCACGGTTCTCGGAGACCAGTATTCAGAAAACTGGCTAAGCTTTTCGTCTAGGTTAATTTTGCTTTTCATTTTTTGAATCTGAAATACGATTTAGTTTACGAAAATGTAACAAATTTAAAGCGTAGGTTGTTTAAATGCCTTACCATGGAATGTCTCCAATTTTAAAAAGTCTAGATTATTTTGAATGGCTTTAAGGTGGGTGATTAGGTATATTTGCAAACTTTTGATGATAATGAACCAAGAAGCAAATAGATTAAAAATCAACAGATGAAGCAAGCATTAATCCTAATTATAATATCCTTTGTTATATCATGTCATCCCAAAAAGACTGAGGTTCGGGTGATTAGTACCATCCATAGTACTCACAAGGAGAACCCGAACTATACTTATGAGGATCTTTTTTCATTTGTTGAAGCATATGATCCGGATATTATTGGCGTCGAGATCAGGGCCGAAGATATGGACTCTTCCAGGAATTACTTAGCTAATAACTATCCTTTTGAAATGTATGAAAGCATCGAACGATTCACGAATAAAAAGGTAATGGGTTTTGACTGGCTCGGGAAAGAGCTGGAAGGCAGAGCGGTGCCAACAAATTATTGGAAAGAAACAAGCATCATAAAGAAGTTTGAACGGGAGCTGTCGCAGGATAGCCTTTTCTTAGGTAAATTGAAGAAGGCTGACGGCGTTCAGGAAAAGAAAATAGATTTGTTCGTGACTGCCTCACTGGGGAAATTAAACGACGGTGAATATGATTCATTAAATGAGGCTTATTATACCGAGTTAGAGAAGGTATTCAAGGATACAAAATATCAGCGGTTGACGGACTTCTACAGTGAAAGAGATAATCACATTGCAAATAATATACTTCACATTATACAGGATAATCCCGGAAAAAAGATGCTGTTTTTGATGGGGGCGGATCATCGCAGTAACACCTTGAAACGAATAGCTGATGAATATAAAGGGCCCTTGGAGCTCAACAATTTCTAACAGGAATACAATCTCTGAAAAGGCAGCATTATTTCTGAGCAATCACCTGGAGAAGCACAATCCGGTTCTCTCTGAGGTTTCGTAGCTGATTTAGTGCCATTAGCCGAAAATCCTTTCCCATCAATACATGAAAACCGAGTGGTGGAACACCGTTTTCCTGTACATTTTCTACCAGTTTTGTAAACCAGGTTGTTGCTTCGGCAGTAGAATCTTCCCAGATTTCGATCTTGAATCCATTTTCTTGAAGCAGTCGACGCAGTTCAGACGGGGTGGCCAAGAAGCTGGTCCCGGGTTTGCGAGCCCAGGGGACAGGGAAGAAAACGGGGCTTTCCGGGCCCTCAAGGATGTCATAAATAGCGAGTTTACCGCCGGGTCTCAGTACTCGGTGGGCTTCAGCATAAAGTTTGTGTTTATCAGAAATATTCATTGCGGCATGTTGTGTCCAGACCACATCAAATGTTTCGTCGCTAAATTCGAGCTCTAAAGCATTCCCCTGATTGTATTTTACCGAGTGGGATAAGCCCACCTTCGCTGCAAGCATATTCGCGACTTTGCAAAATTCATTGGTGAGGTCGATTCCTGTTACCCGACAGCCGTATTTAAGGGCCAGGAACCGGGAGGGCCCGCCTATACCACTTCCTATGTCGAGTATGTTTTTGTCTTCATCCAGCCCTACTGCCTCGGCCATTTCGACAGTAGCTTTCCGCCCGCGGATATGAAATTCATCGATGGGGGCCAAGTCCTCCGGTTCTAGGTTATTTATATCTTTTCCGGCTTTTTCAAGTGCAGTGATTATCAAACCTTCCAGGTCGGGCCTGGCATAATGCCTCTTTACACCATCTTTTATGTTTTTTCTGTGCGGCATTTCTATTCTGTATAAGGGCCTATTACTGTTCTATTTAATTAAGGGTGTTTTAAAAAGCAAGGGCATATCCTGATTAGGGGCTCCGGATGAGCCATTAATGAGATCCAACCTATGCCGAAAAATATTGTTACGCTGGGTGACCTTTTTGGGGGCTGCCTGGATTACTTGGGGCTCGCTGCTAATCATTTTCTGAGTATTTCCAGTATCTCAAAGGCAATTTCTTCAATGGGTTTGTTTGTCACTTTAATGATTGACCAGCCGGGGTGTTCATTAAATATTTTTCGTGCATGCATCAATTCCAGGCTAACCATTTCCAAATCAACGTAATCCTTGGTTACACCTCCCAAATGACTGTGGCGGGAGTGACGTATTTGGACCAGACTCCTGGGATCTGTAATAAGTCCGAATACTTTTCGATTCGCTAAAGCATCGATAACCGGCGGAAGATGTTGTCCCATAATCACGGGTACGTTTGCAACTAGCCACCCTTTAAATGCCAAATACATGCTCAGCGGAGTTTTAAATGTCCGGGAGACCCCGACTAATACGATTTCAGCTTTCTTTACCTCATGAATCCTTCGCCCGTCATCGTGGCGAAAAGCAAATTCCATTGCCTCAATACGCTGGAAATATGCTTTATTCAGCTGATAAAACAATCCCGGTTCCTCCGATGGCATATTTGCAACCTTGTCGGATAGTTGAGCCAGAAGTGGCCCCATCAAGTCGATGGTCTCCACTGAGTGAAGCCTTCCTTCTTGAAGTATAAATTCCCTCAGTTTTTTTGAGACCACCGTATGCACGACAAATCCATTGGCATTTTTAGCCTCAGAAATAACTTTAGATACCTGTTCTTTAGAACGCAGTTTCGCCCGAATAATAATATTTGGCTTGAACCGATCGAATTGGGTTAAAGCCGCCTCCAGGATTTGTGTTGCGGTCCTGCCGGTTCCGTCTGAGATTACAAAAATATCTGACATAAATTTTTACCGCGAAATTATTTGTTTCGGGCGTATCCAAAACCTATAAACGGGTATGCTGATAAAATACCATAAGGCACATCTACATCTGAGACAGGGCTTTCGCAATCGCTTCATCATCTACAACGGCATGCATATGTTGATCAACGATATCTGCCCAGGATAAAATGTATTTGGAAAGGGCTGTGGGATCATCGGTTTCAAACAACGCGAAGCCATCACCGGTACCCAATTCGTGCCACCGTCCCACTTGGGTTACTCCTTTGGGTATTTCAGGAGGGTTCTCGGAAAAACGTTGGACAGCTGCTTCATAATTGTCCTCTTTGATACTCCATCTCGTCATAAATAGCATAATCTCCCTCTTTCTTTTCATAAAGTTAATGTGTTATTCAATTTCGAAAAAAAATCACATTTAAGGAAGGATACAGCTAATATAATTATTGCATATTCAAAGGGTGCTACCCTGTAGGCACAATTAAGAAGATGCTAAAACAACTGAAGGATCCTTACACCATAACTACATGCGGGGGAAACTAATATCAAAATTATACATAATCTATTACAGTCCCGGGGATGGTTTTCCTACATATTTTCAATTACAAGAGAGGTAGATATCCTGTAAGATTTGAATCGTTTATGCAATCCTCATGAATATTTCCAAAACGCGGAATGGATTTGTAATCATTTTAGTGCTAGTCATCAGCTTCTGCACGGTAGCGAAAGCACAATCACTGGTTAGCTTATCCCAGGAAGCATCCTTATCAGTTCGGGATACAATTACGACAAGCCAGGAACGGGCATTGATTAAGCTGCTAAATAGCAGCCTGCAATCACTGGCTGACAAGGATCGACGGGGACGCATGACCGGCGGCTACATTTTATTGGGACTGGGTATCGGTTCGGGACTGGGAGGCGCTGCAACGCTGGCTTTTGGTAGAGGTGATGATGCCCGAATAGTTGGTTACTCATTGTTAGGGGGAGGTGTTTTGTTAAGTGGTTTGAGTTTGATCCCATTTAAGGTTAAAAGTGAAACAGAGCGTATCTATAACGAATTCAATCAAAACCCGGAGGAGACACCAGAACAAATCCATCATAAATATTTTTACTGGGACCGTCGTTTTGAGGAGCTTGCAGACAAAAGGAAAAGAGAACGTATTATAGGCGGAGCTATTTCTATTAT
>JASFMR010000080.1:0-17840 GCA_050117475.1 Balneolaceae bacterium | reverse complement strand
GCTATCCTCTTTTCACTTTTATTTACGAACTCCTTATGGAATCCGGTAGCCGTGATGGCTGTCTTTTTTATTGTTCAGCTTCTTGAAGGCAATCTCATTACCCCTAATATCGTCGGTTCCCGTGTAAGCATTAATCCTTTTATGGCGCTGGTAGCCCTTGTGTTGGGCGGCCAGCTCTGGGGCATTACGGGGATGATCATTTTTGTGCCGTTTTTAGGTATTGCAAAGTGTATTTTTGATCATGTAGAAGGGTTGAAACCCTATGGCTACCTGCTGGGTAATACTCGGGAATATTAAATTTTATCGCGGGTATCGCTGACATACATAACTTCTATTAAGTTAATCGCTAATGAGGATACAATCCTCTTTCATTCTCCTTTGGTTACGTATTAAATGAAATAATAAAAAGCTTAAAATTTCCGTAGCCTGCCTTTGGTTTTCCAGATCGCCCGTAAGAATGGTAGATAGGGAACGCTTCTCATTATTTTAAGGTCCTGCTTGAGAGTGGTTTCCTCTGCCAAAAATCTAAAAATCTCATCTATTGTATTATTTTTGAAAAGATGGTTGAATACCCGTAGTGCATCTTTAGGGTAATGATAGATGATATGCAGCAGCCACAAGTCATATGCTTTATATCGCCATTCTGAAGGCTCGTTAAAGTATGGCCGCCCCTCGTTCAAGAGTCCTTTGATAATCAGGTCGGTTTGCTTCTGTATCCGTTTAAAGGTATAGCCTGTTGAAGGCTTCGTAATGCTCCCGGCTAGCCCAAGGTTCAGGATGCGTGGTTTGTACCAAGGGACGTAAGAACGGTCTTGCATGGGAATACGTCCAAATTCACGACGGGTAATGCGGTAGTCAATGGGCTTCAGCCGAAAGCGGTTATTCAGGTATAACGAAATTTTCTCTTCATACAGGTCACGGCCGGCAAGCTGATCGGAAAAGATAGTGTATTCAATGAGGGCGGAGTTTTCAGACCAAGGCAATAGATAGATAAATCCCACACCTCGGTTAAAAGTTTCGTCAAAATCCATAAGGGTAAAAGTCGATGCGTCAAATAACGTTTTTTTCACTTCGATTTCCCAGCCCAAAAAGTGTTGGAGGAGCGGGTATTGGGGAGTATTCTCTCTTACTTCTGCCGGGTCAAAACAGCTTTGGAAAATATAGTCTGACTCAAAAAAATGATTGCCGGTGTATAGCACGGCTTTTTCCGAGGCGTTCGTAAATTCAGAAATGGGAGCTTCCAAGAGCTTGAATTTAGGATGATTTCTAATAGCTTGAAATATCTCCTTTTTAAAGTCGATACTGCGCAGGCAATAGTAAGGATAGTCATTAAGCCGTTGAGTAAATCGTTCATTAAAGCTACTGACCTCAGCCTTTTCCCATTTCTTATAAATGATTTCCCCAAAAGGTGGAGGCTCGCTATCCCAGAAACACCAGGTTTTGTTATTTTTGGGCTCGAGGTCCGCATCTACAATGAGTACTTTTTTTTCGGCAAGGGGAGACTGTAACATTTTCCATGCCAGGCTCAAACCTGATGCACCTGCACCTGCAATAATATAGTCGTAATGTTGATCCAACAGTCCCTGGTTTAATGAAGGTTAAAAGGCCTTTTTAGTTTAAGTGCCAGATAGCAAAATTCAAAGCAGATGCATAACCGACCCACAGCAGATAGGGGATTAGTAGGAGGCCGGCTATTCGATTTTTCTTCCAAAAAAGGAGTGTAGTAAATAGAATGGAAATCCAGAGTAATAAGATTTCCGCAAGTCCCGTGCCGATGAGTTGCATCCCAAAGAAGACCCATGACCACAAGGCATTCAAAGCCAACTGTACAAAAAACCACGTAAATTCGGTCTGCAGGAGGGAGGTATTTTTCATCTTCCAAACTAGCCAGGCTGAAATTCCCATCAGAACATATAAGATGGGCCAAACTACAGGGAACACCCAATTGGGAGGAGTCCAACTGGGTTTAGCCAGCATTTGATACCAGCCGCCGGGTTCAAATTGGGCACCGAAAATTCCAGCCAGGCTACACAAGAATATCCACCCGATTAGTCCTGAGACTTTTTTTACATTCTCCATTTTGAAATCGTTTAAGTATTTGAATATAAATCGTTTTGCCCACTAACAGTATATGAAAAGTTAGCATTTCTGTGAATAGATATCAGCTGTATTGGACACAGGTATTTATGTTTGAGATTACATGCGGGAGATTTTACGACTCATGCCATTGAAAATAATTTTATGGAAAGGTAAGAGTGCATACCAGTACATCCTGCCCCATACCCCCAGCGGACGAAAGGTGGCAGTCTGATATAATGTGTTATTCTCAATTTTAAATTCCAGCCAGGCTTCCCCGGGTAATTTCATCTCGGCATATAAAAGCAGTCGTTTCTCTTTTTTGCTGGCATAGAGGACACGCCAAAAGTCCAGAGAATCCCCTGCAGATAAATTATGATTGCTCTTCCGTCCCCGCCGCAGGCCTACCCCGCCGACTAACTTATCAAGAAATCCCCGGACGCTCCAAAGCCAATTTGCAAAATACCAGCCGTTTTTTCCCCCAATTGACCAGATCTTATCAAGGACTTCAGATTCATTACGTATGTTGTGTTTTTGTTCATCTTTGAAACACCCAAAGGTGGGAACTTCAATTAAATTAGATATTCCTTTTTCCAGTACTTCACTGGAGAGGGCATCGGTCCAGCTTGAAAGCACCTCCTGCTGTTCAACCTTGTCAAAAGCCTGTCGAATTGCTTCTTCGTAGGGAATCAGGGTTATATTTAGCAGCTCCCGCAACCGATTATCGCGGCAAATTACTTTTACCTTCATGCTGTTTACAAGGTTTACAGCCAGCTGATATGAAATGGAAGTCACAAAATACAGCCAGTACGAAGAAAGCCTTGGAGTCATTACAGGTACAGTGATGATATGCCTCTTGAGATTACGTACACCGGCAAATTCCAGCAGCATTTCTTTATATGTTAGTATTTTGGGGCCCCCAATGTCAAAGCTTTGATCGTAGGTTTTGGCGTTTAATAGCACACCGCTCAAAAATTCGATGACATTACGGATTGCTATGGGTTGGGTTTCAGTGTTCAGCCATTTGGGGGCAATCATGACAGGCAGCTTTTCAACCAAGTCCCGGATAATTTCAAAGGATGCACTCCCGGCCCCTACAATGATGCCGGCTCTCAGGGTTGTCAGGTGATAATTGCCGGAGGCCAGGATGTCTTCGACTTGTTTTCGGGATCGAAGGTGTTTTGAAAGTTCATCGCTGTTGATGATGCCACTTAAGTAGATAACCTGTTGAACATTGGTTTGTTCAATACGGTCTCTGAAGTTTAATGCAGATTCTTTCTCCAGATCCTCGAAATCACTTTCATGAGTGGAAAGGGAGTGGATGAGGTAATAGGCTGCATCGATATCTTCTGGGATTACCTCCAGGGAAGCACGGTCCAGAAAGTCGAGTTCTATAACCTCAATTGTATTAATTTGGAATTTTGAATAGTCAAATCGCCTTTTATCCCTAACACAGCAAATGACCTCGTGTCCATTATTTATCAGGACCGGCAGCAGCTGTTTTCCGATATAGCCCGTTACCCCGGTAAGCAGAATCTTCATATGGGTCTCAATTGATGGTTAAACTACAGCTCAATGTAAATGAGTGCTTGATTTCAAAGAACCAAGCACTCATACTGCATCGTTCCTTGTGCAATATGAAGAATTAGTACCGGCCTAACTGTACGAAGCGGTTATTCTGCAGCTTCAATTTGCTCGGGCAGGTGCTCTTTTTTTGCATCCTTGAATGCTTCCCGGGGCTTCAATCCCAGGATTTCAAACATCCTCATATCCTCGCTTAGCTCATTATTCTTTGTAGTGAGCAGCTTATCGCCGGTGAAAATGGAATTGGCCCCGGCCATAAAGCAAAGCGCCTGTTCTTCCATATTCAGGTTTACACGTCCGGCCGACAGGCGCACCATTGAATCGGGCATGGTGATTCGGGCCGTCGCAATCATGCGGGCCATATCATACCAGGGGACCTGTGGTTGTTCTTCAAGTGGAGTGCCTTCAACAGAGATTAGGGCATTAACAGGTACCGATTCCGGGTGTTGTGGCATCGTGGCCAAATTCTTGATCAATTCGATACGGTCTTCGTCGGTTTCCCCCATCCCTATGATGCCTCCGCTACAAACCGATATATTATTTTCTCGTACCCGATCGATGGTATCCAGTCGATCCTGATATTTCCGGGTCGAGATGATACGATTGTAAAAGTCTTCACTGCTGTCCAGGTTGTGGTTGTAGGCGTACAATCCGGCTTCTTTCAGCCTCGCCGCCTGTTCGTCGGTAAGCATGCCCAGCGTACAGCAAACTTCCATATCCATGTCAGTAATTTCACTGACCATTTCCAGAACGCGTTCAAAATCCTTGGTACTTCGGGCACATCGCCAAGCCGCTCCCATACAAAAACGGGTACTGCCGGCTTCCTTCGCTTTTTCTGCCGAAGACAAGATAACATCCCTGTCAAGCATCTTGCCGGCTTCAACATCCGTATCATGATGGGCTGACTGCGGGCAGTAGGCACAGTCTTCCGGACAGCCGCCCGTTTTGATCGAAAGCAGAGTACATACCTGTACTTCGCCGGTTTCGTGATGCTCCCTATGCACAGTGGCTGCCCTGTAGATAAGGTCCATTAAAGGGCTATGGTAAATTTCAGCAATTTCTTCTTTTGTCCAGTCGGTACGTACGTCAGCCATGATATTGTATTTTCTTCAATCCTTTATTCAATGTTCAAAAGTAATAGTGATGACTGTAAATCCCAATAGAAATTTGGGGTAATCCACAATTACGTAGTTCCATATTTTTTAAATTATTTGGCATCTGATATAGATAATATTTTGCTGGAAAAGACAATTGCTGTGTGATAGGAGATTTTTTTTATATTTGGAGCCATGCAATTACCTAAAGACTGGAAAAAAATCTATATAACGCTCGTTGTTCGGGGTCGTCAACTCTACAAAAAATACCGCAACGAGTTCAAAGATGTTGAGGTTGAGTTATACGATCTTGACTTGAAGTTACGGCCTTATTTCAGAGGGTTAAGCGTTACCTTAATGGTACTCGCACTGATAACACTGATCAGTTCTGTTGGATTCGAATTGTCGGATGAGTACAGCAATGTCATTGAATATATTGATGTTACGATTGTAGTAGGCTTTTCTGTTCTTTTTTTAAGCCGAATCCTTTTTACCTCTTCGCGGATGGATCTTATCAAGAGTCATATTCTTGAGGCCATTCTTTTTGCACTGTTGTTGACGGTCACCTTTCTGTATATGCTTGGCTTGGACAGCATTGTAATTTTCCTTGGAGGATTTTTGGGAATAAAGAATGCCTTTCCGGCTCTTGTTGCGCTTACCAAGATATACCTGGTATTACTGGTGGTCGCCAAATTTATCCAGGCCACACCGATCCTGTTATCACTACAGCGACATCCCGCACAAATCATCGTCGGCAGTTTTATGGCAATTATACTAGTGGGTGCTTTTCTTTTGATGATGCCACGTGCAACCGTTGACGGAGAAGGCCTTTCGTTCATTAATGCCTTGTTTACATCTACGAGTGCCGTATGTGTAACCGGACTCATTGTTGTGGATACGGCTACTCATTTTACCACACTGGGGCAGGTTATCATAATGATATTGATAGAGTTGGGAGGTATTGGCATCATAACCTTTGCCACAATATTTGCTCTGTTTATCAGCAGCGGGTTGGGCGTAGGCCAAATGATGTTTTTAAAGGATGTGCTAAGTGAAGACCGGGCACAGGAAACCTTCGCGACGATCAAACGGATTATAGGCATGACCCTGTTTATAGAAGCAATCGGTGTTATGGGGTACTATTTTAGCTGGACGAATACCTTTGTAAATCCTGAAACCCGGCTTTATCATTCGATATTTCATGCAATCTCTGCCTTTTGCAATGCCGGCTTTTCTACCTTTACCAACAGCCTGGCCGATCAACAGAATGCCCTGAACTGGGGAGTAAATATCACGACGATGCTCATGATTATTTTCGGTGGCCTGGGTTTTACAACGATTTGGGAATTGGTGAAAGGCAATCCCCGCCGTCAGATTCGCAATCGCCAGCTTTCTATTCATGCCCGATTGGTTTTAATTGTGACGGCTTTCCTGATTGTTGGCGGTGCCCTGGCGTTTGCAGTCCTTGAATGGAATCATGTACTGGCAGGTTACAGCAGTACGAATAAGGTTATGATCAGTTTTTTCCAAAGCGTGACAACACGTACAGCAGGATTCAATACCGTGGATATCGGGGCCTTGCATACCAGCACTACCGTCATTTTTCTTACCTTGATGGCGATCGGGGCTTCTCCTGCGTCAACGGGTGGAGGCATTAAGACGACAACCATAGCTGTAATATTGTTGTCTGTTTTGTCTACCGTCAGGGGGCATGACCGGGTAGAATTTGCTAAGAAGACAATACCCAATTCTACGATTTTTACAGCCCTTACGGCTTTTACCCTTGCGGCAATCAGTCTGTTTGTGTTTACTTTGTTACTAACGATTACGGAACATTTACCTTTTTTAGATTTGTTATTCGAAGAATTTTCCGCTTTTGCAACCGTGGGATTATCCCGGGGGATCACGGCTGAACTTACAAGCTTGGGCAAACTAATTGTAACAATTTCTATGTTTATCGGTAGGGTGGGGAGCGTTACCCTAGCCCTGGCCTTCGCCAAGCGCATCGACAAACGGCAGTATAAATATCCCAGCGAAAGCGTTATTGTTGCATAACTTGAACTTAATCTAATCATATGCCTAAAAACGGAGATCAACAGTTTTGTGTAATTGGACTTGGAGCCTATGGGTCTTCTCTGGCTAAGTCATTATCCAGGCTGGGGGCTTATGTAATGGCTGTCGACCACGACCTGGAAAAGGTAGAGGCATTGCAACAATATGTCTCTGAAGCTGTCCAATTTGACGGTACGGATCCGGCGATGCTTGCAGAACACGGTGTTTTTAACGCCGATGTCGTAATAGTGGGAATCGGTGAAGCTTTTGAGCCGGTGGTATTAATCTGTATGGAGTTATTGAAAGCGGGTGTTAAGCGAATTATTGCCCGTGCCGGGAGTGATACCCAGGAGGCAATACTAAACCGGATTGGCATTAACGAAGTTATACATCCAGAAAAAGACGAGGGCGAACGTATGGCTGCCCAGCTTATTCATATTTCGGTTAATGATTATTTTGAACTGAGTAAAGATATGGCCATTTATGAGATTGATGCTCCTAAAGATATGCATGGCTATTCGCTTGCGGATTTAAAGCTTCGGCAGAGGTATAACGTTAACCTATTAACGATCAAGCGAATCAAGAAGAGCGATGTACAACTGAAAGGAACTGTTAATCAGGAGGCAGAAATTTTAGGCGTGCTGGAACCCACCACCAAAATTCGCCCAAATGATCGATTGGTGATTATGGGGCGGCACGAGAATATCAACAAGCTTATCGATATGAATTAATAGCTATGCGAGATATCTTGTTATCAGGGAAAACATCCTTTAAAATTGAAGTACCATATAAGCTCATCGAAACCGGTGAGACAGGAGAAAAACCGTTAATAGTATACCTGCATGGGTTCAACCAAAATATCAGTCTCTTTCAAAAACTGGTAACTGATCTCCTTGAAATTGAGGCTTATCACTTATTCATACAGGGCCCCTATCCCATTTATGACCGCAAGCGTACAAAAAAAGTCAAGGATTGGGGGCGTTCCTGGTATCTGTATGACGGGGAACAGGATCAGTTTATAAGGTCTTTAGAGTTGGCTAGTGAATTTGTTCAAGAGGTAGTAGACGGTATTCTGGAGCATATATCCGTCAACCGCCTTGCTGTTGTCGGGTACTCGATGGGGGGATACTTGGCCGGTTATTTTGCACTTTCCCGTTGGAAACATGTTAACGATCTTGTTGTTGTGGGGGGGCGTATCAAGACCGAAGTTTTCGAAGATCGAAAAGGCTCTTATGATCATATGAATGTGTTAGCCTTACATGGTTCTAAAGATACAAGCGTGAAAAGCAGCCCCCAAAAAAAGTGTTGCGAGCAGCTTTCGGATTGGGGGGCTAAGGTAACATTTGAAGAATTGGATGAAAGCCATAGATTAAGTAGTTTATTTATCAATAAAATTCGGGATTGGCTATTATCTGTCGGGTATTCCGAATTTTCAAAAAAATAAACGAATTAATATTTAATAAGTACTACAAAACTTAGCATATTTTCCGTTAGATGATTATACTCAGGTTATCAATTGTATTATGGGTTTCAATAAGGGAAAGGAAAAATAATTAATGCCATGAATGTATTAGTCATCGAGGATGATCCTTCAGTTAGAACACTGGTCAAAGCAGTATTAGAAAAAAGTGAGTACAGTGTTGATATGGCGGATACCGCCGAGAGGGGAGAGGAGCAAGCTGTTGAGAATTCGTATGATATTATAATCTTGGATTTGGGCTTGCCTGATGGAGATGGGTTTGAAGTTTGCAAAAACATGCGAGAGCAGGAAATAACAACACCGGTGCTTATTTTGTCTGCTGAACAGGAGACAGACGTCAAGATTAAGTGTTTAAGGGTTGGCGCGGATGATTATTTGACGAAACCCTTTGATACAGAAGAACTGCTTGCTCGAATTGAAGCTATCAGCAGGCGGAGCAGCGATGTAAACGGGGATCGTATGCTAACCTGCGGCGAACTGGAAGTAAATATGCTGGAACGCGAGTTTAAGGTGAATGGTACCAAAGTGGATCTCACGAATAATGAGTTTAATCTGCTGGTATATCTACTAAAAAAGAAAAATCAGATTGTTACCCAAGAGGAAATTGCGGAGAATGTTTGGGATATCCATTTTGATACGCAGACCAACTACATCAATGTTTATATCAGTTATCTGAGAAAGAAAATACGCAGTCACTCAGAAAACGAATACATTGATACGGTTCGCAAAAAGGGGTTTATTATCCGTTGCGATGACTAACTAGCCGGGATAACTTCCCTGTATATAATGCCGCAGGTGTGTGATTTCTACTTTTTGTTTGGAGATAATTGCTTTTACCAGGTCTCCTATTGAAACAACCCCAATGACTTCGTCATTCGACATCACCGGCAGGTGGCGGATTTTCTTTTCAGTCATTAGTGTCATACACGTTTCCACTGAGTCGGAAGGAGTCACATAGTATACATCTCCGGTCATTATTTCATGGACTTTAGTGGTTTTTGAGGTACGACCTTTTAGAATTACTTTGCTTCGATAATCTCTTTCGCTTAAAATCCCTTTTAAAGATTTGTTATTTAAAACCACCAATGCCCCTATATCCAGTTCATCCATTTTGGCTATAGCTTCATATACCGTTTGGTCGGGTGAAATGGAATAGACTTTTGTTCCCTTATTATTCAATATATCACGCACAAGCATATTACCTCCATTTTTAGTGGAAAGACGAATCTAATTAATAGTATAATATATCTTTAGGATTAAAACACCCAAGTCCAAATATTTTTTATGGATGAATCTCGAAAAGCTAAATTAATTAATTATTTATGTGGCTTTGTTACTGAAGAACGGTGGCAAAAGATTAACGAGGTTCTTGAAAAGAGAACCCGATACCTGACCGTTGTGCTGGAGGATATTTATCAGCCACACAATGCAAGTGCCGTTTTGCGAAGCTGTGATTGTTTTGGTATTCAGGATGTACATATCATCGAGAATAAAAATGATTTTAATCCTACTAAGGGCGTGACAATTGGTGCCGACCAGTGGATTTCTATGAAGTCATATAACGACGCTGGCCGAAATAATACCCAGCAGTGTTATAATAGATTGAAAGAGGAGGGGTACAAAATTGTTGCTACGTCGCCACACAAGGAAGATGTTACCATTGACGAGGTTTTGCTGGACCAAAAAACAGCATTGGTCTTTGGAGCTGAGTATACGGGGCTTTCGGATTATGCATTGAAGGAGGCTGATGAGTATGCTAAGATACCGATGGTAGGCTTCAGTGAAAGCTTTAACATCTCGGTTGGGGCGGCTATTTGTTTATATGAGCTGTCTACAAAATTGAGAAAAAGTAACAAATTGTGGGGGCTGGATAAAGATGAAAAGCTGCAGCTACAGTACAATTGGTTGCGCAATTCAATTCGAGCTGTCGATAAGGTGGAAAAGAGATTCCTGAGGGATTTTCGGAATACAGAACAAAAGAAATAGACCCTTGCTGGTATATTAATCCATCGACTTGCTGTTATTTTCAACAATATCCTTATACATCATGTATTCCTGCGGACTGGTATCCGCGAAGAGATAATCAAGAGGATCAACGGGTTTGCCGTTTCTATGCACTTCATAATGAAGGTGAGGGCCGTCTACCAGTCCTGTAGCACCTGAGAAAGCAACCAAATCACCTCTTTTAACTTTAGCACCCGGTTTAATACCTTTTGCAAATGATGAAAGGTGTGCATAATAGGTTTCATATCCGAAACCGTGGTCAATAATCAAAAGCCGGCCAAAGGTTCCTTTACGTCTTGCGTATTTTACTACACCATCACCGGTAGAATAAATCCTAGACCCAATATCAGCCCGAAAATCCAGCCCATTGTGCATTCGGCGATATTTTAATACGGGATGGTAGCGCATTCCAAAGCCGCTCAAAATAATACCCTTGGTGGGTTTGATGGCAGGAATGTGTCTCATTTTTTTCTCATTCTTGTTGTAGTAGCTTTTGATCTCTTTGAAACTAACTTTCTGGATATTAATCGTCCGATCCAGGTTATCTAGATTTTCAGCTGTCCACTTTAAAATATCCGAGGTTTCCTGGCTGTAAACATCAAATTTGGAATATACGTCGGCACCACCAACACCCGCTTTGCGTTCATCATAGGAAATTTGATCCATGCCTAATACCGACCGGTAAATCTCATTATCGTTTTGGGCCAGTTCACTTACTTTCTTGTCCAGTTTGTTTATCGTCTTCTTTGTTTTCTTAAACTGGTTGATGAGCTCGTGGTTTTCAGCTTTCAGAGCAATCTCAGCGGGAGTCCCAACAGAGTAAGAAAGAATGGAAATGCCAATGCCACTAAGCACTACCCCGCATAAGATCCATAAACAGGCTGTATATATAATTCGCTCTAAATTATTGTACTCGACAGGCACAAACTCACAGTTCTGCTCATCGTAGTAATAATAATTGTTCAATGACATAGATGATAATTTATTCTTCTTACTGATCCTGTAAATAAGAGAATCTAGCTAGCCGTTTGTTACAAGAAAAGAAGGTAATAATTATAATAAATTTTCAAAAACCGAAGATTGAAGCTATTCGACATCCCCTTCAAAATATTCAATCGCTCTTTGTGGCATGTCACTGGGTTTTTTCTTGTCTGCTATATGGCTTTTAACTTTATCCTGGAATGCTTCGGCGGCATCATAGCCGTAATGACGCAGCAGGTAATTCATTGCAATGACTTCTGCAAGTACTGTAATGTTTTTTCCGGGTGTTATTGGCAGGTTTATAAGCGGGATATCGATTCCCAGGATTGTTTTGGTATCCCGGTTTAGCCCGGTGCGCTCTATATCGCGGGATTCATCCCACAAGGAGAGTTCCAATACTACTTCGAGCCGTTTTTGATACCTGATAGCGCGAACCCCGAACATGGACATGATGTCGATAATGCCTAAGCCCCTTATTTCCATGAAATGCTTATTCATTTCGGTTGCAGCAGACATGAGTACATTGTTTTTCTTGGTGAGAATAACCACATCATCCGCGACGAGGCGATGACCCCGTTCAACGAGGTCCAGGGCAACTTCACTTTTACCGATACCGGATTTCCCTGCAATTAGGATCCCGATACCGTAAACATCTACCATGGATCCGTGTACCATCGTTTGAAGGGCAAACTGGTCTTCCAGGAAGTCTCTAATTAAATGCATGAAGTGCGTTGTTTCAAGACTTGTGCCGTATACGGGAATACCAGCTTCTTCTGCCATCTCCAACAAATAACCGGGTAGTTCGTTCTTATGAGTTAGAAATAAGACCGGAATACTGAATTGTGTTAAATTGGAAAAGGCTTTTTTCTGTTCTTCTTTTGACAGATTGGCCAGGTAGCGTGATTCGGTATTGCCGATGACCTGAATACGCTGGAAAGTAAAGAGTTTGACATAGCCGGCCAGCGCCAGGCCGGGGCGGTGGAGATCCGCCTCGGTTATATAACGCTGGTCGCTGTTACTTTCACCAACAAAAGGCTTAAGCTCGATCTGAACACGTTCTTTTAGACGCTGAACGAGATAAGAAACAGTGATCTTTTCTTTTTTAGGTATTGGTTCGTGGTTACCGAAAGGCATAACGGTTTATCGTTGGTGAAGGGTTTTCTTTTTATACTTTTTAAGCTGCCGGGTAATATTTTCAATGACCATATTTATGGCTTGCTCATATGATGAAGCCTTCTCTTTAGCATTTAAGAGTTTCTGCGGCACTTTAACATTTAATTCTGCCTGCTGTGGATTATCGTCATCAGGAACAGGCTCCAAAATGATATCACAGGTTAAAATCCGATCATAAAACTGGTCCAATTTCTGCACGGCATCCTCGGCATAAGTGTGCAGTTCGGTGCTCGGTTCAAAATGTCGGGCTGTGAATGTCGTTTTCATAAAATTCTTTCCTCCTAAATTAGCTTTAGTTTTTAGCTCTTGGGTGAGCCAATTCGTAAACGTTTTTCAGTCGTTCGACTGAGGTATGAGTATAAACTTGTGTAGCTGCTAAGTTCGCATGTCCCAATAATTCCTTAATCACACGTATATCAGCGCCACGGTCCAGTAGATGTGTAGCAAAGCTATGTCGCAGCACATGGGGACTTTTCTGCGTCACTTCACTGGCCCGTTGCAGGTAATCTTTCACAATCCGTTGTACGGCTCGTGGATAAATCCGTTGTCCCCCGGCGGCCAGGAACGCAGCTTTATACGCATCTTTGTCGGTTCGATCGCCATATAGTTCCTGTTTCGTTTTTAAATGCTTTTTCAAAGTTCGCAATGCTTCGTCCCCCAGGGGTACAATCCGTTGTTTCGCACCTTTTCCCAATACCTTAATCTGTTTCAATTTAAAATTGATGTCATCTTCATCTAAATTGATCAGTTCACTAAGGCGAATTCCCGTACTGTAAAACAGTTCAAGTATAGCCCTGTGCTGTGCCGATTCTGCTGAGTTCCCCTCTGCCAGCTCCATCATTCGATTAAGATCTTCGATACTGGCTGTCTTGGGCAGGGGGCTGTCCTTTTTGGGGACGATTAATAAGTGAGCAGGATTTTGTTCTACAATCCCCCGTTTAAAGCAGTATTTGAAAAAAGAGCGAATAGCCGCCACCTTTCGGGCAATGGAACTTTTAGCTAAACCTCGCTCAGAAAGTTCCCCGAGCCATAGGCGAATGGTGATACGCTCGACAAGTTCGGGAGTCATTTCATATTTGTCCTTTTCAAAATACGTGCAGCAGAAATCTAAAAATTGTGTCAAGTCGTTTTTATACGAAATGATGGTATGTGGCGAAGCATTTCGCTCAATGTTAAGATAGCGGAGGTATTTTTCAATCGCTTTTTTCATCTAATTCCAATATGGATACTTTGCCGGTAAAAATAAACAGTGACTTGCTGCATGAGAGACGGATTTTTAGTAAAAATCGTCACCTGCCTCTATCCTGATATTCAATCTATTAACTGTTTAACCTCAAGAAGATTATATATCACGATTTTTCCATTGTGTTGAGCTATTATTTAAATAGTCTAAGATCACTCTGAGCCCTAGTAATTCGAACCAGAAAACGCCCAGAGGGTGAAGTAAACTGTACAAGTTATTCCAGTTAAACCAGCGGTCCAAGACAATCCGTTGTATAAATATGAGCGCTGTGGCACTCAAGCTGAGAATCAGTAAACAGGATTTGTCTATCCCCAAAAGTATTGGCAATAAGAGGATTGGCAGTATAAAGGTGATAGCATGGAGCAAACCCATGCCCACAAAAAATGGGATGTTATAACCGAAGCCGGCCAGGAAATTCTTACGGAATCCCTCCCAAAGTTCCGAACCCGAGGTATACATCCTGCAGCTTATGGTGGTTTGTCCATGATACATATTCATGGCTATACCTGCCCGCTTGATGTTTTTAGCCATTTCTACATCTTCAACGACTTTATTTTTTACTGTTTTGTGGCCGCCGATCGCTTCATATGCTTCACGTTTAAAAGCCATAAATTGACCACAGGCCGCAGCAAAAAGCGGGGCAGTTTTCCTTTTCAGAAATGAAGGGAGCCATTTAGGCCCTTTCTTCACGTAACGAACCGGCAACAAGGTCAGCAGAGCAAAATAAATCAGTGGAATAATCACTCTTTCCCAAAAAGTGCCCAATTCTTGTTCCGGCCATATTGTGATAAAGTCCACAACATCGTGTCCCATTGTGCGGATTAGCCTAGACGTAGTTTGGGGTTGCAGCTTGGTGTCGGCATCAATGAAAACCAGAATTTCTCCGCGTGCAGCAAGTGATAGCTGGTGACAGGCCCAGGATTTTCCCAGCCAATCGTTGGGTTTAGCTTTCCCTGAAATAATCGATAACCTTTTAGGGTACTCTGTGGAAAGTTTTTGGAGTATTTCAGACGTACCATCCGTAGATTCGTCATCAAGGACAAATACGTGAAAATCGGGATATTCCTGGGTCACTGCTGAACGGACACATCGTTCAATAGAAGCTGCCTCGTTCCGGGCCGGAATGCAAATGCTAACGCGGGGAGCTTGTTTGCTAAAGTAAGACTTTTTGACTGATTTAAGGGGGGTAAAGTCGATACGGTTGATGAATAGAACAACCGTTGTAATGAGTAAATAGGTCAGGGCTATATAGAGTAATAGTATCATTACTGAAAGGTAGGAGTGAACAACTTAAGATCAAATCCGGTTAAGACTGGGTCCTTGGTAATTGTATAGGCTTGCAGCTGAAACAGTAAAATGGTTAATTGGAAAACTATGAATATCTTTTCCGATGCCTCAAAAGATGTGAGAAATGCCCTTCCTAAACCGGGTGGGTATGAATGGTGGTATTTTGATGCAATCTCTAAAGACGGCACTTACAGTTTTGTCGTTATCTTTTATGAGGGAAATCCTTTCTCAACACGGTACATAAAAGCATTACAGACTGAAAATGGGCGGGCAATGGCAGATGAATATCCGGCTGTGAGTATCTCCGTTTATGAGCGGGGAAAGCCTATTTTTTATAGTTTTACGGAATTTGATCCGCCCGATTGTAGTTTCAGCGAAAATCAAATCAACGTTCAAGTTGGCAGACATGCTCTAACCGGCGAAATGGATGATAAACTTAGGTACACCTTGATTTTGAAGGAGGATTTGCCGAGCGGGGACCGGCTGGATGCTGAGATTAGCTTTGAGAGTCCCGTTTGTGAGAGACCACTTTTTAAAAATGTGAATGCAATAAATACCGGTCACCGAAATACCGGTCACCGGTGGAATCTTGTACAGCCCCGGGCGGACGTTAAAGGAAAGATTCGATTGGCGTCAAACGGAAAAATATCCAAAAAGATTGATTTCGAGGGCAGGGGATATCATGACCATAATACCGGAAACGAGCCAATGCGTGACGAGTTCCGAGACTGGTATTGGGGCCGATTTCATTTTGAAACAATGACTCTTGTGTATTATGTCATGAACCGTCGGCGGCAAGAGCAGCACAAAGCATGGCTGATTGACAAGCAGAATTGCCAAGTGTTAGACATACTGGAGGATATTGCTCTTAGAGATCATGGGCTTTCCCTTTTTGGCCTGAAAACCGCACGGCAGATTATCTTACGCTCTCCCAATGCTAAAATTAGAATCCAGCAATTATTGCTTCTTGATAACGGTCCTTTTTATCAGCGTTATCAAAGTAAAGCGTTCTTAGGGCTCCCGGGTAAAAATATCATAGAGTCTCAATCCGGCATTACCGAGTATATTTATCCGAGCAGAATCTATACAAGGATTTTTTGGCCTTTTGTAAATATGCGGATTCGCTATGCCGGGGAAGGCCCTCATTGGGTACAACGTTCAAAAACACTTTACCGGTGGACTTGGTAAATTCCGATATCGGGCGGCTGCTTTTGGCGTCCGGTGGATGCTAGAGGGGGGCATTGTATTTTTTTCGAATCTGTCTATCCGGAAATATACTCTTATACCAATTAATGTTAGATAAATAACTAGGAAAGATTATGGTACTCCTTTAAAAGCTTATAAAAAACGCTCAAATTCTGAATCGTCGAAGCCGGCTTTTTCCCTAAGTTCATCCAGCATCTGATTAAGCGTTTTCTCAAGCAACTGGGTTCGTTCTTCATTCGTCATTGTATTCTTGAATCGGATCGGATTACCAACGTGCAGATGTAATTCAGGTTTATCATGACGAATTGTGTGCTGGTAAATCCCGACAGGTACAAAATGCACATCCGGCAATTTCCCTGATAGCCAGGCCAGGCCGCCTTCAAAATTCATAGATGATCCCGTCGGTGTAATTTTTCCTTCCGGGTAGATGAATAGGCTGGAATGATCACGATCAAAAGATTGCACGGCATATCGCAGGGAAACAATTGCCTTACGGGGATCTTCCCGATTGATTGAAAAGGCCCCTATCTTATTGAAGAATGTATATTTTTGGATCTGTTTGTCTTCCATTATTGCACGGGCCTGCTGGTGGAATCTAAACTCGTTAAGCAGAAAGGGGATAAGCCCATCCCACCATGAATGGTGGTTGAGGTAATAAACGGTTTTGCATGCCGGGCAGGGTTCATATTCCTGCTTGATCCATACCGTTGAAAATCTCCGTTTGAACAATAGCCAGGTATAGAGCCGGAAGCCTTTAATAAATAATGTTGATTCTCTGGCGGGGATAAAGTCCACGGATTAAATATTTGTTGACAGTTGGTTACTGAATATCTTTAGGCTGAATTAGAGTTCCAATAAAAATAATATTTGAACGATTTGATGGATTTACAAGCCGTTAAAGAATATGCCTTGGCTCACACTACCGAAGATTCCCCCTTAATTCAGGAGCTTCTCAGGACTTCGGAAAGAGAATTGCAATATACAGATATGCTCAGTGGTCGAATTGTGGGACGTCTCCTGTCTATCCTGATTAAATTAACGGGAGCAAAGCGCGTATTGGAAGTAGGGACATTTACAGGCTACTCGGCTCTGACCATGGCGGAGGCATTGCCCGGGGATGGCGAACTTTTTACTTGTGAATATAACGAGCGCTATGAAAAAATTGCGCGATCATTTTTTGAAAAAAGCGAAGCGGGTTCTAAGATTAATTTGATAATGGGACAAGCTTTGGAAACCATTCCCGGCATTAAGGGAAAATTCGATTTTGTTTTCCTGGATGCAGATAAAAACAATTATCCCGATTATTATAACCTGATATTGCCACGCCTAAAAGAAGGAGGGATAATGGTTATCGATAATGTCCTGTGGGATGGAGAGGTGATGGATCCCAAAGATGAGAAGGCCAAAGCGATTGATCAGTTGAATGATCAAATTGTAGCAGATTCTTCTGTTGAGCAGGTAATGCTTACGGTCAGGGATGGGATAACGGTGGTACGTCGATTATAATCGATTTAAGGTTGTAGTCTCTCGGCAGCCATTCCGGGACGCAGCTGCTCCAGCCCAGAGCCGTATGTGATGGGCAGGTGGGGATGCCGAAAAGTAAATCAAGGGGGGGGTAAATAAAAAAGCCTGAATCCGATTGATCGGACTCAGGCTTAAT
>JASFMR010000079.1:0-17897 GCA_050117475.1 Balneolaceae bacterium | reverse complement strand
ATTAAAGCGGTTGGAAAGAATCAAAACACAAGTTTTCCCATTTACTATGCGCGCAGGGAACCGGGAGAAATCCGCATTGAAGTAAGAGGCAATCAGATGGGATTAACAATAGTTTCGGACGGCAATAGCACATGGACCTATCTGCCGGAATCGGGAGAATATAAAGTGCAACGAGCCTCCGTATTGCAGGCAAGTCGAAATACCGGGGGGGAAATGGCGTCTTCTGATTTTACGGATATGGGAGAGCAGCTCACAGAAACGTATAAGACCATAACAAAAAATATCAAGAAGGCCGAGTTCCTGGGAACCGAAACTGTGACGATGGCAGATGGTACCAAGAATAAGGCTTACAAGATCAAAGTAACTTATACGCAAAATCCGGGGTTCCGGGATATGGTTATTTCACCGACCACCTATTTGATCGATAAGAAGACGCACCTTGTCCTGCGTCAGTCACTTCAGGTGAGTGCCAGTGAGGATTCTCCTCAAAGTCCGTTGACCATGTATCAAACGGTGAACCTCAGGGCAGCCAACCTGAAGCCTTCGTTTACGGATTCGGTCTTTCAATTTCATCCCCCTTCTTCAGCAAAGGAAGTAAAGAAATTCGCTTTTGAAAATATGCAAAACCGCACCGGAGATGCCCTGGTAGGAAAAGAAGCCATAAATTTTAATTTAACCTCGATAGGTGGAGGCCAGATAAATTTGAAGGATCTCCGTGGAAAAGTAGTAGTGCTTGATTTCTGGGCAACCTGGTGTGGACCCTGTCGCGAGGCACATCCACACTTGCAAAAATTGTATGAGGAATACAAAAATGATGGTTTGGTGGTACTGGGCATCAACAGCGAAAGCAAAGCGAAGGTTCAGCATTATATGCAAGAGAACGGATACACATTTACAAACCTGATGGACCCGGATCAGTCGGTAGGTATTAACTATCGTGTAGATGCCATACCTTCGGTTTTTATTATTAACAGAAAAGGCATTGTGGACGCACATCTGGTTGGCTACCAGCCGGAAAGTGCTATACGAAAGGCCATTAAAAAAGCAGGATTGTAACAAAATAGAATTAAACAGGAGTAATTTATGACTAAAACTGCGACTTATTCTCTTTGGCTGGAACCCAGTGGAGATATTGCTTTTAAGCTTCAGGAGAGGATCAAGAAGCTGAGCAGTAAGTATAAGACTCCGGTCTTCTCTCCGCATGTAACCTTGTTGGCCGGTTTCAAATCAACCGAAACGGAACTGGTATCCTTAGCCAATACGCTGGCCTCTACCCTTGAGCCTTTCGAACTGCTTTTGACGACGGCAGGTTATACGGACGAGTTTTATCGCGCGCTTTTTGTGCATGTTGAAAAAACTAAGCACCTGAATGAAATGTATATGATGGCCCGCCAATTGTTTGATATTAGAGGCGACGAAGATTTTATGCCGCATTTGAGTCTGATGTATGGCGAACTTTCCCAAAATGAAAAAGAGCGCATTTTGAATATCATGGGCCGTGAATTCCATATCCGCTTTCCCGTTAAAAACATTGTAGCGATGCATACAGACGGCAAGCCCCATGAATGGGATAGGGTGCATACGGCGGTTTTTAAAAATCACTAAAAACAGCAGGTTGACACTCTGCTAGAATATTCCGATAGTCATTTATCTTAAATTTCAATACCGGTAGCATGCCTTAGGTATTGTTGCCAAAACAGGTATATCATGGCTGAATATAAGTTTTTTGAACAGGTCAATCGTGCTTTTGATAAAGCGGCGAAGTTTTCTCGTTTCGAACAAGGTCTTTTAGACCAGATTAAAATTTGCAACAATGTATATCATATTACTTTTCCGCTCGAGCGGGATGACGGATCGATCGAGGTGATTCATGGTTGGCGTGTGGAGCACAGCCACCATAAGCTGCCTACTAAGGGAGGCATTCGTTTCAGTATGACGGTTAACGAGGACGAAACCATGGCGCTGGCTGCACTAATGACTTATAAATGTGCAGTGGTTGACGTTCCGTTTGGCGGGGCAAAAGGCGGAATTAAGATTGACAAATCGCGTTTTTCAAAAGCCGAGATAGAACGAATCACCCGTCGTTATACCTATGAGCTAATCAAAAAGGATTTCGTTGGCCCCGGCTCGGATGTACCGGCTCCGGATTATGGAACCGGTGCCCAGGAGATGGGTTGGGTTTTGGATACCTACCGTCAGCTCAAATCAGATATTAATGCCGAAGCTTGTGTGACTGGCAAGCCCATACCCCAGGGGGGGGTTCGGGGACGCACCGAAGCTACGGGCCGGGGCGTGTTCTTTGGAATACGTGAGGCCTGCAGTAATCAGGAAGATATGAAAATGCTAGGCCTGGATCCTGGCCTGGAAGGTAAGACTTTTGTGATTCAGGGCCTCGGGAATGTAGGATATCACGCGGCAAAATACATGTCGGAAGGCGGGGCTAAGTTAGTCGGGGTTGCAGAACTGGAAGGGTCAATTTATGCCCCCAATGGCATAAACCTTGAAGAGTTGATGGCATTCAGAAAAGATACAGGATCTATTGTCGGATTCGGAGATACTAAAGAACTGGAGAATAATACGGCTGTCCTCGAAGCCGAATGCGATATTTTAATTCCGGCGGCCCTTGAAAATCAGCTGAACGAAAAAAATGCCGATCGTATTAAAGCAAAAATTATCGGTGAGGCCGCCAATGGCCCAACTACAGCTAGGGCTCATGAAATTATTAAGGATAAGGGAGCCTTGATCATCCCCGATAATTATCTAAATGCTGGTGGAGTTACGGTTTCTTATTTTGAGTGGCTTAAGAACTTGTCACATGTTCGGTTTGGCAGGATGGAAAAAAGATTCGAGGAGAGTAGCTATCGTAAAATACTGAATGTCATCGAAAGTATTTCAGATCGCAGGTTTACGGATGAGGAGATGGAAGAGCTGGCTCACGGCGCAGATGAATACGACCTTGTCGATTCCGGTCTGGAAGAAACTATGATTAACGCCTATGGAGAGTTAAATGAGCTCCGCAAAAAGCATGATATCGACCTGCGAACGGCTGCTTTTCTAAATGCTATTGAAAAAGTGGGTATTATGTATGAGCAGATGGGTATTTTCCCCTGATTGATATAAAAAAAGCCCCGTGATCAAGCGGGGCTTTTTGATGGATAATCTAGTTTTAGGAATTCAAATCAAATCCAAGAGGGATAGAGTAATCATCTTTGTAAGATTATGTCCTGGATTCACAAAACTCTACGAAGTACGTTCTTGAAAGTTTCATACTTGTTTGGCTTGCCTGGTTAGTTTTTTTCGATTGGGATTGAAAATTTGCTGATGAATTACATTGTTATTTTGTTTCTTTTACATTAACTAACAAGCCAAGTGCAAATAGCGGCTCATTTTCATTAGACCCAAATCGAGTGAAATCTATTCTAACCGATATCGAAAAAAATAAGTGGCAACAGGGAGATCATTACAATGTGTATGAATTCATGGGAGCTCACCTTCGGGATGATGGTGTCCATTTCGCCGTTTGGGCTCCTAATGCCTACAGTGTAAGTGTGGTGGGGCCGTTTAACAATTGGGATGGCCGCGAGAATCCCATGCAGAAAGACGAAAATACCGGTATCTGGACGGCCTTTGTTCCCGGGATTGAGCATTGGGACCTATATAAGTATGAATTAAAGACTGCCGAAGATTCCCCTCCCTTTCTTAAGTCTGATCCTTATGCACATGTAATGGAAGTTCGTCCCAAAACAGCCTCTCTTGTTTATGATCTGGATCATTTTGAATGGGAGGACTCAGATTGGCTCGAACAACGTAGCGAACGGCAATCCTTTAAAAAGCCAATTTCTATTTATGAGGTCCATCTTTCCTCGTGGCGAAGAAAAGGGAAAAATAATAACGAATACCTGACCTACCGGGATCTGTCGGATGATTTGGTTGCCTATGTCAAAGATTGCGGATTTACCCACATTGAACTGATGCCGATTGCCGAACACCCGTATGATCCTTCTTGGGGATACCAGATTACCGGCTATTATGCTCCCACTAGCCGGTTGGGAGAGCCAAAAGATTTTATGTATTTCATTAATGAGTGCCATAAAAACGGCATTGGGGTTATCATGGACTGGGTGCCGGGGCATTTCCCCAAAGATGAATATGGGCTCCAAATGTTTGACAGCACCCCCCTGTATGAGTATCCCGACCCAAAGAAACGAGAGCAGAAAGATTGGGGAACCCATATATTTGATTACAGTAAAGCGGGAGTCCGTAACTTTCTTTTGTCGAATGCTCATTTCTGGTTGGATCGTTTTCATATTGATGGTCTCCGTGTTGATGCCGTTGCCTCCATGCTTTATCTGGATTATTCTAAAGGGCCTGGTGAATGGACGCCAAATAAATATGGGGGGAATGAACACCTAGAGGCAATTCGATTCTTAAAGGATTTCAACTCCATTGTTCACAGAGAATATCCGGGGATCCTAACCTTTGCCGAAGAATCCACATCCTGGCCGGGTGTCACAACGCCCGTGCATCACGGAGGATTAGGGTTCGACTATAAGTGGAATATGGGATGGATGAACGATACGCTGGAGTACCTGCAGAAAGAGCCTATGGGCAGGAATGACGATCCCAATAAGATTACCTTTCCGATGATGTATAACTATTCGGAAAATTTCGTACTTCCTTTATCGCATGACGAGGTTGTACACCTGAAGCGACCGCTGGTACGTAAAAGTCCAGGTACCGAATCTGAGCAATTTGCGAATTTGCGTTTGCTGTTTACCTATATGTATGGGCATCCGGGCAAGAAATTGCTTTTTATGGGAGGGGAGTTTGCCGAAACCAGTGAATGGGCCGAAGACAGGGCTTTGCATTGGTATTTGTTGGATCACGGACGGCACCGGGGGATGAAGCGGTTGGTGGATGATTTGAATGACCTCTATCGGCGGGAAAAAGCACTTTTCGAAATTGAACGGGAGGGTGATGGTTTTGAATGGATTGAGCTGGGGCGCCGTATGCCCTCTCTTTTTGCATTCCTTCGAAAGGCGGAAGATCCTTCCGATCATCTCTTATTTGTTCTTAATTTTTCCAATCACCAAATCAACGATTACCACCTTGGGCCTTTCGAGGGTGTACAATATAAGATCGTATTTAACAGCGATTCAAAATATTACGGCGGGGCCAATCAAGGAGGCCATTTTGGAGAAGGGGCCGGGCAACATATCTGGATGAATCCTTTTTCAGCAATGATTTTAAAGCCTGCCAATAGAACGCAGGGTTCTTGATTTAAAAAGTTTGGTCTGTAATGAATTAATAAAGGGTTGATAACAAAGTTGGGTTAGACTTTATTAACAGGCTGTATTTTAGTATCTTTGTTCGTTTAAATTTCCAAAATTATAATGCTCAATGGCTTTCAAGCTAAATCATCTCCCTACTCGTACCGAAAAACCCCGAGAAAAAGGAATGACGCTTGTCCTGGATAAAGGGTTGAGCGTCCGTCAGGTCGAGGATTTTTGTAAATCTTGTTCTAACTATATCGACATAGTAAAGTTGGGTTGGGGAACAAGTTATGTGACGCAAAACCTCGAAGAAAAGCTGGCCGTATATTCAAATTTTGATATTCCGGTCTATTTTGGCGGAACATTATTTGAGGCCTATGTGCTTCGTGACCAGCTGGATGCTTACATGGAGTTGCTCGAGAAATTTAATATTGAGCATGCTGAGGTATCTAATGGTACAATTTGGCTTTCCGATCAGCGTAAGGTTGAGATCATTCAGCAAATGAGTAAACACTTTACCATTCTGTCAGAGATTGGAAGCAAGAATCCGAATGATATTATTCCTCCCTATAAATGGGTAAAAATGATTGAGCGTGAGCTCGATGCCGGGGCCTGGAAAATTATTTGCGAGGCCCGGGAGAGTGGTACGGTCGGAGTATTTCGTCCTAACGGGGAAGTCCGTTCCGGACTTATTGATGAAATAGCCGATCAGGTTCCCGTATCAAAATTAATCTTTGAAGCGCCCCAAAAGGAACAACAGGTGTGGTTTATCCGAAAATTTGGAAGTAATGTGAATCTCGGCAATGTCCAGCCTTCGGAAGTCATACCCGTGGAAACACTTAGATTGGGCCTTAGAAGTGATACTCTATTCGATTTCTATTCTCTTGATGAAGAAGAGATGGACCAGCTTTATATAAATCAAGACGACAAAGAGTCAGACGAATAACAATAAAATATAAACGAATTCATTAGAAACTAGTCTATGAAAGTATTATACGCTGCTGCAGAGATATCTCCTTTTGCAAGAATGACCCATACGGCTGATTTATTGCGTTTTTTGCCTGCATCACTGCAAGATAAAGGATATGAAATACGCATTTTGCTTCCAAAGTACGGTACTATTAACGATCGCCGTAACCGCTTGCACGAAGTGATTCGCTTATCCGGAATTGAAGTCGAAGTGGGTGAAAAGATCGAGAAGATGCGTATAAAAGTGGCAAGCATCCCCAATGCCAAGCTGCAGGTTTATTTTCTGGATAACGATACTTATTTCAAGCGAAAGGCGATGTTCATGAACCCAGAGACCAATGAGCATTACGAGGACAATGATCAACGCATTGTCTTTTACAGTAAGGGGGTACTAGAGACGGTTGCCAAACTGGGCTGGGAGCCTGATATTATACACTGTCATGACTGGCCGGCCGGACTTATACCGCTGCTTGTTAAAGAAAAATATAATGAGCTCGATCTTTTTAAAGACACCAAGGTAATTTATAATATCCATCACCCGGAAAACAAAGGGATCTTTAATAAGAAATTGCTGGATTTGATAGGGTTGCCGGATTCTTTTGAGAAGGACAATCTTATTGAGGGTGACAACGTTGACTTACGCACCATTGGTTTGAAGTATAGTGATTATGTTGTAACCGGAAACCATATTACCGATCAACTGGATGAGTTGTTCAAAACATTGAACATTGATTCGACAAAAATCCAGGGATCGCCCGAAGATGTCTCCGAGAAGTTTGCGGCTTACTATAATGAAATCGCTGGAACCGAAGAAACTGAAGAAACATAAATTTAGAGTAGTATTTCGTTGCAAAAAACAAGGAACAGTATTTCCCGTAACTTACAGGCATTTACTTTAGCATTAGTTTTAGTCGTTTTAATAGGATTGAGTGGTTGTGATGACGCCGGGCCGGTTGGTTCAGATTTAACAAAGCCCGGCGCTGAAGTAACTGTAGATACTATTACGGTTAACACTATAGATACCACCCATACCAGCACCTTCTCCGGTGGAAAAAATTACTTTTCAGCTGGCGCATACAGTGATCCGATATTCGGGGACATCTCGGCTATTGGCATGGTTGAGCCAAAGCTTCCGCCCAGTGTAGACTCCGTACAATCCAATGCCAAGATGCTCATGCGCATTATCATAAACGGAGATGAAGTATATGGGGACTCATCGGCAATCCAGGATTTCGACATCTATGAGATCGATGAATACTGGGAGATTGCTGGCCAGAAGATGAAAGACGATATAAAAATCAATATGAACGCAAAGGTTGCTTCGTTTTCTATTGGAGAAGAGGATTCCCTGGATGTAGAGTTGTCTTCGAATTGGTTTGACAAATATTATAAATTTGCATCTGATACTTCATCAGATGCGGACTCACTATATGAGCATGAGGTATATGGATTGGCTCTGGTGCCTCAAAACAGTAAAAAAATCATTCCGCTCGACAGAACATCGACCCGGTTTGTTATTCAAAATCCGGATACAGATACCGTCAGTGTGAATATGAGTAAGTATGCCTACTCACTCGACAGAACAAATGAGTCTTTTCCTCAGGGTTCCGTACCATTGTACAGCACATATGAGAGTGTCTTACAGTTGGATGTAGATTTGTCCGACATCAACGCCGAGGCCTCGACGATTTCAAAGACAGAGCTGGTTTTGTATCAAAATAATGCGGCTTTGGAACAAAGTCTGCAGTCGGAGCCTCTATCTGTTCAGCGGCCACCAGAAAAAAATGTTCAATTGCATTTGGCGGATCCTGAAGATATACCTAAAGCGATTGATCCGGGTAGCCCGATCGCTAGTGGGGCTTATAATAGAACTGACGGGGCTTATCACTTGGATATTACTTCCCTTGCACAACAGATCTTACTGAACGGGTTTCCCGCTGGACAAAAAAATTACATTACATTGATTAACAACGGTATTATTACCCCGAGCCTGCTTTATACCAATTCTGAGCAAGTGCCCGTTAATAAAAAGCCCAAAATCATAATCACATACTTAAAAAATACCAATAAGTAGTTTTGAAAAAGATTATAGCAATAGCGGTTTTCCTTTGCTTGTATGGAACGGTAGCATACGCGCAGTCCAATGATAACCAGGCCAGCACTGGATCGGTATATTCGAAGATAGGTATAGGTTATCCGGTTGATCTTGAGAATACCGCTTCCCGTTCTATGGGGCTTCTGGGAGTCTCGTACAATGAAACGCTCGTAGGAAGTATCGCGAACCCGGCGCAATGGGGTAATACAGTATATGGATTGGGCGTCGGCGATGTGGGTGTTCAGTCGTACCAGGCCAGCAGTAGCTCGAACAGGGTAACAAATTCTAATTTCTCGGTTCATCAGTTCCAGCTTCAACTGCCTATTATACGTGGGAAACTTGGGATATCGGGTTCCTTTTCACCGGTTACCCAATCGGAATTTCGGACTTTTGAGGAAAAAACCCGTATTGTTGACAACGGAACCCTTCAGGATACCCTTAATTACGGTATTGAAAACAGGGGAAGCGGCGGTACAAATCGTGCGGAACTGGGATTCGGATGGCAAATTAATAAGCATATTTCGGTAGGCTATGCGGCATCCATTCTCTTCATGTCGAATGATAACTCCTATTCGGCTGCCTTTGCCTCCGGCCCTTATCGACCGGTAAATTTCACGGTCCAAACCAGTGGAACTGCTATGGGCAACCGTTTTGGCACCTATGTCAGGTTGCCGGATTTTCTTCATAAGAATGATCAGCTGGGTCTTGGAGTATCGGTAGAATTACCCGTGACCATCGATGCGCATAGAAAAGAAACCGGTATAGCAAGCATTCAACAGGGTGTATCACTGAATAATGAACAAGAACTTGGTGACGGGACAATCAAGCTTCCAGCCAAAATTAGCGCCGGTATCAGCTACTATCCAAGCCAATATCTTATGGTTGCTACTGAAGGTCTTTATCAGGGATGGTCGCATTACAAGAACGATTTTAAACCCTCTGAAAGCGAATATTTTGATGATCGTTATAAATTAGGTTTGGGAATGCAATATTTTCCTTATGTTTCAGGATCTGATAAATTTTTATCCAAGTTCAAATATCGGGTTGGGGCTTCCTATGACACGGGTCATTTGCGTTTAGAGGGGCAACAGATTAATACACTTATGTTTTCGCTGGGGCTGGGGATCCGTTCACCAAATTCAAGCTCTTCTATTGATTTGAGCTTTGAATATGGCATTCGGGGAACAAAGGCCAACGATTTGATTAAAGAACAGATCTGGGGCGTTCGACTATCCCTGAATTTGGCCGAAGTCATGTTTTACCGTCCGAAATTACAATAATTAACACCCTTAATTAGTTTTTAACCTGAACCATACGTATAAATCGTTAGAATTATGAAGAAGCTACTACTATTATCTGCTTTTTTATTTGTAAGCAGTAGCTGGTCGATGGCACAGTCGGCCGGGACTCCTCCGGGTGGAATGAGTGAAATACAGGCCTATTCCATCTTTTTAGAGAATTATAAAAATGAGTCTTACGAGACTGCTATTAAATTTGGCCGCTGGATGTGGGAAGGTATGCCGGAAACCATCGAAGGCTATTCAAGATTTGACCTTAAAAAGAATTTAGACCGTCTTATAACCTCCTATTCCGGATTGGCAGATAAGTTGCAGGATCCCTCTCTTAAAGAAGCATATATCGACACTGCACTTACGATCTATGATAAACTGTTTGAAAAATATCCGGACAAAGAAGATCATTTGGAGTGGTATATAGGTCGGGGGCGCCTGTTACAATCTCACGCTGACTTTGTTGCGGATGGCATGAAGAAAGCTGCCGGGAATTATCTTGAAGCTTTCAAGTTGAATCCTGAAAAATTTACCAAGGACGGCGAAGGTTATTATATGCAAGTTATGGTGCAAGAGCTGGTTTCGGAAGGCAAAAAAGATCAGTCTCTTGCTATTATCAAACAGGCCGATCCGTACGCTTCGGCTAAGCTGCAGAGCTATTTTGATAAGGTTCGTAACCAACTGTTCGATTCTCCCGAAGAACGCATAACCTTTTTGGAGGGGCAGCTAAAGGATAATCCTAATGATGAAAAGGTCCTAAAGCAGTTGGGCGATCTTTACCAGGACCAGGAAATGATTGATAAAGCCAGAAAGGTCAGTCAGATGCTGTACAAACTGAATCCCAGTTATGAAAATGTTATGGCTTTAGCTGATTTTGCCATTAGTAATGCCAATTATGACATGGCGATCAAATATCTGAAAGAAGCTAGCCAGAAAGCTGATCAAGCTAAACAAAAAGGGGATATTGCTCTGAAAATTTCAAATGCTTATTTGAATAAAGAAGAGCTGCAAAGTGCACGAAAATATGCTAACCAAGCTGCAAATTATCGACCTGACTGGGGAGAACCTTATATAAAAATCGCAGATATTTATGCACAGACGGTTAGCCAGTGTACAAACAATCGTAAAATGACGCGTCAGGATAAGGTTGTCTATTGGCTGGTACTTGATTATCTGGATAAGGCGAAGCGGGTAGATCCCAATGTCGCCAACGAGGTGAGTCGGAAGTACCAAGCCTATGAGCCGGTGACACCTACAACCGAAGAAAAATTCTTTTGGCAGCCGCCTCTTAAAACGGGAGATAAATTTAAGATTGATTCCTCCCTCATGAAATGCTATGGATGGATAAATGAAACAACAACCGTCCGATAGATTTTAAAAATTCATAAACATTCTTATCTTTCTTTAAAGATTATCATTTTGCAGTGTAGTCGTTAAAGGCTACACTGCTCTTTTTCACTTCTCAATTTCAAGTATTTTAATCTCTAATTACAGTTCCGACTTTCCTGTTGCTGTATCTGTGACAATCCAGACAGGAAATGTTAGACTTCAAGTAAAACCTGGATGTAATGGGACGTTCAAGAAATAATAAAAATCGCGGTAGAAAAAAGGGCAAAAATGTTTTTGTGCCCCGCTTCAATGAAAATCAAAATGTTAGGGTTGCCGGCCGCTATAAAGGGGTTGTTGAAATCAACGAAAAAAATTATGGGTTCGCACGAAAGCAGGACTATGAGTTTAGCTACGAACCCCGTGATCCTTTTCTTAAACCTGATGAGGTTAAACATCACAACCTGAGACCCGGACTGGTGATTGAGGGTGAATATGAGGAAGACAATCAAGGCCACCGTCATATCCACTCTATTGAAAAGATTAACGGCCGAAATCCGGTAGAGTGGCAAAAAGCTACTCGTTTTGAGCTTCAAACTCCCATTATGCCGATTGAACATATTAAACTTGGAATGGATCCGGATAATATCGAGATGAGGGTGATCGACCTTGTTGCCCCTATCGGCAGGGGCCAGCGGGCACTGATTGTGGCACCACCTCGAACCGGGAAGACGGTGCTGCTGAAGAAAATTGCTGAATCCCTGACGAAAAATTATCCGAATATTACCACTGGGGTCTTGTTAGTTGATGAACGGCCCGAAGAGGTTACGGATTTTATGCGTACCACCGATGCGGAAGTGTTTGCTTCTTCTAATGATAAACCGACCGAAAATCATATCCGGGTAACGGAAATGGCCCTGGGTTATGTGAAGCGGAAGGCCGAGATGGGGGATGATGCAGTTTTGCTCATAGATTCTATTACACGACTTGGCCGAGCATATAACAATATTCAGGAAAGCAGTGGGCGCACACTCTCCGGCGGACTCGATATTAGAGCACTGGAAATCCCAAAGAAGATTTTTGGTTCGGCACGTAAGATAGAGGGCGGTGGGTCACTGACAATTATTGCAACCTGCCTTATAGAAACTAATTCGCGCATGGATGACCTTATTTTTGAGGAATTTAAAGGAACAGGTAATATGGAATTGGTGCTGGATCGAGAGCTTGCCAATGATCGTATTTTCCCGGCAATAAATATTGGTGCTTCGGGTACCAGGAATGAAGATAAATTTATTGGAGATTCCATGGAAGAACGTAATATGGTGCGGCGGTATCTCCTCAAGAAATCCCCCAAGGAATCCATGCAGAGCCTGTTGAAAGTGCTTAAAAACACTGAAAGTAATGAGGAACTGTTGAACCAAATTGCTGCAATGGTCTAGGTTCTAATCAATGTCAGGGAGCACTGCTATTGTTTTAAATAACTTGATAGATGATATAGCAAGATTTTTTTTGTAATTATAAAAGGGCCCGGACGGGCCCTTTTATAATTAATGGGGCAAAATTGGTATGTTTAAAAAAATCGTGAGTGTGATCTTTAAAGTTATTATGGCAATTTTTGTAGTGGATATGATTGGAGCGGCTATCTATAGTTTATTCTTCAGCGGGTCATTTGCAACAAATCTCGCGTATACGGTTGATTATGCACTTCGTTCAATCGTAACTATTTTTTGAAAAGTATCGAATCTTAATATACAGGCAGGCTGGTATCGATCTCCCTGGCCCATTCGTTAATTCCTCCTTTGAGGTTTTTAACATTTTTAAATCCTTCTCTTTCCAGGATAAGGCATGCCTGCGCACTTCTGCTACCACTTCGGCATAGACAAACAATCTCTTTTTCTTTATGGGCTTCCAGTTCGTCCAGCCGACTGCTTAATTCACCAACAGGTATTAACTTAGAATATTCATAATCTATTTTAGACTGATATTGTTCGAAAGGTTCGCGTACATCAAGCAAAAAAACTTCCGAATTTTTTGACTCGTTTAATTTCTGTTCAAATTCTTGGACACTAATTTCTTGCATAGGTACTTCTTGTTTTTACGGACGCAGAGAGCGTCTTGGAATTGGATTAAGTTATTTTTGTTATTCTGAACTGTAACGATCCAGCCGAAATTGGCTGCCAAGGTAGAGCCGGCGCGCTTCTTCATCTTCAGCCAGCTGATCGGCTGAACCTTCTTTGAGTATTTTCCCCTCAAACATAAGATAAGCCCGGTCGGTAATAGCCAATGTTTCATGAACGTTATGATCAGTTATAAAGATACCGATATTCCGGTACTTGAGATCTCCGACGATTTGCTGAATATCTTCTACTGCAATAGGATCTACTCCTGCAAAGGGTTCATCCAGGAGGATGAAGTCTGGATCGGTGACCAGGGCGCGTGCAATTTCTGTACGTCTGCGCTCCCCACCGGAGAGGCTATGCCCCTTGTTGTCCACAACACGTTCCAGGCCAAACTCTTCAATAAGTTGATCGGTACGGTTTTTGACTTCCTTGTTAGTCAGATTAAAAAACTGCAAGATCGACTCAAGGTTTTCCCGCACCGTCAGGTTTCGGAAAACACTGGCTTCCTGAGAAAGATACCCGACCCCCAGTCTGGCTCGTTTATACATCGGCATCCCGGTGAGGTTTTTGTTATCCAGGTAAATTTTTCCGCTATTGGGGGTTACCAAGCCTACAAACATATAGAATGTTGTTGTTTTCCCGGCCCCGTTAGGACCCAGAAGACCCACAATTTCACCCTGTTTTACATCAATAGAGACATCTGAGACGACAGTACGCTTTTTGTAACTTTTGGTAAGTCCTTTGCTGTAAAGTCGTTTTTTATGTGTCTCTTCCATATGAAAGGATTGGTTATGCGACGGCCAGTTCTTTCAGAACCGATTCAAAAATTTGTTTGCCATCTGACGAACCGAGAATTTCTTCTACGGCTCTTTCGGGATGCGGCATCATGCCCAGAACATTTCTTCCGGAGTTGCAGATACCGGCAATATTATCGATTGAGCCGTTAAAATTTGCATCTTCGGTTGTTTCCCCATCGGCATTGCAATAACGAAATACAATCTGGTCGTTGTCTTGCAATTCTTTCAGCTGGCCGGCATCGGTAAAATAATTACCCTCTCCATGTGCCACCGGAACTTTGAGAACTTCACCTTTGGGGATATTTCGGGTAAACAGCGTATCAGAAGTTTCACAACGGATGAATGTTTGTTTACAGACGAACCGGAGTTGTTGATTATGTAGCATGGCACCGGGAAGGAGGCCGGCCTCAAGCAAAATCTGAAAACCGTTACAAATACCAAGCACCGGTCCGCCTTTTTTCGCAAATTCTATGACTGACTGCATAATAGGCGAAAAGCGGGCTATAGCGCCGGAACGTAAATAATCACCGTATGAGAAACCGCCGGGAATCAGCAGAAAGTCTATATCAGAAAGGTCGGTATCTTTGTGCCAGAGGAATTTGGTATTAGCATTCATCACATGAGCCAATGCGTGATAAGCATCATGATCACAATTTGATCCGGGAAATACGATTACTCCAAAGTTTGCAGACACGGTTATCCTTTGATTTCGGTGACAAGTTGAATTTCTTTGAGTACGCCATTGACTTCGAAGCATTCTTCAAAGTTGCCTTCGAAGACTTTGGCTTTACCTTCATTATGAACTTTAAAAGTTAGTTTTTCGGCATGGGCCTGGCTACAGCTAAGGGCTTTGATAAGTTGCTCAATAACTTCATCAAAAGTGTGGATGTCGTCGTCATATAGAATGACTCTCCACGGAGTTTGATCCTTTTCCTCTTCCTGTTCTTCTTCCAGAACATCGACATCTGTGCCGGGTATTTCTTCTTCCCCGATACCGGGTTTGGATCCCCAAACGCTAAAAAGCAATTCGTTCATAGCTCAAGCTAATTAGTTTTCGTGGATCGTGATTTTAAAATCTTCCATAACTTCGTTAGCGAGTAACTTGGTACATGCCGTTTCGGCAATCTTAAATGCCTCATCTTCGTTCTTGGCATCAATATCAAGTTCAATAAGCTTTCCAATACGCACACTATTGATATCGGTAAGCCCGAGATCTTTCAATGCGTGATGGGCTGCTTTACCCTTGGGATCTAAAATGGATTTTCGGAGCGTAACGTTTACGGTAGCTTTGTACATTCTTTAGAGATATTGTGCAGTTTTATGAACGGCTAAAGTTAATCTTTATTTGACTTTACTGCTAGCTGTTTGCTGATAAAATTCTGTGCCCCCTCGGCATCCGTGTTTTCAAGGTTAATCCAGTTGATAAAGTCCCATCTTCTAAACCATGAGAGTTGGCGTTTGGCATAATGGCGTGTTTTGGTTTTAATATCATTAAGCATCTTTTGCCGGCTTATTTCACCCTTTAGAAAAGCAATGGCTTCTTTGTAACCCACGGTATTTAAACCGGGGTCTTTTAAGGAATAGCCTCGGTTGAGGATGGATTGAACTTCTTCCAGGAAGCCCATTTGCATCATTATATCAGTGCGCCGGTTAATGCGATCGTATAGCTGTTCACGTTCCCGCTTTAACCCAAAAACAAGTAGGTCATCAGGAACAGTGATGGAATTATCATCAGAATGAAAAGAACTGAAAGGTTGGCCGGTCTGCATCCATACGTCAAGAGCACGAATAATTCGTTGGGTGTTCATACCGTCCATCTTTTGTGCGTAATCGGGATCCACTTTTTCCAATTTTCGGTACAGCGATTCAAGGCCTTCTTTTTCAATCCGGCCTTCCAGCTGATCGATGTTTTCCTGGTTTGCCTTTGGGACGTCATCGAGCGGTTGAATTACTGATTGCACATGTAGGGTACTGCCGCCTACATACAGCACATTTTTGCCACGCGAACTAATATCCTGTTCCCAACACTGAGCTCGGTTATGAAAATTAACTACACTGTCCTTGGTAGTTGGATCAATAAGTGAGAGGTTATAGTGTGGAATATTGCGCTGCTCCTCTTCGGTGGGAGTAGCCGTACCGATATTCATAAATTTATAGCACTGGCGGGAATCGGCCGATATGATCTCCGCATTGATTTCGCTAGCCAAGTCAACAGAGAGTGCCGTTTTACCCACAGCGGTAGGTCCCAGTAAAAGTATACGCACTTGTAACTATATAGTTTTAATTAACTTGAGCAATATGTCAGCTTTTTCCTTCTGAAATCAGGATTTTCGAAAATAGTATAATGCTTTGAGAATTTTTACAATACCCTAAACATAACGAAAATGTGGCGTAATATGTTGGCACTCTTCTATATTCATCTGGAAAAAAAGTATAAGAAATTATCTTGATCGGGTAAGTAAATGTTTAACAACGTTTTTTACAGAAATCGCATCGGCTATGCAAGGTTATTTATTACATATAAACAGTGCTTAATTTGGTTGCTAAGAGAGCGAGGATTTCTTAGTATATGGTACTTATTAATCGGACTATTTTGTTAACGTCTGGCGAACGCCTAGCTAAAAATTATTACTATGAAATTTAATGTATCAAGCAGTGAACTAGTCAAAGCATTGTCTGCCGTTTCAGGAGCTGTACCCAATAAAGCGACGCTACCCATCTTGGAAACCATCTTGTTTGAAAGTGAGGACGGCCAACTTCGTCTGACGGCTACGGATTTGGAGATTTCGATTATCGAATCCATGGATGCGGATATTGACGAAGGCGGGGCAGTGGCGATTCCTGCACGACGGTTGATTGAGACTCTTCGGCAGTTGCCTGATATCCCTGTTGCTTTTGAGGTGGATGAGAAATTCAACGTTAAATTTAGAACCGATAAAGGAACTTATAAATTGGTAGGGGAAGACCCGGATGAGTTTCCCGAAGTTCCCAGCCTTGATGAAGGCCATACCCTGGATACGACAAAAGAAAATATTTTGAAGGCAATTGACAAAACGTTGTTCGCAGTGTCGAACGATGACCTTCGTCCGGCAATGATGGGTGTTTATTTTGATATAGGTCCTGATGAAAGCAAGTTTGTTGCTACCGATGGTCATCGGTTAGTCAAGTATATCAAAAAAGATCTGACCAGCGACCGCGAGATTGATTTTATTGTACCCGAGAAAGCATTGAACCTGGTTCAAAAGGCCTTGCATGATGAAGAGTGTGCAATGACCGTAACCGACGATCACGTACGTTTTAAGAGTGGAAATACGATTGTGATTACTCGCTTAATCAATGAACAATATCCCAATTATGAGTCGGTGATTCCAAAGGATAATGAGAAGAAACTGATCATCAACAAGGAACAGATGTTATCTACCGTTAAACGGGTTTCCATCTTTTCCAGTTCTACGACTCGACAGATTCGCCTTCAGCTGCATCCCGATAAGCTCACCATCCGGGCCGAAGATATCGACATGAGCAGCGAGGCCAAAGAAACTATTGCATGTGAATACGGGGATGATGAGATGGAGATCGGTTTTAATGCAAAATACCTTGCAGATGTGCTTGGCAACGTCGATGATGAGGAAGTCTTTTTTGAATTTTCTACTCCAAACCGGGCGGGTATCGTTAAACCTTCCGAAGAAGACGAGAGTGAGCAGATACTTATGCTTGTCATGCCGGTGATGCTGAATACTTATGCGTAATGTGATTACCCTAACGACTGATTTTGGTCTGCAGGATTATTATGTAAGTGCTATGAAGGCGGTTATGCTGGGCATTGCACCGGATGTACGTCTGGTAGATATTTCCCATGAAATACCTTCGCAGGATATTATGGCGGGATCTTGGATATTGAAGAATTCTGCTATGTTGTTTCCGTCTGGCACAGTGCATCTGGTGGTTGTGGATCCCGGGGTAGGAACCGATCGCAACCCTATCGCCCTTCGAATTGCGGACCAATATTTTGTTGGACCGGACAATGG
>JASFMR010000078.1:0-17957 GCA_050117475.1 Balneolaceae bacterium | reverse complement strand
GAATTCAACTGATCAGAATCGCCTTGCACCGACCATTCCAGTAACCCTTCCAAAACACTTAGGGTACTGTGCAGGGAACTGTGGGTTGCCCCATTATAAAATTCACAGTTCCAGCCTCCGTCATTCATTTGAACGTCAAGCAGAAAATCAGCTACGACTTTGAGGCGTTCATCGTTATCAATAAACCAGGAAGCATAATTCAGGATCATCCCATTCACACAAATATCGCCGTGTTCCCTTGTTTTAGAGAGATTGATTTCGCCCTCTTTCCCTTTTCGTGTCGACATTACCAATTTTACACTTTCTATTACCTTTGAATTGCCGGGCGGAAAGCCAAGATTTTTGAGGTCCAGGAGGGTATAATGTGTGGAAGTCCATTTCGGTTGATATAATCCTTTGCCCCAATGGCCGTCGGGTCGGCGGGCCTTCAAATATTTAGCTCCCCAACCTTCGGTCGCAATCCTTTGTTGGTATTCTTTAAGCTGATGGATGTCAGTGTGTAATAGATCACGATGTACTTGGTATTGTACTGAAACGTCACCCGAAAGCAGCCATTTTATAACTTGTTCGCCGGTATTTGAAATTACTGATTCACGCATTGGAGAACTCCTGATATATCCTTACTTACCACACAGAAAACAATTTATACCTACCTTTTAGCTAGCTCTTCAAAGTAGAACTTCCAGCTACAATAATGCATCAGGGAAAGAACTATGCTCGGGATAAGAATTTTTCTTACAACACTGCTCTGCGCGAAGTAATATGAAATGCTTTAGTCGGGAACGTTATCCTTCAACTCATCAACCCATACGTTGGCATTGGAATCGCTGGGAGCCCTCCAATCGGAACGGGGAGACAGGGAGCCGCCGGAGCCAACCTTCGGGCCGTTAGGGATGGCCGAGCGCTTAAACTGTGTATTTCCAAAGAAATGCCTTAGGAAAAGCTCAAGCCACTTTTTTATTTCGGATAGGGAATACTCGTTTTTTAGTTCATCGGGGTAAGGTTCGGGCCAGGGGCCTTTGGACCGATCGTGCCAGGCATAATAACTCATAAAGGCAACTTTACTGGGGAGGTAACCGTAACGGGATATGTTATACAGGTTAAAATCCTGTAGTTCATAAGGACCCACTACCTCTTCGGTGGACTGTGAGGGATATTTATCGGTTCCGTTGCCGGAGGGAATGAGTTCTGGCGAAATTTCAGTATTCAGTATGTTCAGAAGTACCCGGCTCACTTTATCCCCAAACGTATCGGTTTCGGCAACCCACCGAATGAGATACTGGATAAGCGTTTTGGGTACCGACACATTTACATTGTAATGCGACATGTGATCGCCTACTCCGTAGGTAGTCCAGCCAAGGGCCAACTCACTCAAGTCTCCCGTACCGACAACAAGTGCATTATTTTGATTGGCAAGCCTGAATAAATGGGAGGTACGGTCACCGGCCTGCACATTTTCGAAGGTTACATCATAATTTTCTTTTCCTTCTGAAAACGGGTGGCCGATATCTTCCAGCATCTGCCTGCTTGATGGGCGGATATCAATTTCATGGCTTCCAACGCTCATTGCTTGCATCAGTGTTTTTGCATTTGCAAGTGTATGTTTGCTGGTGGCAAATCCCGGCATTGTATAAGCCAGGATATTTGTCCTCGGAAGCCCAAGCAGGTCCATAGTTCTTACTGCAACAATAAGAGCCTGTGTGGAATCGAGCCCTCCTGAAATGCCAATAACAACCTTTTTAATACCTGTGCTTTTCAGCCTTTGGTAAAGTCCCTGTACCTGTATGTTGTAGGTCTCCTGGCACCGTTCATTTCGGGTGGAGGCATCTGCGGGAACGTATGGGAACCGTAAAAAGGTGCGTTTTGGGGGATGGTTGCCCTCCGGTATTTTAAAATCAAATTTTATGCGGCGGAAAGCATTTAGTTGGCTTCTGAATTGGGTGGCACAGTCATTGAAACTGGTCATTCTCATTCGTTCTTGTGAAAGGCGTTGCAGATCAATATCTGCGTAAATTATCTGCTTCCTTGTTTTGAATCGTTCGCTTTCAGATAGCAGGGTACCATTTTCATAAATCAGTCCATGTCCGTCCCAGGCAAGATCGGTAGTTGATTCCCCTGTTCCGGCCGCTGCATAAAGATAGGCTGAAACAGTACGTCCCGACTGTGAAGCACATAATTGCCGACGATATTCTGCTTTGCCAATGGTAACATTACTAGCTGAAAGATTTGTCAATATAGTAGCGCCTGACATAGCGCCGAAGGTACTGGGAGGAGCGGGAACCCATAAATCTTCGCAAATTTCTGCATAAATAGAGAATGAATTTATATTGGTGGCTTCAAATACCAGCTTGGTGCCGAACGGGACACATTGCTCTAATAAATCAATTTCATCGAATGATGCTGAGAAACCCGAAGTAAACTGTCGTTTTTCGTAAAATTCCCGATAATTGGGAAGGTACGACTTCGGAACCACGCCGAGTATTTTACCCCTGTATATTAAAACCGCACAATTAAAAAGGGCATGGTTAATTTTGAGCGGCATACCGATTATCAGCACCGGGGACAGCTCGGAAGTCTCTCGGCAAAAATAATCTAAACCTTTCCGGGTGGTTTCCAAAAGCGATGCTTGTTGAAAAAGATCCTCATTGGAATAGCCTGTAAACCCTAGTTCCGGAAACAGGCATATTGCGGCTCCATTATCAGAAGCCTCAGTGGCAAGCTTGACCGACCTTTCAATGTTTGTTTGGGGGTCTGAAAGGGCTATTGATGGAATAGCTACAGCGGTTCTGATAAAATCATGTGTATAGATTGAATGAAAAGTCCTGGCCATTATTTAGTCCGTCTGCAGCATAATTTATGTTTCTCTTACGAAAGTAATGATAAATTTATGCAATTTTCAGAGACCCGGCATTACCTTTTCAATTATCCCAGAAAATCTTTTTCTACCTCGGTAGGACGGTGGAATAAGTATTTCAGGAACCAGTTTTCAGCGTGTTCTGTCACTTCTTCCAATTTTCCCGCTTCTTCAAAAAGGTGTGAGGCACCGGGTATAATCATCAGTTTTTTTACGCAGGTTAATTTGTTATATGCCATCTGATTTAGCTCAATGACCTCTGTATCGAGTCCACCTACAAGCAATAGCGTAGGACTTTTGACCGTAGGCAAAGCATCGTTAGCCAAATCCGGGCGGCCACCCCTTGATACCACCGCTTTTATGATCTCGGGACCAAGTAAATTGGAAGCTTTAAGGGCAGAAGCGGCTCCCGTACTGGCCCCGAAATACCCAATATTCCAATTTTCATAAACTTCCTGATTTCTAAACCACTGGGTAACCAGGGAGAGTCTCAGAGTAAGCAGTTCGATATCGAATCTTCGTTGGTAATCTATATCTTCCTCGGCAGTCAATAGATCGAAAAGGAGGGTGGCAAAACCTTTTTGTTGGAGCTTTTCAGCCACAAAACGATTTCTCGGACTTAGTCGACTGCTTCCGCTGCCATGAGAGAAAAAAACCAACCCTTTTGTTTTTTCCGGAATATGCAGGGTGCCTTTCAGGACGGTCTCTCTAACAGGAATATCTATTTCTCTTTCTTTCATGAGCTTTGGGAAAAACCCATAAATTATTGATTAACATATTATCAATAATTATTAACGTTCTGTCCATAGTACAATGCCTGACTTTTTTGTAGTTAAGATTATGACTCCAGCAGCGTAGTATTTTCCCTGTCGTATAACAGTGTGATTTTTTTGTAACATGACAGGAGTTTTCATCGAGAATTAAAATTCAGGAGAGGAATACATGAAAGGGAAAGTTGCAATTGTTACGGGAGCTGCCTCTGGGATAGGAAGAGCAACGGCAGAGTTGTTTGCAATTCATGGAGCCACGGTGGTACTGGTCGATCAAGACCCGAAGGGTGTAAATGAAACGTTGGAATTGGTTAAAAAAGCTGGGGAAAAGGGGGTGGCATTACAGGTTGACATATCCAAGGAAGGCGAAATAAGGGATATGGTTGCAGAAACGATAAGTCGTTTTGGACGCTTAGACTATGCATGCAATAACGCCGGTATTGAGGGAGAACAGTCTTTTACGGTTGAATGCACGGCCAAAAATTGGGAACGGGTTATCAGGACTAATCTGGAAGGGACTTGGCTATGCATGAAGTATGAAATCCCTGAGATGCTCAAGGCCAATGAGGGAGCGATTGTTAATATTTCATCGATAGCGGGATTATTGGGATTTCCAGGCATACCTGCCTATGTATCGAGTAAGCATGGTATTAACGGGCTGACTAAAACAGCAGCCTTGGAATATGCAGAGCAGGGGATCAGGATTAACTCCGTATGCCCGGGAGCCATTCAAACGCCTATGATAGACCGTTTTGTCGGTGATCAAACGGAAGAACGCAAGAATTTGATTGCACAGCACCCCATGGGAAGATTGGGGAAACCCGCTGAAGTTGCCGAAGCTGTGGTTTGGCTCTGTTCAGATAAGGCTTCCTTTGTTACAGGGCAGACTCTTGCCGTTGACGGGGGATTTACGGCAAGGTAATTTTTATGAACTAGACATCCCTCTGGAAACATCAGTCTGTAGGAAATATATCTACAACAAAACGATCGATATCCTCTGTCAGTGATTCATCAGGATTAAATATACTTTAGCAACACTATAAGTTGACAGGATTTATGACTATGCCAAAGGAAAAGTTGATCGAGCAGAGAGTAACCGATATAATACCCAATTTAGCCGACTATGACGAAGAGTATGCCTCGTTTAACTGGGACAAGGTTAGATTAGAGTTAACGGGACTTCCCAATGGTGGATTAAATATTGCTTATGAAGCGGTGGATCGTCACGTTGAAGGGGAAAAACGCGATACCGTGGCTTTGCGATGGCTTGGGGAAAAAGGGTTTACAAAAGAATTTACATATAAAGATTTAAAAGAGGAGACCGACCGTTTTGCAAGCGTATTGCAAGATCTGAATATTCAAAAGGGTGATGTAGTATGTACCCTTACCGGTCGTATCCCGGAATTATATATCACAGCGCTGGGCACCTTGAAAAATGGAAGTGTGTACTGCCCGTTGTTTTCTATTTACGGCCCCGAGCCCATTTACCAGCGGCTGAGCAAAGGAAAGATCAAGGTACTGGTCATTACCGAGGAGCTTTTCGAGAAAAAAGTGAAAGGGTTGCTTGACCGCCTTGAGCACCTCCGGTTTATATTACTTACCGATGTTAAAAAGGATCGGGACCACTACATTCGCTCGTTCCCCCGGCTAATGTACCATGCGAGAAATGATTTCCGCATGGTACATACTGAGCCTGAAGATCGTGCCTTGCTCCATTTTACCAGCGGTACCACCGGCATGCCTAAAGGGGTGATTCATGTTCATAAGGCTGCACTTACGCATTTTATAACCGGTAAATTTGTCTTGGACTTCCATCCCGGGGATATCTTCTGGTGTACGGCCGATCCGGGATGGGTTACAGGTACTTCTTACGGTATACTTTCGCCATTGATGCATGGGATTACCAATCTAGTAGTTGAAGCTGAATTTGATGCCAGGCTTTGGTATGACATCCTTGAAAATCAGAAGGTAACCATTTGGTATACAGCACCTACAGCAATACGCCGGCTTATGAGAATGGAAATAGATGTAATGAAAGAATATGATTTAAGCCGGCTACGCTTGATCCATAGTGTCGGAGAGCCTTTAAACCCAGAGGCCGTGCGATGGAGTCAGCAAACACTGGGTATGCCCATACTTGATAATTGGTGGCAGACCGAAACCGGTGGGATCATGATTGCGAACTATCCTTGCATGCCTGTTAAACCGGGATCTATGGGCAAACCATTGCCTGGAGTCAAAGCGGAAATTGTCAAGCGGTCAGAATTGATTGATAAATTACAAGTGGTTGAAGCACCCGGCGAGCAAGGGGAACTTGCCCTAAGGCCGGGCTGGCCTTCCATGTTCCGCGGTTACCTTGATGATGAAGAACGGTATCAAAAATGTTTCATTGACAATTGGTACTTAACCGGAGATTTGGCGAGCAGGGATCAGGACGGTTATTTCTGGTTTGTGGGACGTGCCGACGATATCATCAAAACGGCCGGACACATGGTGGGTCCTTTTGAAGTAGAGAATGTGCTTATGGAACACCCCGCCGTAGCCGAGGCAGCTGTAATTGGAAAACCTGATCCGGTAATGGGGGAGACAGTGAAAGCGTTTATCACTCTCAAAACTAATTTTGATACTGATGAGGAGCTTAATCTTGAAATCAAGGGATTTGCCAGGGAACGGCTCGGACCCGCAGTTGCGCCGAAAGAAATTGAATTTATAAGTGAGTTGCCCAAAACGAGGAGCGGAAAGATCATGCGCCGGCTGTTACGGGATCAAGAGCTTGAAAAAGCCAACAAATCGACATAACAAAGTGGAATTTAATGGCAACAAGAAAAAAGACACGCAAAAAGAGGACTGAATCAAAAGATTCAGGCAAGGAGCTAAAATTACATTTGCTTCATCAGATGATGCGAATCAGGCAGATGGAGGAGATGGCCTATGAACTTTATACCCAGGAAAAAATCCGTGGTTTCTTGCATTTATATGACGGAGAAGAAGCCGTTGCGGTAGGAATTATTGAGAATCTCAAAAAAGAGGATAGCATTGTTGCAACCTATAGGGAGCATGGCCATGCATTGATCCGCGGCGTATCGATGGGAAGCATCATGGCAGAAATGTTTGGAAAAGCGGAAGGGTGCAGTGGAGGGCGGGGTGGTTCCATGCATCTTTATGATAAGGAGACCAATTTCTTTGGTGGTTCTGCAATCGTTGGAAATGGTTTACCGATGGCAGTGGGAATTGCTTTTGCCTACAAGAGACAGCAAAAAGATGCCATAGTCTGTTGTTTTTTTGGAGAAGGTGCCGTAGACGAAGGGGAATTTCATGAATCAATGAACCTGGCCTCGCTTTGGGATCTACCGGTCTTGTTTGTGTGTGAAAACAATCTTTACTCCATGGGGATGCCTTTCGAGTTGGCCGAGGCTGAAACTGACTTGGTTTCGAAAGTTGAAGCATATAAAGTTAAAGGAGCTGGCGTAGACGGCATGGATGTGGTGGCGGTATCAGATGCTGCACGGAAGGCTATCGATTATGTGAAAAAAAAGAAGAAACCATTTTTCCTGGAATGCCGCACCTACCGTTACCGGGCGCATTCTATGTTCGATCCGGAGAGATATCGTAAGAAGTCGGAAGTAAAGGAATGGAAGAAACGAGATCCTATTAAAACATTTTCAGAAAAACTGAAAAAAGAAAAAATATTGACGGATGAAGAATTTAAAAAGTTGGATCAAGAGGTTGCCCAAGAAGTGGAAGCTGCCGTAGCTTTTGCGGAAGAAGGCACAGAAGAACCTCTGGAAAACCTCACTAAGTATGTATACAGCGAGTAAAAGAGTGTATCTGATGTCATCCCATAGGTTTTAACAAATACTTAGGAACCGGTGTTATAATGGATAAAGTAGCCCAACAAACTATTACATACAGGCAGGCCGTTCGTGAGGCCATGAGAGAAGCTATGAAGAAAGATGATCGCGTTTTCCTGATGGGGGAAGATGTGGGAAGATATGGCGGTTGTTTTAACGTAAGCGAGGGGATGCTGGAAGAGTTTGGGGAGGAACGAATCATTGATACGCCGTTATCAGAATCGGGGTTTACGGGCTGTGGTATCGGTGCTGCTGTTGCCGGAATGCGGCCTATTGTGGAGATTATGACGGTTAATTTTAGCTTGCTTGCCGCCGATCAGATTATCAATACTGCTGCTATCCTTCGTTATATGTCTGGGGGGCAGTTTGGTGTGCCGGTGGTAATTCGTATAGCTACGGGAGGGGGAAAACAGCTTGCGGCCCAGCATTCACGCAGTCTGGAGGGATGGTATGCTCATATACCGGGGCTAAAGATTCTGACACCGGCTACTGTCGAAGATGCATTTGGCATGCTTGGGCCGGCGCTCGAAGACCCGGATCCGGTACTGATATTTGAGAATACTACGCTTTATAATTATGAGGCCGAATTTTTCAGTGATGGTGCGGTGGTCGATATATCCAGAGCGAAGGTGAGGCGGAAAGGTGCCGACGTTAGTATTCTCTCATATGGAATTGGCCTGCATAAGTCATTGAAAGCGGCAGAACAACTGGCAAAGGAGGGTATTGAAGCTGAAGTCGTTGATCTTCGGGTCCTGCGGCCTATTGATGATGAGACGATTTTCGCTTCTGTAAACAAAACAGGCCGGGCCCTGATCGTTGATGAAGGATGGCACAGCGGGGGCATCTCTGCAGAGCTGAGTGCACGAATCACAGAAGAGTTGTTCTACAATTTGGATTGTCCCGTTGAACGTGTGTGTGGAGTGGAAGTCCCGGCTCCCTATGCAAAGCATCTTGAGCAAGCGTCCCTGCCGCAGCCGGAGGAAATTGTTGATCGAATCAAGAAAATGGGAGGTATCTATGGGTGAATTCGTCATGCCCAGCCTGGGATCGCAAATGATTGAAGCTAAACTTATTCAATGGTTTGTCAAACCGGGCGATAAGGTTAAAAAGGGAGACATCATTGGAGAAATTGATACCGAAAAAGGATTGATTGATATTGAAGTATTTGAAGAAGGTACAATCACCGAACTGCGGGCAAAGGAAGGAGAAACAATTCCTGTGGGAGCTGTAATGGCCGTTATCGATGGCAAAAAAGAACAAAAAGTAATAACAAGGGAAGAAAAAGGGGTCAAGGAAAAGCATATCGAAGAAAACGGAAAACAGGGCCGCCCGGTCGTTCCAAAAGAAAAAGAGCCGAGGCTGCATCGGCTGAAGGCATCGCCGCTTGCCCGTCGGGTTGCGAAAGATTTGAATGTGGATCTCAGCAAAGTGAAAGGATCGGGTCCTGAAGGTACCATTCACAAAAAAGATGTGGAAGCTTTTGCCCAAGAGGTAAAAGGTGAAGAAACATTTAGAAAAGAGATTGAGATGGCAGAACAGATTGCTGACGCTGAGACAACACCCAAAAGCATGCGGAAAGCAATTGCTGCGGCTATGAGCCGATCGAATCAGGAGATCCCACATTATTACCTCGAGACTGACATCGATTTGAAGGCAGCCCTGGATTGGTTGGAAGAGACCAACAAGAAACGCGCTGTCAATGAACGAATTCTGCCACCTATGTTGCTGATTAAGGCTGTTGCGAACGCATTGACTGAAGTACCCGAACTTAACGGTTTCTGGACGGATGAGATGATGCATATAGAGGAAGGGATTCATATCGGTTTTGCCATATCCCTGCGACAGGGCGGGCTGATGATTCCTGCTGTTATGAATGCCGACATGAAATCGATGGAAGAAATAAGGGTTGAGTTTTTGGATATGATCATGCGTGCCCGCGAAGGGCACCTCAAAAGCCGGGAAATCAGTAGCGCAACGATAACCATTACCAGCCTGGGGGAAAGGGGCGCTGATACAGTTTATGGGATAATCTATCCACCACAGGTGGCGTTGATTGGGTTTGGAAAAATTATGGACAAGCCTCTTGCCGTAGATGGGGCTATTAGTATTCGCCCGGTCTTGGGTGTTACTCTTGCCGGCGATCACCGGGCTAGCGACGGACATACGGGCTCCCGATTCCTGGAGAAACTGAATGATCAATTACAACATCCGGAGGAGTTATGAATAAGGTCGACTTTTCATCCATCGTTAAGAAGCATCTTCACCGGGTGGCTCCGGAAGCAGATCTGGAGAGGCTGCGGCCGACCGATGACCTAGGAGCAACGTTGGATATCGACTCCATGGATTTTTATAATATGATGGTGGGCATTAGTGAGGAATTGCATGTTGATATCCCCGAAGAGGATTATGGGAAGCTCAGAAGTTTGAAAGCAATCGAGGATTTTCTGGAAACCTCGGCCTGAAGCCAGCCCCTTTATTAATTCCTATTTGAAGTTTGAGCTATCTGATATTCTAATAGGATCCTTATGCCAAACCCCGTATTGAAATACTGCTCTAAAATAGAGAAGAGTTATTGGGACATAACCCTGGAGAATATTTGCAACAAGACCGGCCTGCCTGAAATAAAGAAACTTTTGTTCCTTTTACCCTTACTGCTGCAAGGATGCAATCCTATACATCAATTGCAAAAGAAGTTTAGACCCAATCCTTATGCGCTAAAGATTCAAGCTTGGAAAACAGGAGAATTTATTCAAGATGGAGTTACCTTCGCGCTGGTAAAATTTCAAATCGATTTTAAAGATACGAAAACTGCTTTTATCCAAATTACCTATTGGAACGAAGAAAAAGAAGATTGGGCCTGGGAGCTGGCTTATACTCATGGCTTGGTTGTTGTCGAAAATCAGGCGGTATGCAGAATTATGACCAATCGTGCAGGGATGTATAGAGCCGATATTCTTGCTGTCAATAGAAAATGGAGATCTAATCATTATTTTATATTTATTTTAAAATAATAGGTATTTAAGAATGGAGTGGTGCTAGTATCCTATTATGAAACAGTTATCATCTGCAGGAGTGTGGCGGCATTTTTCGGGGCGTACGCCTCGTAGTCATTGTTGAAATAACAATAGATTTCCTTGCCTTCTTCCAACCATTCGCCAAACCGTTCTGCCCACTTTTCCAATAATTCTTTTGAATAGCTGCCTTGGTATTTAGCGGCAGGACCATGCAGTCGGATGTAAACAAAGTCGGTTGTGGTGTGAAGGGGAGTTTCATTTCCTTCCATATCATAGATACAAAATGCCGTGTCGGTATCTGTCAACAGCTCTATAATGTCTTCTGTAAACCAGCTAAGATCACGAAATTCAAATGCATATCGGTTTTCTACAGGTAGAATCTGGATTAAATTCCTGAGCCGTTCAACATTTTTGTGCCACCTGGGCGGTAACTGAAATAAAAGGGGCCCTAAATTGTCTGTCAAAAGCTTTAGGCTTTCAAAGAATTTGCGACTGCTCTGTACCGGATCTTTCAGCTTTTTTTGATGGGTGATGTATTGACTTGCTTTGACTGAAAATGTAAAGTTTTTAGGAACGGAATGCTTCCAGTTTTGGGCTGTTTTTTCTGAAGGGAGACGATAGAAGGTGCTGTTGATTTCCACGGAGTCAAAATGACTGGAATAATAAGTAAGCCAATCGGCTTCTTTAACGTTTTCGGGATAGAAAAGGCCTTTCCAGTGCTGATAGCTCCATCCGGATGTACCGATATGTAGTTTATCACCATTCAATTTTAAAAAAAAGATTTTAATGAGTATTACACTGATAGCCTGAATATGTTAACAACGGGTACGTTGATACTAACAAATAAAAAGATAAGACTATTCGATTGATTGGTTTTCAACTGGAATACACCATAAAATTGTAAGGAATTAGCTTACAGTTGTTTTTGCCATCATATGTCTAATCTTCACCTCAAGAGTTAAGATCTTACGGGGGAGACAAAGAATGGCCACAATATATTAACTTCTTGTACAATGCCTTCTAGAGATTCAAAAGAGACGACCTATAAAGCTAGTCAGAACCGACAGGCGGAAACAAAAGAAACTTCGGAGCAGATAAAGCAAGAGTTAGGGATCGAAGAGGGCAATAGAATATCTACTAAAAAAATAGTTTTCATGGCCATAGCTCTCGCTTTCCTGGCTGTGGCAATCTGGATTTGGACTTCTACAGGAGGCCAATCAGGTCCCAATTACATTCAGGAGAAAGTAACACGTGGAGAGTTGACAGTAATCGTATCGGCGACCGGCGATTTGCAAGCCGTAAATACGGTAGAGGTGGGAAGCGAGATTTCGGGGCTGATAAAATCGGTTTATGTGGATTATAATGACAAAGTTCAGGCCGGCCAACTATTGGCAAAACTTGATACCGATCGTTTAGAAGCTGAAGTGGCACAGTCCCGGGCTTCACTTCAAGCTGCCAGGGCGACGTTAACGCAGGCCCAGGCCAGTTTGGAAGAGCAACGTACCAAAACAAGACGAGCTGAAGAGTTGGCTGGGAAAAATTTAATATCCCCTCAGGAGCTGGAAAGTGCACAGGCTGCCCTTGCACGTGCTCAAGCAACGGTGGCAAGTGCCCGATCCCAAATAGTGGTCAGTCAAGCTGCATTGGATATGGCTGAGACGACGTTGAGAAAAGCCTCAATTCTATCCCCGATAGATGGAGTTGTATTGACAACAAACATAAAGCCCGGGCAGGCAGTGGCTGCTTCTTTCCAGACCCCGGTTCTTTTCACCCTGGCTGGCGATCTAGGTCGAATGGAATTGCACGTCGACATTGATGAGGCTGACATCAGCCAGGTAAAGGATGGACAACAAGCTACTTTTACGGTGGATGCCTACCCTGATACGGCATTCCCGGCCACAATCACTAAAGTTTACTATGCTCCACAGAAGGAAGCAGAAGTGGTGACATATGAAGCGATCCTAAGCGTTGATAACAATAAGATTTTGCTAAGGCCGGGTATGACAGCAACAACGGATATCGTTACAAACCGCGTGAAAGATGCTATTTTGGTTCCCAATAGTGCTCTCCGATTTACGCCACCCGGTGAAAACCGGAAAGACCATGAGGGTTCAACTGTCTGGGTACTGAAAAACAAAATGCCTACGGCCATTCCGGTAAAAATAGGTTTGGCCAATGACGAACATACCCAAATTCTTTCGGGAAACTTGAAAGAGGGTGAAGAATTACTTGTTAATATCAAGCGGGAGGAGTAATGGCAGGGACAGAGTCACAGGTAACCCTAACAAAACCCGCCGATGATACCGGCAGGGATAGATCGCTCTTGGTCGAATTCAAAAAGATTACCAAAATATATGGGGAGGGGCCTGCCAAGGTCATTGCCCTGGATGCTATAGATCTGCAAATTTATGAGGGTGAATTTGTTGCAATCATGGGCCCCAGTGGTTCCGGAAAGTCCACCTGTTTAAATATGATCGGTTGCCTGGATACACCTACCTCGGGCTCTTATCACTTCAGGGATGTCGAGGTGGGAAACCTTGTGCGTAATCAGCGTGCCCTATTGCGAAGAAATTACCTGGGCTTCGTGTTCCAGGGATACAACCTTTTAAAGCGTACTACGGCCTTGGAGAATGTTGAAATGCCATTGGTATACCGGGGATTTAAGAAGTCTCTGAGGAATGCAATGGCTTTAAAAGCACTGGCAGCCGTAAACCTGGAAGGACGTGAACATCACACACCGGCCAAATTATCGGGCGGGGAACAGCAGCGTGTAGCGATAGCACGGGCTATTGTAACAAACCCAAGTTTACTTTTGGCTGACGAGCCGACCGGTAACCTTGATTCTAAAACGGGCATTGAAATTATGGAACTTCTGACTCGTCTCAACACGGAGCAGGGAATTACTATCGTGATGGTGACCCACGAGGCAGATATGGCTGCTTTTGCAGAACGGACTATCCATTTTCTGGATGGAGGAATTGTAAATATTCAATATAATGGTCGATAGTGAAGATGATCTGGAGTACGATAAGATTAGCAGTGTTCGAGATTGGACGTAATGTGATGCGTTCCTCACTTACGATTCTGGGCATTGTTATCGGGGTTGCCGCGGTTATAAGTATGGTAACGCTTGGCGGTGGGGCTACCACTCAGATTACCAGTGAGATTTCCAGTTTGGGTAGTAATCTACTAATCCTTCGACCCGGAACTCACAGGAGGCACAGTGGCGTTCGGGCAGAAGCTACTCCTTTCGAACTGGAAGATGCAAAAGCTATTGAAGATGAAATATCAGGGCTTGCAGCCGTTACTCCCGTCGCCTCAAGTCCGACGATTGCTGTTTACGGTAATGAAAACTGGTCGACCAGTATCATGGGAACAGATAACAAATATTTAACGGTTCGCTCTTGGGAGATTGATTTAGGGAGGGAATTTAGCATTGGGGAGCTTAGCGCGGGAAAGCTATCATGCATACTTGGGGCAACGGTTGTCGAAGAGCTTTTCGGCTACCAAGATCCATTAGGGGCGAAAATCAGGTTGGGATCGGTAAGCTGCACTGTGGTTGGCACATTAAAGCCCAAGGGCGAATCTACTTTCGGGATGGACCAGGATAACTTCATTTTGATGCCTATCAAGGCTTTGCATCGCAGGATACTTGGCAATAATGACGTGGGTGCTATATATCTGTCTGCTCAAAGCGGGATGTCTTCACCTCAAATACAAGAAGATGTAACTAAGCTTATGAGACAACGCCGCCATTTAAGGGCTGATACCGAAAACGACTTTGAGATAAACGATATGGCTCAGATTGCCAGCACGGTTGCTAGTACTACCGGGGTTTTGACAACCTTTCTTGGGGCCGTAGCTGCTATCAGCCTGCTCGTCGGGGGCATTGGAATTATGAATATCATGCTGGTGTCCGTTACTGAACGGACCAGGGAGATAGGTATTCGGCTGGCGATAGGGGCACTTGGAAGGGAGGTGTTACTTCAGTTTTTAATTGAAGCCATAATGTTGTCATTGTTCGGAGGAATCATAGGAATCGGACTGGGCTTGGGCCTGGCGGCCTTTGTAGCCCCGCTGCTTGGGGTCCCGTTTATAATAGATCCGGTAATCATTGTGATCGCTTTTCTCTTTTCGGGGGCTGTTGGGGTTATATTTGGCTTTTTCCCGGCAAGACGTGCAGCGAAGTTGGATCCTATTGAAGCCTTACGTTATGAATAATCCAGGATAATCCGTGGTTCATGCTATGCCAAGTCACTGGCCATGGCTTCTCCCAAACAGCCCTCCTTGTCATCCTGTCCGCAAAGGATACCGAATTCGGGGATTCTCGGCATCAATGCTTGTAAATTTATCTTTGGCGGGTATATTTGCCCATTAACTCCGCCTGTTCGATAATGTGTCCTTTCATACCGTCGATCAGCTGATGTTTGGTTATGCTGGGCGTAAGGTTCAAAACAGAATCCAGGGCATAAAGCTTAAAATAATAACGATGAGTCCCGCCGGGTGGACAAGGTCCGCGGTAGCCGTGTTTTTGATAATCGTTGACCCCGTGCATAGCGCCTGTCACAAATTGTTTGTCATCCGAAATATTTTCATCCTGTTTTCGCTGATTGGCAGGAATATTATAAAGCACCCAGTGTACCCACGTTTTAGCAGGGGCATCGGGATCATCCACGATCAGGGCAAAGGACTTTGTGCCATCCGGTACCTCCGACCATTCCAAGGGAGGAGACACATTTTCCCCATCACAACTGTACTTAACAGGTATCGTCTCCCCATTTTTAAAAGCTGAACTTAATATTTGTAGTGCCATAGAGCCTCTCTTATTTTTTAAATGTTACGTATGCAAATGCCATGTTTTAAATTCTATTAATAGGTGATATAAAATATATGCAAACAAAACATTATCAATAACTTATGCTAGCAATTTAATGTTTTTGGTAAACTTCTATAAAAGATTGACTCCCATATTCAATTTTATTTCCCAGGGTAATTTCGACAGGTTCTTGAAACATTGGTCCATTGTAAACGAAGCTATGAAATTCTCCATTTTCGCCACAGGGGTCGGCTGTTTTCGGGAGATCGGATAAGAAATCAGTGTTAAATCGCCGGCCAATGAAATCCTCGGAAATCTGTTCTTGATCAACGGTGGTTATGACCGCCTGAAGATTGTGTTCAAGCATTGCGCTGGCAAGTTCCCCGGTAGATTCACCCCAGAGTGGAAAAAGGGGACTTATCCCAGTTTCATGAAGCTTTTTTTCTCTGTAGTCTCGTACATCCTCCAGGTATAGATCCCCAAAAGCAAAATGGTCGATATTGGAATTGGAGACTTCTTCGACAAATTCATTCATGATTTGGGCATACTCATCATCACTGCAGGGAGAGGGTATTTCTATAATCTTCAAAGGCAGCCCAATACATTTCGCTTGTTGCTTAAGCATAGAAACGCTCACCCCGTGCATTGAAATTCTCTGTGTCGTTTTATTAATCGTACAGAAAAGGCCTTTTAAATCGATTTTGGGATCCAAACGAAGTTTATAAAGTGCCCAGGCGCAGTCTTTGCCGCTACTCCAGGATAATAGTGTTGTTTTTTTCATAGCGATTTATTGGGCAAAAATTAATTCTAAGTTTGATTTAGGCTGAATTTAGATTTTCCAGCGTTCGTTCGATCCTTCGATCAGGGATCAGCCAGATGAGTGCTACCAGAATGTAAATCCCAATTGAAAGCCGGTGCCACCAGAATGTCAGGGGAATGGCAAATGCATACAGAAGGGGCGATATTTTCCCTTTCCAGTCACGGCCGATGGCTTTTTTGAGGAGCGAATCGGGTTGCTGAGATACGATAATTAATTGCTGTAATATAAAATACGCTATCGCGGCCATTAATAAAATGATTCCATAGCCTGCTGCCGTTACAGGGGAAAAATGATTTTCGCCCATCCAGCCGGTGACAAAGGGGATCAGCGAAAGCCAGAATAAAAGATGTAGGTTCGCCCAGAGGATTGGTCCGGTTACCTTGTTACAGGTATGCAACATGTGGTGATGATTATTCCAATAGATACCGAGGTAGATGAAGCTGAGAATATAACTTAGAAAGACCGGGAAAAGGGGTAATAATGCAATAATACTGTCACCATGGGGCACTTTTAGTTCCAGTACCATAATTGTGATAAGTATGGCTATAACTCCATCACTGAAGGCTTCAAGTCTGTTCTTTTTCATAGCATCCTCCGAGGATTTTTTTTAAAGGGCGCTTTTCAAACGGTATCATCCTGAATTATTTCCGGACTTACTGCTAAAAAGTCAGTTAATAGCTTTTAAAGAGCAAGAGTAACCGGAGTGTGTAAATTCTTCTCGCCACACCGGCCTTTCTGATATTTTTGTTACCTATGTAATCATACTTAAAATCAAGAATTTTGCTGTTTCTAGGATTACGGCCTGAAATTCGGCTATTTGATTCTCAAGGAATCAAAGGGCACGATAATTGCATTTCCTAACACTGTTAATGGCACAATCTGGTGTTTCGTCAAAAGAGGGGAATATACAAAGGGTAAATGGGTCGTTGACATGAAACACATCGGGAGAAATTTTATAAAAGCACGTACCGGAAAGGGGCGTACCATAGAATTGACGCTAGCCATAATTTTATTTGTGACTTCAGTCGATCTCAGCGCACCAAATAAAGATGCAGTGTTGCCACGAGTAGTACACGATCCTAAGATTAACGAAGAAGAAACTACTTTGCCAACGGCATATTTCCCTTACCGCCCCGAACTGCCTCCCCTTAAGTCTGATATGAGGTCTCCTTATCATGACATTATTAAAACGGTGGCATATTCAGAGAACTTTGACTGGGTAATGTTAACGGCAATTGTAGCCCAGGAGTCGAATTTCGATCCATTGGCCAAGAGCTGGGCCGGTGCTGTGGGATTGATGCAGATTTTACCTCGTTATTCACAAATATCGGATATCGATTTGCTTTATGAGCCGGAAATAAATCTCAGGGAGGGGGTTCGTAAACTTAAGAAATATTTGAAATTTTATGCCTATATGGATCCCGTCAATCAATGGTCATTTGCTTTGGCTACCTATAACGCGGGTGTGGGACATATAGGTGATGCCCGTCGGTTGACCATAGATGCTAATATGGATCCTAACCAGTGGCAAAATGTCTCTGCGTCTCTCTTGCAGTTAATGCAAAAAAAATATTATCGCCGTTCGAGATATGGTTATTGTAATGGAAATGAGACTGTTCGTTATGTTAACGCAATCTTAAACCGTTATTGGGACTATAAGAAAGCTCTTTTGATGGAAGATCGAAAGATAAGAGACCAGTTTTATGCAAATTGGATGGAGTTTGCTGAAAATCATAAAGAATTGCCTTAATACCATAAATTTACGGCCTGTAGGACGGATTGAAATCCGGAGTTTTAACGGTCCTGTTGAAATTCATCATTAGCGGAAAATA
>JASFMR010000077.1:0-18174 GCA_050117475.1 Balneolaceae bacterium | reverse complement strand
AATTAGTCTTCCACGGTCAATACGACGGGTATCCTTTCACAAAATCAGATCCGGCAACCACCGATTATTCATATAACTGCTGATTCGCCGGCTGTATGTCAATCAACTTACGCCAAGCTATATACAATAAACCGCTGGCCACTATTGTAACTAAAGTAATGAAACTTGCCAATGTCCATTGCCCGTAGATCCAGTAACCGGTCGCAAAAAGCGCACTATAGACTGCTATACACCCAAGGACCATACACAATAGCCCCTGTGGTACGCGCCAAGCTTCATCTTCGAGGGGTTTGTCATCCTTGGCCTCTCTCCTAGCTTCTTTTATAATTTTTTCCCAGCCTGGGCCTCCGGGGCGTGCAATTTTACAGAAATTTATGAGTGTTCCTTTGTCGGTTGGACGCGTTAGGAAGGTCACTGTAACCCATCCCACCGTTGTTATGATAACTCCTATTATCAATTCCTGCCATCCCGTTAAAACCGGTAAACCGGTAAGAGGGTGAACAAACTGAAAATACATTGCCACACTAAAAGAGATAGCCATAGCTGCAATCTCGCTTCCGGCATTGATTCGCCACCAAAACCACCGCAGGATGAATAATAATCCGGTTCCCGCACCTATCTGCAAAATAATTTGAAAACTATCGAGCGCATTCCGCAACAATAGCGCCAAAATACCCGCAACAACCATGAGCAAGACGGTTGATATACGACCCACCAAGACGAGCTCTTTCTCAGAGCTTTCGGGATTGATGAATCGCTGGTAGAAATCATTAACAAGGTATGAAGATCCCCAATTCAGATGTGTTGAAATTGTTGACATATAAGCCGCAGTCAGAGAAGCTACCACCAGTCCAAGCCAACCGGTAGGAATAAAGGTGAGCATCGCAGGGTACCCCATATCATCACCCGCAACAGCCGCCGCATTAGGGAAGGCATGTTTCATAGAAGCAATATCCGGGAACACAACGATCGAACACAAACCCACAATGATCCACGGCCAGGGACGTAATGCATAATGTGCCACATTAAAAAAGAATACAGCGGAGATAGAATTTTCTTCATCTTTGGCAGCAAACATACGTTGGGCTATATATCCTCCGCCACCGGGCTCTGCCCCGGGATAATAAACGCTCCACCACTGCACAGCCAGTGGGATTATAAAAATTCCGATAGCTTGTGCAGGATCAGAAAAATCAGGTAATATATTTAGTTGGCTGATTACATCTTTGTGCTGGAGAAGCCCCTGCAACCCTCCAACTGCCGGGTGCTGCAAGGCCACATAGGCCGCAATAAAACTACCGCCAATAGCTAAGAAAAACTGAAAAAAATCGGTCATCAAGACTCCCTTAAGGCCCCCTAGAGAACTGTAAATCACGGTTACCAAACCTGCAATTACAATTGTTTCCACCGGACTGAGTCCCATTAATACACCACTGATTTTTATAGCTGCTAAAGAAACTGTAGCCATAACCACTATGTTGAAGAAAAAACCAAGATAAATTGATCGAAATCCCCTCAGGAAGGCAGCCATCTTTCCGCTATACCGAAGCTCATAAAATTCTACATCGGTCAAAACCCCCGACCGTTTCCACATATTTGCATAAACAAATACGGTCAACATACCAGTCAGTAAAAAAGCCCACCATACCCAGTTACCCGACACACCGTCCGTTCGCACAATATTGGAAACCAAGTTGGGCGTATCAGTCGAAAATGTTGTTGCTACCATCGAAACACCCAACAGCCACCAAGGCATATTTTTACCAGCTGCAAAAAATTCAGTGGAATTCTTACCTGCCTGTCGGGCAACCCAAACGCCAATGAGCAAAGAAATGAGTAGATAAAGAGCAATTATAGCCCAATCAATAGGTGCAAGCAGCATTAATAACCGATTTTTAAATATTAATATTTAATATGGTTATCTAACAAACATAATTTTAATCAGATGTACAACGGTTTTTTAAAGGAGTCAGATTTTACTAACCTGAGACAACTATTTTCATAAAAAATATTGCTATGAAAAACAGCTTTTTAGTATCGGCACTTTTATTGCTCCTTGTGGAGGGCTGCACTCCTCCCAAACATCGCAAGAGCATTACTATAATCCCGGAACCGGTATCCATTGAGATATCAAAGGGAACATTCAACATTGATAGGGAGACTACAATTCTGGCAAATACTTCCAGAAAGCAAATAAGAAATGTTGTTGAACAACTGAAAGAAACTATTGATGCTGCCACCGGCTACAACCTGCTCATACAATCAGATGATTCTTATGTAAAAGATAACAGCATTTCGCTGGCAATAGATGCTGACACTGCCATTTATGGAGGCGATGAGGGATATCACTTATCGGTTTCCAAAGACCGGGTGATTTTGAGAGCCCCTACACCAAACGGTCTATTTTACGGGGTTCAATCGCTTCTCCAACTTTTACCTGCTCAAATCTACCAATCGGATTATACCCTTGTCCCTCAAAATGTCGAGTGGGATATTCCGGCTCTGGAAATCGAAGATTATCCACGTTTCAAATATCGGGGCATGCATCTGGATGTGGCTCGCCATTTTTTTCCCGTTAAATTTATTAAAAGGTACATTGATTTGATGGCAATGCACAAGATGAATCGTTTTCACTGGCACTTAACTGATGATCAGGGATGGCGTATTGAAATCAAGCGGTATCCCAAACTGACGCAGGTCGGGGCATGGCGGGATTCAACATTGGTTGGCCATTACGGTACCGGTATTTACGACAATCAACATTATGGGGGATACTATACACAGGATGAAATCCGGGAAATAGTACAATATGCCCAAAAAAGATACATCACAGTCATTCCAGAAATTGAAATGCCCGGCCACGCATCGGCTGCAATTGCTTCGTATCCCGACTTAGGTTGTACCCAGCAAAATAACTACCACGTCCAGCCAACGTGGGGAGTTTTTAACGATGTCTATTGTCCGAGCCATGATACCTTTGTCTTCCTCGAAAATGTATTGACCGAGGTAATGGAACTCTTCCCAGGCAGGTATATCCACATTGGGGGTGATGAAGCGCCCAAAAAACAATGGCAAGAAAGTACCTTGGCCCAACAGGTGATAGCCAACGAGGGACTTAAGAATGAGACCGAGCTCCAGAGTTATTTCATAACTCGTATAGAGAAATTTTTAAATAGTCACGGTAGAGAAATCATAGGATGGGATGAAATCATGGAAGGAGGACTGGCTCCCAATGCTACTGTAATGAGTTGGCGGGGCACAAAGGGCGGAATCGAAGCAGCTCAACAACATCATAATGTAATTATGACTCCGGGCGCTTATTGCTACCTGGATCACTACCAGGCAGTTGCTGATACCGAACCTCTGGCTATAGGGGGATTTACCTCTCTAAAGAAGGTGTATTCTTATGAACCTATTCCGAATGAACTAAACAACAAACAGGCAAACTACATCCTTGGAGCACAAGGCAATGTTTGGACTGAATATATGGATTCCGGTAGTAAAGTCGAATACATGGCGTATCCCCGCGCGTCAGCACTTGCAGAAGTCACATGGTCGCCCAAATATAAACGTAACTGGACAGGGTTCTGGCGACGTTTACAAACACAGTTTAAACGATTAGACGCACTGGGGGTAAATGCTGCTCAGCACTATCGCGGTGGGATACCGTTATTTAAGTAATGCTAATAGCAAGCAATCTCTATTATAAATTATAGACTTTGATCCCAGTCTCATTAATGGTCAGAACCTGTTTCATATGATTGATAGGGACATATCCTTTATCGTACAAGTTGCCATAAATTTTCGCATCAGGTTTAACAAGGGTAAAATTTGCCATCGTTTTTAAACTGCGCAAACTGAAAGCATAAAACATTCCCTTTTCCGAAAGCAGCCTTTTGGCTTTACCTATAAAAAGATCCCCGCCAACCTGATAGGTTAAAATATGCCCACTCACAGTACTATAATGATAGGGAGTCAAATCATCAGCATTTATTATTGACAACCCCTTGCCTCCAATCACACAAATGGTGGTGTCTCCCGCCATTTGCTGGATATCTATTACATCCCCTATGTCGGGCTCCTCGAATGATCGTTTTGCGAGAACGTTGCCATTTCCGCTACTCAGCCGGTAAATCGTGTTTCCGTCCCCGGTCAGTAAATCCGAAGACCGATATAAAAGATTCGAAACGTAGTCCTTACTAATGGACTCGGTAAACTGCCAACGCTGTTTTCCGGTCTTTTTGTCAAAGGCGTAAATCCCGCTATGCTTTACCTTTCCAAGCATATTACCGGCACCGGGAATACGGATGATGACCAATTCATCGCTGACCTTCATGTCCCGGATATCGACTACTTTCTCAAGAACAGGACTCTTCCAAATCTCTTCGCCGGTCTTGTAATTATATTTGACCAATTGCTTATCATCCAGAGAAAAAGCATTAACCTTTCCAGTGGGATTAATAGCATAAACCATATCCCCTTCCACTATCGGCATTGAAGTAAGGTTCGTCTCCATCGTATTCTGGCTGGACACGGCACTGGCCACTTTCGAAGCTTCCATCCCCATCTCATCCCGGGTGCCAAATTGGCGTTTGCCATTGGTATAGTCAAAAAACTCCAGTGATCCACCCGTAAAATAGAGCAACACCTCGTTATCCCTTATAGAGATATGATCGACCTGGTCTTCTCTTCCCTTGTATTTTGAAGCCCAAATCGTTTTCCCGTTTTCAGCATTGAGCCTGTAAACCTGTTTCATCGTCTTCCGCACATCCGCACTTTCTATGATATCCTTGAGACCGCCCATATCACCAGCAAGAAGCAACTCGTCGGACTCCTCAATATATTTGACTGAAGCCAAACCCGTACTGCTTACCGCCCTTGTTTTCCAAATAATGTTTCCACTCCTGGAATCGATCATGGAAAGCAAGCCATCAGCCGTTTTAAAGAGGAACGCATTTTTTTGAGGAATCTCTTTTACCATGCTTTTGATGGCACGATCCTGCAATAATATGGAGGAGGCTATACCTGTTCCTTCCGCACTTCCAAATGAAATTTTTGCAGCCAGGTTTACGGCGTAATCCGCTTCGTCCCTAAACTTCTCCAGGTTCCAGGGCAGACTCTCGCTACTCCAAAGCTCTTTCCCGGTTCTGGCGTCAATACTTCGAATGGTGCCCGAATCGGTCGACCGGTCAAACAGCAGTAAAATATGAGAAGCCGTTAAAGACTGATGCCAATATTTTATCTGTACATCATTCTTCGATGACAAGGGCCCCAATGTTTGCTTCTTGATGTCACTTCCCATCTGGGCGAAGAAACCTTTATGTTCCCGTTCATCAAGAATCTTGCGCCCGTCTTCAGCATTCCAAATAATAATATCAGTGTCATTCTGTAAAATGACATTATCATTCGGAGTTGCCTCTGCACTGTTATAATTACCCCAGTTCACCCCAGTTTCCCATGCAGTAGGGATAGATGCTTTCTTGATAGCTACACAACTGCTGATCAGGAAAACTGCTATTACTGTTGCACCACTTTTAAATAGATATCTTTTAGACGCTAACCTCATTTTTTCCTATTGGTTGATATTATAACCTTCAGACTATTAATGCGTATTTCTTAACCGGAAAAGGTTCAAAAAAATAAAAAAGCCCTATCCTCCTGAATTTCAGGAGAATAGGGCTCAATAGTTTGTCTAATGAAAGACGTTAGACTTATGAACGACCTGATTACATCATGCCGCCCATGCCGCCCATTCCGGGCATTCCGCCTCCCATTCCGCCCATGCCACCGCCGGCAGGTCCTTCGTCATCGTCATCATCGCCTTTAGAAGGCTTTTCAGATACGATAGCTTCAGTCGTCAGCATTAAACCGGCTACGGAAGCAGCGTTTTCAAGAGCGGTTCGGGTTACCTTGGTCGGATCAATAACACCAGCTTTGATCAGATCCTCGTACTCTTCGGTACGAGCATTGTAACCAAAGGCATCTTTGCCTTCCAGTACTTTCTGAACAACAATAGATCCTTCAGCACCGGCATTATTAGAAATGGTTCGAAGCGGAGCTTCCAGAGCCCGACGAATAATGTCGAATCCAACTTCCTGGTCTGCATTATCGCCTTCCAGATCGTTGAGAACCTTTTGAGCTCGCAACAATGCAACACCGCCACCTGCTACAATACCTTCTTCAACAGCGGCACGGGTAGCATGCAGGGCATCTTCAACACGAGCTTTTTTCTCTTTCATTTCAACTTCGGAAGCAGCACCGATGTAAAGTACGGCAACACCACCGCTCAATTTAGCAAGACGTTCTTGCAGTTTTTCGCGGTCGTAGTCAGAAGTTGTTGTTTCAATTTGGCTCTTAATCTGATTAACGCGGGCTTTGATGTCTTCATCTTTACCCTGACCACCAACAAGCGTAGTGTCATCTTTGGTGATATTTACGCGATCAGCTGTTCCGAGATAATCAAGCGTAGCATTTTCAAGTTTGTATCCACGCTCTTCAGAAATTACGGTACCCCCGGTAAGGATAGCGATATCTTCGAGCATCTGCTTACGTCGATCGCCAAAGCCAGGAGCTTTAACCGCTGCAATCTTCAGAGAGCCACGCAGCTTGTTAACAACCAGCGTAGCCAGCGCTTCGCCTTCAATATCTTCAGCAATAATCAACAGCGGCTTGCCGGTCTGGATTACTTTTTCGAGAATAGGAAGCAGATCCTTCATGTTGCTAATCTTCTTGTCGAAGATCAAGATATAAGGCTCTTCCATTTCTGCGGTCATTGTTTCAGAATTCGTCACGAAATACGGTGACAGATAACCGCGATCGAACTGCATACCTTCAACAGTCTCGAGATACGTTTCGGTACCTTTAGCTTCTTCAACAGTGATCACACCGTCTTTGCCAACTTTTTCCATAGCATCGGCAATTAGGTTACCGATAGCTTCGTCATTATTGGCAGAAATTGTTCCCACCTGAGCGATTTCATTGCGGTCACTGATCTCTTTACTCATTTTCTTGAGCTCAGCAACAACAGCTTGAACAGCTTTGTCAATGCCGCGCTTCAATTCCATCGGATTGGCACCGGCCGTAACGTTTTTCAAACCGGTTTGAATAATCGACTGAGCAAGCACAGTTGCCGTTGTAGTTCCATCACCTGCGTTATCGCTGGTTTTGGAAGCTACTTCTTTCACCATCTGAGCGCCCATATTTTCGCGCTTGTTGGACAGCTCGATTTCTTTTGCTACGGTGACGCCGTCTTTCGTAACGGTTGGTGCACCAAATGATTTTTCAATTACAACGTTGCGACCGCGCGGGCCTAAAGTAACCTTGACAGCATTAGCAAGCTTATCAACGCCACGCTTTAGAGCATCGCGGGCTTCCATATCGTAATGAACTAGTTTTGCAGACATAGTTCTCCTATTAATTTTATGAGTTTGTAGTTAAATATTTTTGAACTAAAAGCATGAGTTAGGAAACAATTCCCAAAATGTCGGATTCACGCATGATTAAATACTCTTCACCATCCAGCGTGATCTCGGTGCCTGAATATTTTCCATACAGCACTTTATCACCTTCTTTAACCGACATATCAATCTTGGTTCCGTTTTCTACTTTCCCGGGACCTGCTGCAACAACCTTCCCTTCCTGGGGCTTTTCTTTAGCCGTATCAGGAATTATAATTCCGGAACTGGTTTTTTCTTCAGCAGGTTCTGGCTGGACCAAAACACGATCGCTTAATGGTTTAATTTTAGTTTTAGCCATAAGTATGACTCCTACATTTAAGTTATTAGTTGAAGTTGAAATTCATTATCACAGCATGGAATGCTGGAAAATACTTTTAAAAATTCTTTGAAAAATCCTGCCTCGTTCAACAGGTACAATAATTGAGCAAGTACCATACCAAACTTTGCGCCGGGACAGGAGAAATCTTGGAAGGCGGCTCTCAGGTCCCAAAAAGGCAATTTTATTCCTGTTTTTCACTTGAAGGGGGGACCATGCCAATATCAGCTAGTCGAAATTTCAGGTCAAAATGCCATCTTCTTTAAAACGTGCTGTCAACTTTTCATATTCTGATGGCGCCCAAGCCTCAGCACGGTTATCAAAATTGAACCCTTCAGGCAACAAATCTTTACTGACAATCGGTTTTAACGCGTTACTTAGTTTTTTGCGCCGCTGATTAAAAGCGGTGCGCACAACAGTTTTTAAATTTTTGTCGCTGCACTGTAGCGCCCCCTTATCAAAGGTGAGCTTTACAATGACACTGTCCACATTGGGCCGGGGACTGAAACAGTGACGGGATACCGGGAAGAGAATCTCCGGCGTACACATGAGCTGCGTCTGGACGCTCAGGATTCCATAATCCTTGGTACGAATATCTGCAACCAATCGCTGGGCCACCTCTTTCTGCATCATCAAAAGGGCGTCTGAAAATAGAGCACGGTTTTCCAAAAGGCTAAAAAGAATCTGGCTGGTGATATAATATGGCAAATTTCCAACTACATGCGTTTTGTCTTTACCGATAGATAAGTCCTTCCAATTCACATCCAATACATTTTCATGATGAATTTCCAAATTATTGAATTTTTCCTCCAGCACTTCAATTGCCCGTTGATCAATCTCTACAACCACGATATCCTCAAATCGTTGTGCCAGTACTTCAGTGAGGGCCCCTGTGCCCGGCCCAATCTCGATCACCCGCTCATCCGGTTTGGCAGGAATGGATTCTGCAATCTTCTCAATAATATTGTTGTCTGTAAGGAAATGTTGGCCTAAACTTTTTTTGGGTCTGATGCTCATTGGTAATGCTAACAATTTAATTTTTTTAACCTTTAAAGGTATGAAATCCAATTTTTTAATTCCTAATCACGTTTTTTGCTTACTGTTGCTGCTTAATTTAAATTATCTTAAATAATCTACTCTTGAATATTGTTAATGCATGGACATCAATCCACTAGAAACTGAAAAAATAGGGATTCAGACGCTGGAAAAGCAGCTGATGAAATTTGAGTCCAAAATCTCCCTTAAAATAGGCCTTCCGAAAGAAGTATCCGATGATGAACGACGAATTTGTTTGACACCGGGTGGTGTATCGGTCTTGGTTGCAAATGGACATGAAGTCTTTATTGAAAAAGGAGCGGGAACTGAAGCAAATTTCTCTGACCAGGAATTTGCCGATGCCGGGGCCGAAATTGCCTATGGAATCGATGAGATATATAAAAAATCGGAAATGATTGTCAAAGTCGCCCCCCCGACCGAATCGGAATTCGACTTGCTTGAAGAGAATCATATCCTTCTCTCGGCTCTACACCTGGGTAACACTACCGAAGAATTTATCGAAATATTGATTAAAAAAGCTATTACGGCCATAGGCTTTGAATTTATTAAAGGTGATGATAAAGAGTTTCCCATTGTTCGCATGATGCACGAAATTACCGGTTCGATGGCTGTTCAAATTGGTGCTCACTACCTGGAAAAGAGTGAAGGTGGACAAGGTATCATGTTGGGCGGCATTTCGGGGATTCCACCTGCAACGGTTGTCATTCTGGGGGCAGGCATCACAGCTGAATACGCCGCTCGTACTGCCTTGGGTTATGGCGCGCAGGTTTTTGTAATGGATAATGATCTGGCCAGGCTGCGCCATCTCGAGAATGCTCTTGACCGGCGCATTATCACTGCAACCGCCAATTACCAGTACCTTTCATCCGCCTTACAGTATGCCGATGTCGTTATAGGTGCCGCTATGCTTGAGGGTGAACGCGCCCCTTGCCTGGTTACGGAACCGATGGTGGCCAGTATGAAAGCGGGCAGTGTTATTGTAGATACCGTTATTGATCAGGGCGGATGTATTGCAACCAGTAAACCGACGACTCATTCCAAAGCGACATATCTGGCTCATGATGTTATTCATTACTGTGTTCCGAACATCCCCTCTAACGTTGCCCGGACTGCCACATATGCCCTCAATAATGTTATTGTCCCCTACCTATTAACGATAGGTGATGCAGGGGGCATAAAAGATGCGCTGTGGACCAATACGGCACTCCGCAATGGTACGTACGTCTACAAGAAACACCTTACCAAAAAGGCCTTGTCCAAAATTTTTGACATGCCCTACCGCGAAATTGAAATGCTGATTGCAAGTCAAATCTAATTCAACGTTTTAAATATTATGAACAAACCGGCTAAGATCGCAATCGGCTTTTTTACATTTTTACCATTGATTGCTTTTTTTGCCATTGCAGGATATGCAATTTTTCAAGTCGTTGCTATTATGGCTGCCGACGATCCCTATATGCCCATGATGCTATTTTCTTATGTCGGCTATGTTATTCCTTTTCTTTTCATATTTGGACTCTTCAACCTGGCACTAATCATTTTTTACCTGGTACATATCGGAAGAAATGAGGTTTTGGATACCGAGAAAAAATTTTTGTGGATGGTAATAGTTATTAGTCTGAACAGTATCTCCATGCCCGTTTATTGGTATGTCCATTTGTGGAATGAAAGAGACGGAAAACAAGATATTAATCCAGATTTTAGGCATGCACATGAACCAAGAGGAACTGAACCCACGGAATTTTAAACGTATCAGCATCATAAATTGGCTGCTGGGCTTGCCTTTCTTTCTGCTTTTTTCATGGCCTTACCTTTACCTTTCCAACTTTATTGGGATTGAAAAATTTATCACCTACACCGGCTGCATCTTCTTTTCAATTCCGTTTATGATCACCATTTTACACGGACACGTAACTATGGCTTTGGGGGAAGCTCACAGACACCATTACTATAACTGGCTGCGTGAACACTCCCTCACCTATGGACTATTTTTTCATCCGGTGATGATGCGTACCCGATTCCGACTAATCCTATTGGCAGTTAGCCTGCTTCTTTTCTCGGCGGGATTCCTGCTAAAAATTTAAAAGGATTTGACAGGCTAACCATCTTATTACCGGAACACAAAAAATCCTTCAGGATAATCTAATGCACCCGTCTTCTTTAGCATAAGAAGCCACTCACCGGCACTCGGAATTCAGGACGTATACAGCCAAAATTTATATCAAATTCATGCCCAATAGGGGCCCAATACAAATGGCCCCCTTCGTGCTGGAGCCATTTAATATGCGTTACCTTTTTTGATTTCTTCAACCACACTGGGATCCAGCAATGTTGATACATCTCCCATATCTTCTGTTTCACCGGCTGCAATACTCCGCAGGATACGGCGCATGATCTTGCCGGATCGTGTTTTGGGAAGACCGGAAACAACCTGAATTTTGTCCGGTTTGGCAATGGGACTGATCACTTTGGTCACCAAATCATTTATCTCCTTCTTAAAAGACTCGGGATCTTTTACCCCATCCTCACAAATCATAAACGCAAAAATACCCTCTCCTTTCACATCATGCGGGTATCCTACGATTGCAGACTCGACAACTTTGGGATGCTCGTCAATGGCATTCTCGATTTCTGCAGTTCCCAAACGGTGCCCCGAAACATTAAGAACATCATCAACCCGACCTGTAATCCGATAATAACCATCCTCATCCCGTCGGCAGCCGTCTCCAGTAAAGTAATAGCCGGGATATTTGGAAAAATATGTTTCTCTATAACGCTCTTGGTCGCCCCAAATACCGCGTGTCATCCCGGGCCAGGGTTGTTTTATGACCAGGTCCCCCTGTACTCCGTTTCCTTCAATTTCATCCCCCTTCTCATCCATCAGCTCAGGTTCGATTCCCGGCAACGGTAAAGTAGCATATCCTGGTTTCGTAGGTGTCACACCGGCCAGAGGTGATATCATAATCCCTCCCGTCTCAGTTTGCCACCAAGTATCCACGATAGGGCATTTCCCATTACCGATATGGTCATGATACCAGTGCCAGGCTTCTTCATTGATAGGTTCCCCTACTGTTCCCAATACTTTCAGGGAACTCAGGTCATATTTATTTACATAATCGATGTTCTCTTTCATAAGAGCTCGGATAGCTGTCGGGGCCGTATAGAAGTGAGTAACTTTATATTTTTCACAAACCTCCCAAAGTCGTCCCGGGTCCGGATAGGTTGGCGTCCCTTCAAAAATGATCCCTGTAGCCCCGTTGAGAAGCGGACCGTATAAAATATAAGAGTGACCCGTAATCCATCCTGCATCGGCGGTACACCAATAGATATCTTCCTCTTCTACCTGGAAGACATTCCGGAACGTGTAGCTGGTGTAAACCATGTAGCCGCCACAGGTATGCAGCTGCCCCTTAGGCTTTCCGGTTGACCCGGAGGTGTATAAAATAAATAGCGGATCTTCGGCATCCATTTCGACAGCTTCATGCTCTTTGGATGCATTACGAATCAACAGGTGCCACCATTCATCACGCCCTTCAACCCAATCTATATCACGATTGGTGCGTTGACAAACGATGACTTTTTCTACCGATGGACATTCTTCGAGTGCCTCATCGGAAATATCTTTAAGGGGTACATGTTTTTCGCCGCGACGGAGCCCGTCATTGGTAATCAACATCTTGGCATTACAATCCTGGATACGCTCAGCCAGCGACTGGGCAGAAAAACCTGCAAATACAATAGAGTGTACCGCCCCGATGCGTGCACAAGCCAAAGAAGCTATCATCAACTCGGGTGTCATAGCCATATAGATAGCAACCCGGTCTCCTTTTTTAATCCCTTTTGATTCCAACACATTCGCGAATCTACAAACATCCTCGTGCAGCTGTCGGTAGGTGATCGTTCTCCTGAAAGAATCCGGGTGATTCGGTTCAAAGATAAATGCGGTCTTATGTCCAATGGTATTAAGGTGCCGGTCCAGGCAATTTTCCGTAATATTCATCTTGCCACCTTCAAACCATTTCACATTTCCATCTTTAAAACTGCCACTATGTGTTTTATCCCATCGTTTCCGCCAATAAAATGTACCGGCTTCATGCTCCCAAAATTCCTCCGGATTGGCGATGCTTTTTTTATAAACCTCTTTATACTCTTCAAACGAATCGATATTGAGCCACATAATAGTCTAAATTTAGATTGGTAATAATGTTGAAATCTCTACAATTCCATATTAATTAATCTGAACTGATAATCAAGCGTCAATCCAAATAACTATTGACACTGTGCAATGAATACCGAATATTAAATTTAATTTTATAACATTTAATAACTACCATCATGAATGGAGCACATATTCACCTAATCGTTAATCATATACCTATTTTCAGTGTAGCTTTTGGGATTGGTATTCTCATTTGGGGTATGCTCAAAAAGAATGACGCCATCAAACAGATTGCCGCTGTCCTTTTTGTGTTGGGAGCCCTCTCAAGTTATATCGCACTTAAAAGCGGTGAGGCTGCAGAAGAAATTGTAGAAGATATTCCCACCGTTACTCATGACGCTATTCATGAACATGAAGAAAGTGCTGAGCTATCGCTTTGGCTTTCCTTTGGATTAGGTGCATTGAGCCTTGTCTGGCTTTTTGCTGACAACTTCAACCTGACTTTCAAAAGGCCTTTACTCATACTTGCACTTATATTGGGGCTCGGGACATTGGCCAGCTTAACTTACACGGGCTACTTGGGAGGAGAGATTAGGCATACAGAAATTCGGCCATCCCAGACAGCCACGCCAAATGTAAATATGGATGATGACTCTGATTAAATTATATTAGTCTTTATTGCGTTAGCACTTATTTTATACCATTAGGAATATGTAGCAATAAAGGCGGTATAATTTGAAATCAAAGAACAACCTCGGGCTGCAAATCGTCGAATCGTGGTTTAAGCAGCGTAATTGGCAGCCATTTGATTACCAGTATGAAGTTTGGCAAGCTTTCCTCAATGGGAAAAATGGATTGCTGAATGCTCCTACAGGGAGCGGAAAAACCTTTGCATTGTGGATGCCCATACTCATTAAATGGGTCAATGAACATCCCCATACCTACAAAGCACTTGCAGACAATGGCTTGCAACTATTATGGATCACTCCCCTCAGAGCCTTAGCTCGCGATATTGAACAGGCTTTGCAGAAAGTGCTTCATGACCTGAAAATTCCCTGGGAAGTAGCCCGGCGAACCGGGGATTTGTCTGCATACAAGAAGCAACAGCTTAAAAAAAAGATGCCCGAGGTGCTCATCACTACTCCCGAGAGCCTCCATATATTGATGGCTCAAAAGGGATATAAGAAATACTTCGAATGTCTTAATGCGGTTGTCGTTGATGAATGGCATGAGCTCATAGGGTCCAAACGTGGTACGCAAACCGAACTTGGACTATCCCGCCTGAAACACCAGCGACCGGATCTGAAAATCTGGGGGATATCGGCAACAATCGGCAATCTCAAAGAAGCCCTAGAAGTTCTCCTGGGAACCGAATCCTCCAATAAGAGGGCCACAATTATCAAGGCAAATGTAAGGAAAGAACTCGAAGTTCGATCAGTGCTCCCGGATGATATAGAAAAATTTCCATGGTCGGGCCATCTTGGAACTAAATTGCTACACAAGGTGCTTCCGATTATAGAAGAGAGCAAATCAACCCTCATTTTTACCAATACCCGTTCACAGTCTGAAATTTGGTTTCAACGCTTATTGGAAGCTAATCCCGACCTGGCAGGAACCATTGCGCTGCACCATGGATCATTAAGCAACAAAATCAGACGGTGGGTAGAGCAGTCGCTGCACGAAGCTAAACTTAAGGCTGTTGTTTGTACTTCCAGCCTGGATCTTGGGGTCGACTTTGCACCGGTAGAAACCGTGATACAGGTTGGCAGCCCCAAAGGCGTTGCCCGCTTTTTACAACGTGCCGGCCGCAGCGGGCACCAACCCGGATCAACCAGTCGCATTTACTTTGTACCCACTAATGCACTCGAATTAATTGAAGCAGCGGCATTGAAGACGGCGGCTACTCAGAAAGTTGCCTTGGAGAACCGGAATCCCATTTTAAAACCCTATGATGTTTTGATCCAATATGTCATAACCCTGGCCGTTTCTGACGGTTTTGAACCGGAAGAGCTGTATCGCCAGGTCAAAACCACTTTTGCATACCAGACACTTTCTGCTAAAGAGTGGAGTTGGATTATGGACTTTGTAACCACGGGCGGTAAATCCCTTTCCAGTTACGACGAATATTCTAAAGTAATCGAAGAAGACGGACTGTATAAAGTGGTTGACCGTAAGATCAAACGTCGCCACCGAATGTCCATTGGCACCATTGCCAGTGATACTATGATGAGCGTGAAATATTTAAAAGGGACTCACTTGGGTAGTATTGAAGAATGGTTTATTGCCATGCTTAAACCCGGAGATACCTTCTGGTTTGCGGGACGCAGCCTGGAGCTGGTTCGGACAAAACAGATGACGGCTTACGTACGACGAGCAAACACTACCAAAGCAAAAGTGCCCAGCTGGATGGGAGGACGTATGTCCCTCTCCTCAAATATGTCAGCGTTGTTGCGCAGTAAAATGCATGATGCCATTAATGGCGGTACTACTGATGTCGAACTCGAAACTATCCAGCCGATTATCGATATTCAAAATGCATGGTCAACTTTGCCGGACGAGGATGAACTGGTCATTGAAAAAACGACGTCCCGAGAAGGGCATCACTTGTTTTTCTTTCCTTTTGAGGGGCGCTATGTCCACGAAGGAATGTCAGCACTTATAGCCTTCAGGATTTCACAACTTACACCGATTACCTTTTCAATTGCCATGAATGATTATGGCTTTGAATTGTTATCAGACAAGGAAATCCCCATAGAAGAGGCATTGGAAAAAAATTTATTCTCTGATGACCACCTGGTTGAAGATATTTTTTCCAGCCTCAATGACACGGAACTAGCGAAACGCCGGTTCCGGGGTATTTGCCAAATCGCCGGACTCATCTTCGAGGGATTTCCCGGCCAAAAAAAGGCAAGTCGGCATCTGCAATCTTCTTCGGGTTTATTCTTTGATGTTTTTGACCAGTTTGAACCCGAGAATCTTTTGTTGCAGCAGGCCTATGACGAAGTACTCTCTTACCAACTGGATGAGGTTCGACTTCGAAAAGTCCTAAAACGTATCCAATCGCAGAAAATCACCCTAAAATATACCGATCGTTTTACCCCATTTTCCTTTCCCATTATGGTAGACCGGTTACGCGAACGGCTTAGTTCCGAAAAACTTATTGACCGTGTACAACGCATGCAAGTACAACTTGAAAAACATATTTAACCGACTCAAATTCATCTGTAATAAGTCTGCAATTACTCTAGAAGTTGTTGATCAGATAAAATTGCATGCATACCTTGCCGGCTATGATTCCAAATGCTAAAATCTATAACCTAAAACATCAGCGTTTTTGGCTGTTACCCCAGAAAGCGATTTACTGGCAAAGAAAGAAAACCTTACTGGTTGCGGATTTACATATAGGAAAAACCGGCCATTTCAGAAAATCAGGCATTGCAGTTCCCAAACAGGTAAATAGCTCAAACCTGGAAATCTTGTCAACGCTTATCGCTGATACTTCTGCAGAACATTTGGTGATTGTGGGAGATTTATTTCACAGTAGCTTCAATAAAGAGTGGCAGCAGTTTGTCGATTGGCGAAAAAAATATCAAACACTGGAAGTTAGTTTAGTTATCGGCAATCATGATATCCTGAAACATAAAAATTATCATTCGGGTTTTATCAATCTTTTTAAAAAGTTAACGCTGGACCCATTTCTATTTGTACATGACTTAGATGAACTGAATAACCCGAAAAAAATTGACAAATATGTTTTGAGTGGGCATGTCCATCCGGCTGTCAAGCTTAAAGGTAAAGGAAGACAAGTTATCAAATTACCGTGTTTCTACTTCGGAACTGCTTATGGAGTTCTACCGGCCTTCGGACAATTTACTGGAACTCACATTATAACCCCAAAAAATAACGATCAGGTTTTTATCATTGTTGATTCCCAAATCTTGTCGACAGAACAGAATAGCCTCTAAGAAAAATTACTGACGCCATTTACGCTTAAAACAATGATGAAGCCTGCTCAAGATACGTGATTTTTTTGTTCGGACATTCGCCCCGGTTATTTTAAAATGAGCACTCGCCTCTTTCGTCGTTGCATCCGGCTGATCAATAAAATATTCTATAAATTTTCGTGATTTTTCTCGAAGCTCGTCCAAGCAGACTTCCAGGATACGCTGCCGGTCTTTATCCATCAAATTTTCGATCTGTTCAGCGGGATCAACCAAATGTTCTTTGTGATCCTCAACAGGATTATTAAAACGATGTTGTTCTTTGGAAAGGCGAAAATATTCATGACGACAAGCACGAATCATATAACTGAATATATACTTTTCCTCCCTGATGTTATCTTTTCGGATCTGTTCATAAACATTCAGAAAAGCCTGTTGGGTACACTCTTCTGCATCTTGCTCATTTGCATTGAGCACAACCTGCATATAATCCTTGAGACGATATAACAATTCCTCAAGCAATTTATTGGCCTTGCCCTCTTTGTTCTGTTGGAGAGCATATACTAATTCTGAATAATCTACCCTGGAGTTACTCAATGTAATTCAAACCTAATTTACCGACTTGACTCCTTAGCCCGCCTAACCGTCTGATTAAGATATCGCGAGCTTATATATCAGGAATTTAGCCAAGGTATATTTATTACCGAAAAAAAGCGAAAAAAACCAACGCTAATACTTTCGATGCCAAGATTTCCTAAAGGCTTTGTTGTCCATAATAAGTCAAGCCATTCGTAATTATTTTCTGACTCAAATATATAACTATTAGATAATCATACAAATATTAGAATGAAAGAAAATCATGAAAATATACATATAATTTGGAACTAGAATATTTATATTTTTTGAGTTAAAATAATTCTTGTAACATATAAGGGTATAAATACTCTTATATTGTAGATAATTATTTTTCTGAAATTAAAATTTAAATTAAAATATAATTTTGTTACAAAAAATATTCTTGGACCCAGATTATGTCGGCCCCGATTTTTTTTGTAACAAATCGAAGTTTGATTACTCTTGTAATCAACTACCAGTATGTTCTTGAAATAGGTTTTTCGGGCATATCAGGTACAATCAACTATTACTGTTACATTAATAATTACGAACAAAATCAAGGATTAACTATGAAATCTCTCGCTCACAAACTCCTCGCTTGCACATTCATCATTGCCATGGCCACCGGAT
>JASFMR010000076.1:0-18522 GCA_050117475.1 Balneolaceae bacterium | reverse complement strand
AGCACTGGAGAACGTCGCATTGATTTGTCATGTGGGGTTTCCTATGGTGATGACCTGGAAAAAGCCAAGGAAGTAGCCATCGAAGCGGTTAAAAGCCTAGATAATTATAATGATGACAAAGAAGTGGAATTTTATTACGATGAATTCGGTGGCAGTTCTATCAATTTTAAGATTCGCTTTTGGGTGAATTTTAAGAAGAATTACGATTTTTGGTCTGCCCGCAGTGATGCAATCATAGCAATCACCAAGAAGTTTGACGAAAGTGATATTATGATTCCTTTTCCCATACGTACACTCGATTTTGGTATTCGTGGAGGAGAAAAGCTTAGTTCAATGCTTGCAAGCGGGACAGATGGCCAGAAGGCAAATGCAGACTGACTATATCAAGATTTTGAAAATGTGGGGATTGACTACATTAGCGGATAGACCTCTAAAAGTCTGATTTTGTCAATCCGGTGACATACTAGTCTTGAACTGCAAAAGAGATAATTAAAAATTGGCATGCGTAGATAAAAAAAGCACCTGCCGGCACGACAGGTGCTGTCAACCAGAGGCTTACACTTATTTGAGATATCGATCTAAATATTTAACGTATGTTTCATATAGCAAATAATAGCTGGCTGTATTAAAGGCCACTCCGTGAGATCCCGGGGGATAGATACGCAGGTCTGCATCGATGCCATTTTTCGCCAGGGCCGTCATTAGCTGCATTGTATTTTGGATGTGTACATTATCATCCATCGTAGCGTGGGCAACGAATAGATGCCCTTTGAGGTCTTGGGCATGGGTAAGGGAGGCACTTTGATCGTAGCCCTCACGGTTATTTTGGACTAATCCCATATAGCGTTCGGAATATATGCTGTCGTAATAACGCCAGTCGGTAACCGGGGCACCGGCAAGGCCCACATCAAATACATCGGGATGGGTGAATAGAGAGAAAGTAGTCATGAAGCCTCCATAACTGTGTCCCCGTATCGCGATATGGTTACCGTCTATCCAACTTTTCGAAGCCATGAATTTGGCAGCTTCTGCGAAATCGTGAGATTCCCATTTCCCGAGATGTTTATATACAATCTTTTCGAACTCTGAGCCGTAACCTCCGCTCCCCCTGTTGTTGATATTCACAATTACATATCCTTCTTGAGCCAGATACTGAACCCAGCCATTGGATTCCCACGAATTATAAACTCCTTGTGAGCCGGGACCGCCGTAAATATTAAGCAACAGCGGATATTTTTTAGAGGCGTCGAAGTCGACAGGTTTAATCATCTGGCCATCGATTTTTTGGCTGTCGGAGGTCGTAAATGAGAATAATTCTTTTGGGGCATAAACGTGGGATTCAATGAATTCGTTAACGGAATCGTTATTCTCAAGCGTTTTCAGCTTCCCGTCTTGTGTACTCCAAAGTTCAACTTGGGTAGGTGTCGATATATTTGAATAACGGTTTATGAAATATTTGCCGTTCTCTCCCATGCTAATGTTGTGTCTTCCTTTTACCTTTGTGATTTTCTTTTTATGACGGCCATTAAAATTAATGGAATACAGGTGGCGCTCGAGGGGAGATTCCTCAGTGGAGGTATAATAGATGAGGTTATTTTTATAGTCCACAGCATTGACTTTGGTGACTTCCCAATGACCGGTTGTAACTTGTTTTTTTAGTTTACCATCGTAGCCATAGCGGTACAGGTGATTCCACCCGTCCCGGTCTGAAATCCAGAAAAATTCTTTGCTGTCTTTTGGGAAATAAAAATAATCCTGAACACCGGCGAAGAAATCGAAAATATCAATCCATGTATCGGATTCTTCATCCATAACAATCCGTCCGTCGCCGGTTTTAACGTTGTCAAAGAGTAATTGTAAGTGGTTTTGTGCACGATTCAGGTGTACAATGGCCAGTTGTCCTTCAACTGAAGTCCAATATATCCGTGGAATATAGCCCCCGTCTGGAATATCCATCCACTGATGTTCTTTGTTATTGATGTCTACTACTCCGATTTTCACCGAAGGATTCTTGTCGCCAACCTCAGGATAGGGTATTTTTTTATAACTGGGGTGGTGTCCGGAATAGTCAGTCATTTTAAATAAATGGACATTGCGCTCATCTGTCTGCCAATAAGCGATATATTTGCTGTCGGGGGACCAAGTCCAGGCCTGGGGCAATCCAAACTCTTCTTCATATACCCATCCAAAACGCCCGTTATAAAAATATTCCTTTGCACTGTCAGTAAGCCTTGTTTCTTTCTTTTTTTCAAGGTTATAGACAAATAGATCGCCCTCCCTTTCATAACCAATTTTTTGGCCATCGGGCGATAATTCGGCTGTTCGGGCATTTTTTACCAGCAGTGTCAATGTACCGTCGTCGAGAGAATATAGGTAGTAATCCGAAATTCCGGAGTTACGATATACCGGTCTGAAGTTGGATTGAAAGACCAGGTATTCAGAGTCACTTGACCACTGGAATGATGAATATTCAAAGGTGGAATCCGAATTGGGGAATGTATGATTTTTATTATTGAAGATCAGTTCATCTTCTCCGGTTGCCGGATCATAGGCCCGGATTTCCATGCTTTGTGTTTCTTGGTTGTATTGCATATACGAGTACCTGTTACCCCCGTCTATCCAATTGACGTTACGGGGGCCATAGGTACCCCGAAGTCTCCCACCCACGGAGAGGGCTTCCTTTACACTGGAATACCGTCCTTTTTTCTGGGCGTAGGATTGTTGTTGAAACAAAAAGCCAAACAAAAAGAGAGCGAGAAATAATTTTGTAGGTAGGTCTGTAAATTTATTCATCATATTGATTATCTGTTAATGGGAAATCTTTTTGGGGAATTTGAAGTAATCAAATATTGAATGCCGGAGCAAGTCAAATTAAGATCAATTAATTAAAGCCTGGAAAAGAACCATTACGGTTGTAGAAATAGTTACGGTCGTTGCAACTAGAGAAGTATCGCTATCTTCAAGGGCATCGGGAATAAGCTCTGCAAATACCATCCATATCATGGCTCCACCTGCAAAGCCAAGGCCCATAGGCAGATATTGCCTGAAAATTTCAATAAACAAAAAGGCCGGAACAGCCATGAGTGGTTGCGGAAGGCTCGAAAATATACTCCACCACATTGCTTTCAAGGTTGAAGTGCCCCGGGGGATGAGAACCAGGCTGATAGCAAGGCCTTCCGGGATGTTGTGAACAGCTATTGCAGTAGTGATATATAATCCCAAATGAAGGCTTCCGCTAAAGGAAACACCCACACTAACCCCTTCCGTAAATGAATGGAGTGTCATGATACCCATAATCAGGAAGATTTTTGAGCTGTCAACTTTGTTAATATTCTCAATAGAGAATTTATGACCGTATTTATTGATGAACTTTTGACTAATAATAATGAAGCCTAAACCAATCAAAACCCCGGTGAGGGTGAATGAAAGGTCATGATTGATGCCCTCATTAATTAGTCCAAAACTGGCGGCCAACATCAGCCCGGAAGCAATAGCATTTGAAATCCCAAGCCACTTGCGGGTTAAATCCTTGAAAAAGAAAAAAGGCAGGGCGCCGACCCCTGTAGCAACAGCAGTTATCATTGCATAGTAAAAGACGTCGGCGGCCGGGCTCGTAAAAAGATCCGTCATTGAATAATATTATCTTATATGGCCTTGTTGTTCTGTGAATGTTTCAAAACAATTTTTCCAGAATATTGCCCGTAAAATAAGCTAAAATTGCTGCGGCAGTACCAAGAAAAAGGGTTTCAGTGATGCTTTTTAGCTTACCGGTTTGATTTACCAATGATTTTAAAAAGCCAATTCCAATAAATGCCAAGGTCGTCATGATGATCGAACTTGTGAAAAGGTGGCCTATATGGCTGGCGGACAAGTAATCGAGGATATAGATCAAAAGAGGGATAAGGCCAACCAGGATAAATGAAAAGAAGGTAACAACAGCCATTGCAAAGGGCGATTTGTCCTTTTTCATCATCTCCAATTCTTCTTTCATCATGGTATCGACCCAACGATCTTTATCTTTTGTTATGACTGCGACCACTTTTTCTAATAGGTCTCCTTCAAAACCTTTGGACTTGAAAATCTCCCGTACCTCTTCCTTTTCTTGTTCAGGTATATTTTCAACTTCCCAGTGTTCAATTCGTTCGTGTTTCTCAAAACTTTCAATTTCGCTTTTATTCGAAAGATAGCTTCCTACCGACATGGAAAATCCATCGGCAATCAGGTTTGCAAAGCCCAGTATGATAATGATGGAAGAATCCAAGCCGGCTCCGGCTGAACCGGCGACAACAGCAAAAGTAGTTACACTCCCGTCAATGCCGCCATAAACAAACTCGCTCAGGTAGCGTTGATATTTGTTAATCAGGCCGGCTCGTTGGTGGATTTTGTCTTCTTTGTGGTTAAAGGTATCAGCCATATTTTGCCTACTTTAATAGCAATATAAGAGAAAATTATAGCGCCGCAATTTGAATCAGCTGGAAATACTAAATTATATCCATATTAAATAAAAGGGGGTAAAAGTGACCGGGCCTTTATATTAGGATATCTCTCTCACGAGGCGTAAGTTTAAGCTGTCAGATCTTTTATAATCATATCCATTTTCTCTTCCAAAAGACGGGTTTCCCGGTCAAACTCACGGCGGCTTTCCAACCTTGTATTTACACTGCAATAGAATTTGATTTTCGGCTCAGTACCCGAAGGGCGGACAGATACGATCGAACCGTCTTCTGTAATAAACTGAAGCACATTAGATACTGGAAGGTCGATGTCTGATGTTTTCCCCGAGGATAGGTCTTGCGCTTTTTGGGTTTTATAGTCTTTAATGGTAGCCACTTTGGATCCACCCAGTTTGTCGGGAGGCGATTGGCGGTAGTTCTTCATCATATTCTGAATCTCTTCGGCGCCTTTCCGTCCGCGCTTGTATACTGAGACCAGTTTTTCTCGGAAATAACCGTGTTTGATATACATGTCGAGGAGAGCCTCGAAAAGGCTGCTGCCCTGATCCTTGTAATAAGCTGTCATTTCAGCGATGATTGCCAGCGAGACAATCGCATCCTTGTCGCGCACGTGATCTCCAATCAAGTATCCGTAACTTTCTTCCCCGCCGGCGATAAATTTCTTTTCGCCTTCCAGCTTGGTCATCAGTTCTCCTATGTATTTGAACCCCGTCAGTGTGTTGTAACACTCTACACCATAATAATCCGCAATACGATCGATGAGATAGGAGGTAACAATCGTTTTTACAATGTATTCTTTTCCTTTGAGCTTCCCGGCTTTTTTCCATGCATTAAGCATATAGTTAATGATCAAGGTACCGGTCTGGTTGCCGTTTAAAAGAACCCATTCGTCTTTATTATCCTTTACGGCAATGCCAACACGGTCTGCATCCGGGTCGGTTGCCATAACCAATTCAGCGTCAACCTTTTTGGCTTTTTCCAGAGCCATCGACAATGCTTCTTTTTCCTCGGGATTGGGATATTCAACCGTCGGAAAATTTCCGTCCACTATCATCTGTTCCTCTACAAAGTGCACATTTTCGAAGCCGAAGCGCTCAAGTGCAGGGGGACCCAAGATTTTTGAAGTCCCGTGAATGGGGGAGAAGACAATCTTAAGGTCCTTTTGCCGTCGGATGGCATCTGGTGACATCGATAGCTTTGCGATAGCATCAAGATATTTTTCGTCAATTTCCTTTCCTATCGTTTCGATTAAATCTTCATTGCCGTCAAAGGAAACATCATCAATGGACTCAATCCTTTGGACTTCTTCCATCACCATTCTGTCATGGGGAGAGACAAGCTGCCCGCCGTCTGCTCCATAAGCTTTATAGCCGTTATACTCTTTTGGATTATGGGAAGCCGTTAACATGACCCCCCCCATGCATTCCAGCTCCCGAATGGCAAAAGAGAGTTCAGGAGTGGGGCGCAATTGGTCAAACAGGTAGACATGTATGCCGTTGGCAGAAAATACTTGGGCAACAACACTGGCCAGGGTATTCGAATTATTACGGCAGTCAAAAGCAATCGCCACTTTAATCTGTTGATTCGGATAGTTCTTTTTCAGATAGTTACTCAATCCCTGGGTAGCCATCCCAAAAGTATATTTGTTTACACGATTGGAGCCCACCCCCATGATACCCCGGAGTCCGCCTGTACCAAACTCGAGGTCTTTATAGAACGCATCGGTTAGTTCTTCGTATTTCTCTTCATCCAGTTTTTCTCTGATCTTTGATTTGGTTTGCTCGTCATAACTTCCATTGAGCCAGCAATCTATTTTTTCTTGAACTGTAGGATCGAGTGATTCCATATTCTAACAGATTTCTAGGTGATGAATTAAAATTGAAATATTACGTCCCCGGGCCGTCGTTTTCTAGAGAAACAGGAGACCAGTTTACCTTTTTAAATATCAGCCATATTCCAATGGCAATCAAAGGGATGCTGAGCCATTGCCCCATATTGATTATCCCGGTTGCAAAATGTGCCTGCTGGACTTTGAAGAATTCAAGGAAAAACCGTCCGCCGAATAACAGAACCAGGAAAGTTCCAAATAGCGATCCCTCGGGGGGATTGTTTTTATAACGTTTATAAATGATCCATAATAATGCAAAAACAGCGATGCATAGGATGGCTTCATAAAGCATGGAGGGGTGGCGGGGCACATCATTCGGCATAACATGGGCTCGTGGAAAAATAATTGCCCATGGAAGATTAGACGGTTTTCCGACAATTTCTGAATTAAAGAAGTTACCGGTTCTGATGAATGCACCTGCAATAGCAACCACTACAACGACTCGGTCAGCAAGCCAGAGGAAACTCATATTGTTCTTTTTTCGCACAAACAAGTACATCGCAATGATAATACCTATCGCAGCTCCATGACTTGCCAGGCCCCCATGCCATATCGCGATAATTTCTGCCGGGTGTCGTAAATAATACATCAAGTCGTAAAAAATGACATGTCCAAGCCGGGCGCCCACCACGGTAGCGATAATCATATACGTTAATAATTGGTCGACCTCTTCAACAGGGCGTCCGCCATCCAGGAACATACGGCGGGTTAGCCAAAAACCTACGATAAAGGAACTCGCGAAAAGGAAGCCATACCAACGTGGTTGTATGGGGCCGATTTGAGAAATAGTTGGAGACGGAAGAACCAGGAAAATGAGCTGTCCCAATACAAAGGAGCCGATGATAAGTCCCCAAAGCTTCCAGCTTTCAACTTCGGCTTCCTTTTGGGTGGGAATGTTCTCAGGGACCAATTTTTGGTATCCAAAATAGATGAAGACAAAAGCGGCGAGCAGACCCCAAATTGCAATTGGGAAGGGCATGTGGATTGTACCCAAGTCAAAAGCCACTGGGTCTGCGTTCCATACAAAAAAGTCAGATTGCATTATGTTAGTTTTGAGTCGTAAGTAATTTTTTTAAGTGTTCGGTACCGTAATACTTCAGTTAAGAATGTATTGCCTTTTCAATCAGTGAAAATTTGAATTTAAAGGTTAATTCAGCAAGTTTATATTATTGAATTTTAAATTCTGTGCCCTCGGGACTATCCATCAATTTGATGTCCATCTCTTCCAGCCGGTCACGAATGGCATCGGAGAGTTCAAAGTTTTTATCGTGCCGGGCCTTGTTGCGGATTTCAATCAGCAGATGAATGAGTTTGTCTGTTTTGTTTTCAGATTCGGAGGTTTTCTTTTCTTCCGGCCATAATCCCAACACTCCATCAACAAAATTATGCAGGAAGGTTTTTATATCTGCAATATTGTCGGGGATGTCTTCTTTATTAATCCTTTTGCGAATTTCTTTTAATTCCTCAAAAAGAACGGCGATGGATTGTGCGGTATTAAAGTCATCATTGAGTTTGCTCTCCAAAGCATTTCGTAAAGATTCCAAATGATATGATTTGCCTTCTCCGCCTTTGGCATTGTCAATAGTCCGAAGCATATCCTGAAGGTTCCGCAGACCGTTTTCTGCACTGGAAAGAGCTTCTTCTGAAAAATCAGTTGTACTTCGGTAATGGCTTTGTAATAAGAAGAAACGAATGATTTGCGGATCCCAGGAGCGTGTTAGCAGCATATGGCTCCCGGTAAAAAATTGTTCCAGGGAAATGGCATTGCCAAGCGATTTACCCATTTTTTGTCCCTCCAGGGTAACCATATTATTGTGCATCCAGTAGTTGGCAAACGGCTTGTGGAAGGCGCATTCGCTCTGGGCGATCTCACATTCGTGATGCGGAAACTGATTATCCATTCCACCGCCATGGATGTCAAAATTTTCACCCAGGTATTTTGTAGACATCGCCGAGCATTCTACATGCCAGCCGGGATACCCCATGCCCCAGGGAGAAGGCCATTTCATAATGTGGCTATCTCCGGCGTTTTTCCATAGGGCGAAATCTTCCGGTGCTCGCTTATCGCTGGCTGTTTCTATACGCGTGCCGCTTTCTTGCTCTTCTACCGATCTCCGGCTAAGCTTTCCGTAATCCTTATCCGAAGAGACATCAAAATATACGTTTCCATCGGCTACATAGGCGTGGCCATTGTCGATCAGTTTCTTAACCATCTCGATCTGCTCAATGATGTGCCCCGTTGCTCGTGGAGAAATATCCGGGCGCTTTACGCCCAGTTTATCCATATCCCGGAAGTAGTTATAGGTGTATTTTTCCGCAATTTCCATGGGCTCAAGCTTCTCAATCTCTGCCTGCTTTTCCAGCTTGTCCTCTCCCTGATCAGCGTCATCCGTCAGATGACCGACATCAGTAATATTCTGGACATATCGAACTCGGTACCCCAAATACCTTAGATACCGAACAACCACATCAAAGGAAACATAGCTTTTGGCATGTCCCAAGTGGGGATCCCCGTAAACAGTTGGCCCGCAGACATAGATCCCCACGAAACCTTCTTCAATAGGTTTGAATTCTTCTTTTTCGCGGCTTAGCGTATTGTAAATATGTAACTTATTCATTGAAGCCAGTAAGCACTTAATTTTAAATCACCGAAATAACTATTATCAGAACGCAAAGATAAAGTTTACGGCGAATAGTTGACAATTTGCATTTTGTTTTTGACGGAAGCGGTTAGTGGTTGTTAATTGTCAAATAATTTATTTAATACATTGCCGGCTTTTTTCTTTAGATAATCTTTAACGATGGGAGCAATAACCTCCTTATCCGGAGAAATTTTTGGGTCTTGCTCCGTGCCGGTAATGCGCAATGGTAGCATAATGGTACCGTTCTTTTGCGTGAGGGCATCTGCAGCTTGTTTGGTGATAACCGAGGCAATAGCGTTTTTGAAACGTCCCGGGAGGAAAAGTTTCATCTGGTAGTCTATAGTTTGCTTTACCATATGCTTGGTACCATTCATCTCCATGCCGATATCTCCGCTTGTAAGTTTTAAATTTTTCAGCGTTAAGATACTGTTGTCGAGGTTGAATGTACTCTTCCACTCATCAAGTGCAATATTTTGGAATTCCCCGGCTTTTAAAAGAGTGGCTAGCTTTTCCTGCAGGGGATGGCCCTTGAGGCGGGCCTTTGTCATACCGAAATGACCGTTCATTTTTGAGGTCTCAATCTGCGGATCCAGGTAAACGTTTAGCTCTGAATAGTAATCAACATCGGCACTAAAGGCCCCCGAAACATGTTCATGGAATTTGCTTTTTTTACCCAGTATGGGATACTCCTTGAAAAAAGAGTTGGCTTGCAGGTTGTCAAGATCTCCTTTAAATGAAATTATGGTGTGATCAGGTTTGGGAACATCCCATACAAAGGCACCGCTGGCTTTTCCATCGAACATCTCTATCGTAGCTTTATTGAGCCTGATTTGTTTGGGTGATGTTGTGGCCTGAGCTTCCAAATTATTCATTGGCACCCCGGTGACAATCAACTTTGTAATACTTGCGCTTACCGAGCTGTTAAGATCGGGAAGGTTAATCGGTACGGGAGACCTGGTAGTATCCTCCCAATTAATCAGTTCGTCGAGGTTGAGCAGGTTACTTTTATAGGATCCGGTTAATGTTGGGGTTACTTTGCGGTCTTTTTTGGCCTTCAAATAAGCCATATAGTCGGTTAGTGATCCATTTAAGGCAATATCCGAAGAGCCGATTTTAAATTTGAGGGAGCTGAGGTTAGCAGTTTTGGGATTCAAATCCAGTTTGCCGTTGAGATTTTTTATCGGCTGTACAATTCCTTCCCCCTCCATGTTCATACCATTGACGGTAAGCTGCCCATCAAATTTCATTTCAGCGGGATGAGCTATAGGACCGATGGCTTTAAGATTTAGTTCAGCCTTACCGGTAAGTTTGTTAATCGTGGGTTGTATGTCATAATAGTCGGGAATCTCTGAAAAGTCAGCACTTCCTCTAATGTTCAAGTTGACAGATCGATTGTCACTCAGGTAATTGGTAATACTGCCTGAGGCTGATAAGTTATTGTCGCCGGTTTTGAAGCTGGCTTTTGAAATGTTGAGCGATGGTCCGTTCAGTGAAGATTCGAAGCTAAGATCTTGGATTGGTTTACCCAACGATTTATGACTGATATAGCCGTTCGTCAGGGAAACGTTTCCTTTTTGTACGGCCCGCTCTATTTGATCCGCTTTACCCTTAAGGGTGGCATTGGCGGTTAATAACCCTCGCATAGCAAGGGTATCTTCGTCAATAGGATAAAAGTCTTTAACAGTAGCGAGATCAAATGTAAGGCTGGTATTCAAGTCGACACTGCGTTGATCTTCTTTCAAAGGCCAATTGATGACCCCTCTCATCGAGAAGGTATTTTGGGCTGCCCTGAATTCCAAATTATTGATGGAAACCGCTGTCTGATTAGCCTTGGCATCCACGGAGATATTTTCGATTGCTTTAGGAACGCTTTTGTATTTAAGGGAACCGTCATTCAATTTTGCCACGGTATTGAATTTAGCTTCCTCGGGATGAGCGCGATTTCCACTTGCCGTTCCGTCAATTTTGAATTGGCCGTCCATCTGTTCGATATCAAAGCGGCTAATATCATAAAACCGGTTTACAGTAGCCAAGTTGAGGTTCCCATTCAGGTCGATTGAGAAATCTCCGTCGTCTTCCATCGGCTTGGTCAACCGGCCTTGGGCTGTAATATTATTTTCACCGGCCCTGGCTGTAAAGTTTTCGATCGTAAGCAGGTCATTGGTTGCTTTGGCCGAAAGCTGAATGTCTTGTATGGGATCGGGCAGGTCCGGATTTTTGAGATAGCCGTCATTCACCTTCATAGACAGATCGAAGGTGGGCAGTTTGTTGCCTCCCAATGGTCCATTAAGTGTCCCTTCGATGACTAATGAACCTTCGGTATCAAGTCCTTTAGTATACTCCTCATACTGAGCGGGAACCAGACGAAGGAGTTCGCCAAAGTTATCTGTGGATGATGAAAATTTCAGGTCTGCCGTCATGGTCTTGCTCCAGCCGGAAAGCGTGCCGGTAAGGTTCAGGGCCAACCCCCGAATAGAAAAAGTTCCTTTATCCAGGCTTAGTGTTTCATTATCCAGATCGATGGTTGACTGCTGATTGAGGCTCAGGGGCAGCTCTCTAATGTATGAAGTGTCATTTACCGAAGCGCTGAGCCCCCCCAGTTTTAAATCGATGGTACTTTTAATTTTCCTGGCATAATTCAAAGATATATCAGCATCGAGACTGCTCAACCTGATATCAGTTTTGGAGGTTTCATCACGATAGCCAAAATCTCCACCCGTCAATTGAAATGAGGGGATGTTAAAAGCGTAGCCCCCGGCCGTATCTTTTTCTGTTTGTGCAGGCTGCATTAAAAAATCGATATTGGTGCTGCCATCAGGATAAACGACATAGGTGAAGCGAGGGTTCCTGAGACGGATTTCAGAAATGTCAATTTGGCTACCCATGAGCGAAAAAATATTAACCGATGCAACCAGTTCATCCAGCGAAAGGAGGGTGTCAGATTCAGTTTGGCCGGGTATACTCATTTTTCTTATACTCAGCCCGGGTTGTGGAAAGGTGCTGAGGAATGTTAGCGACATCGATTCGACATCGACCTTACGGCCCACTGCATCATTGACATAAGGCATTACAGTACGTTCAAGGCGCTCGTCAGTGAAATAGAAATTAAGGCCGACCCCGATAAGGATAAGAAGAACAAGTATTCCTGCGACTATCTTTAGAAAAGTTTTCATAATATTTAAAAAGCTCAATTGAGTTATTTAGGCGTTAAGATACATATTGCCATCCTGAGGTGATACAATAAAAATCGATTTTATTGCTACAAGTTCCTTATGTTATAAATTCAAAGTGAAACATATAGTATAATTTGCTTTAACCTAACCATGCTCGATTGGCCGTCCGGTGCAAATAATCCTAAGTTCAAACAGCGACGCAGGCGTCTGGTGGAAACCCTGGCTGACAAAGGTATAAAGGATCAGCGTGTATTGGAAGCATTTAATATCGTACCCCGCCATATTTTTATAGATACTGCCTTGCAAGACCGTGCCTATAAAGACACGGCACTTCCTATCGGTAAGGAACAAACCATTTCACAGCCTTTTACCGTAGCCAGGCAGACCGAACTGCTGGATCTGAAACCCGGAGAGAAAGTGCTTGAGATTGGGACCGGTTCCGGGTACCAAGCTGCTATTTTATGCGAGCTTGGAGCCGAAGTATATACTATAGAACGTCACAAAGAATTATATGAAAGGGCTCGTTCGATCCTCAGGGAGTTAGGCTATTTGGTACATAGTAAACTGGGGGATGGAACCCTCGGATGGTCGGCCTATGCTCCGTACGATGCAATCGTAGTGACAGCCGGAGCCCCTGTTGTCCCGGAAGACCTGGTAGAGCAGCTGAACGTAAACGGCCGTCTGGTGGTCCCGGTAGGAGACGATAAAAGACAGGAAATGATCCGCGTTACAAAGATCAGGGAGAACGAGTTCGAGGAAGAACATTTCAGTGATTTCAAATTTGTTCCGCTTATCGGCAAGAAAGGTTGGAAGAAATGACAAGAGCAAGAGTTTGGAAATCAACTCATGAAAAATATGAGAGTAATCGCTTAAATGAGTACATTTTTCACTTGTAATTTTTCATGTTTAATTACCTATTACATTGTCACAGGCTGAAACTTCTGCACCTAAGCGAAAATCAACCACTACATGGAGAGAATTCCCAATCTTACTCATCAAAGGGTTCTTAATGGGTTCAGCTGATATCGTGCCTGGGGTAAGCGGAGGTACGATGGCCCTGATCGTGGGTATTTATACACGTTTAATTGATGCCATACGAAGTTTCGATCTGAGGTTTGTAAAGCGGTTGTTAACTTTTAAGGTAAAATTGGCCGCGCGGGATGTTGACTGGCGCTTCCTGGTGATGCTACTTTCGGGCATTGTGTGCGCATTTTTATTTTTCACCAAAGTGGTACCGCTCCAGGTATACATGTTTACAAACCCGGAGTTGGTGTTCGGTTTATTTTTCGGCCTCATATTAGGATCGATTTTTATTCTTGCAAAAGCCATCGACGGTTTTAACTGGATGCACGGGCTGATGATATTTATTGGTACAGGTATTGGTTTATGGGTGGTTACACTGGTACCTACGGATACCCCTGAATCGCCGGTTTTTATTTTTCTGAGTGGTTCTATCGCTATTTGCGCAATGATTCTACCCGGCATTTCAGGTTCATATTTATTGTTGATTCTCCGGAAATATGATTTCATACTTTCCCAGGTTAGCAAACTGGGTACGTCCGAAACTATAGACGGCCTGTTAGCACTGCTGCCTTTCGTGTTGGGGGCAATCTTTGGAATAGCGATTTTTTCACGGGTTTTGTCATGGTTATTAAACCGGTATTCAAACCAAACACTTGCTGTACTGATCGGCTTCCTGATAGGTTCATTGTACGTGATATGGCCCTACCAGCATCGCAGTTACACAGAAATTGTAACAAATCATCGGGTGGTGGGCTATGCAAGTCCAGAAGCCCGAGAGCTGCGTAACGCGCCGCCGGATGAGCATCAGCCGAAATTTACACGACTGGGAGATGTGGTGAATCCTGAAGCGCCGGACGGACAAAAAAAAGTGCAGCTAATGACCGTAAAAAAGAAATTGATTAGCAGTAGTCCGTTTGTTCCATATGTGACAATTCAGGAAGCAGGAACACCACATTTTGGTAGTGGTGTTTTGGGAATTATATTAGGGTTGGTAATGGTCGTTGGTCTTGACTATTTGCGCTCTAAAAAGTAATGTAATGCGTCTTTTAAACTATTTTTGACATTAACTGTTTATCTGTCATGAAAAAAATTAATAAAATATTAGTGCCCACCGATTTTTCTGAAAATGCAATTCCCGCTTATACTCATGCCGAGGAGATAGCTCGTAAATTCGGGGCCACAATTGATTTTATCCATGTAATCCCTACTCTGAAATACTTTAACCAGAGTATTTCAAGATTAGGCGTCCCGTTTGATATGGATGAAGATTTGTATCCTTCTGCACAAAAAGAGGCAGATCATCAGATCGAGAAGATCATGAATGACTATATCAAAGAAGAATACAAGGGGAAAAGTATTTGCAAGATTGAACGAAAGCCCTCTTCGGCCATCTCAGAAGTGGCAAAAGATGGGGGATATGATCTTATTGTGATGGCTTCGCGCGGGGAGCATGACACACACCTCTTGCGTGGTTCAACAGCAGAAAAGGTGATAAGGCACTCCGAAGTTCCGGTCTTTACAGTAGATGCAAGGTTATCGTCAGAAGGGTTAAAGCGTATTCTGGTACCGACGGATGGATCCATGCTTTCATTCTCCGTTCTACCTACTGCTCTTATGCTGGCTGATACCTATGACGCTGAAATCACGCTTTATCATGTTTTAGAGCTTTATGGCAGTCCTCTAGCCGATGAGATTCGTAATCCCCAAAAGTCGGATGAAGCCAATGTATACGAGGCTCTGCTTGATCATCTGGATGATTACTTGATTGAAGAAGAACTTGATGATATTCAGATAGCTCGCGGAGAAGTGGATTTTGAAGACCGTTTTGTGATGACAGAAGGGGCATCAAGCCACAGCATTGCATTTCAGACTGTTATAGAAAGGGGAGTATCAGCGCATCTGGCCATTCAGGAATATGCCGCTGAACATGCTGATGTTGTTGTGATGGCAACACACGGACATAGTGGATTGGCACATTTTTTTCTGGGGTCTACGACCGAAAATGTTGCCCAGCATCTCGATTTGCCGGTAGTAACGGTCAAACCGTCGAGGGAAAAAATGAAGGAGAAATAACGGATGTTGCCATGAATCTCAATCAGGATGGCTGACTAGCATCCGAGGAAGGCTGAGTCACTATGTTATGGTTCCGACCATGTCACTTCCATGCCGTCGCCGGTCATGGTTGCGGTGGCCGTCAGTTCAACATTGTCATAGCTCCCTGTCCCCTTGACGGTAAGGGTATTCCCGGAACCTGACACTTCATATGACCCATTTTCATTGTCAAGGTCAATGGACAGTATTTGGCTATCAGAAATTCCATCGAAGGACCGTCCGCCGCCGCCCAGCATCTTGGCTTTCATGTAATAGGTTTGAGCATCATTGAGCACCATGAGGATATCCTGTCGAACGGCTGATTTGTTAGCCTCTTTGTGACTTGCCTGCATCGTGTTTATGGCAACAACTATTGAAATCCCAATAATAATGGTCACCAATATTGTTAAAAGTAACTGTTGTTGTCCCATCCGTAAATGATAATTTATGTTTAGAAAAAATTACACAAGATTTGGCTTTGGGGGTAAAACGGTTAATAAAATTTAATTATGAAGCTAAAATGTGGGTTTACCGCTAATAAAGAGTATTTTTCGGTAGCGTATATTTTACATTAAAGAACTCTAAATGTTCTGATTGGGTTGAATTGAGCATATCTTTGAGTTGATAAAAAAGAGGGGCTGTTCATTAAAGTATGTATTCTGGTTTGTAATCCGTACCTTAGGGCTTCTGATGTTACTTTGTATCCCGCCTATTCGTTGAAACAGGTTCTTACATCCCTTCCAGGTCTGTTGGCGCCTCTCGTTATGTACGGTTTTAGGATAAGCAGCACAGTGTGCCGGTACCCTAAGTACATTTTGTAGCGTCAGGTACTAACTAATTTTACTTTTATTTTATAATATGACAGAATTGAGTTTTCGAGAATTGAATATAGATGAATCCGTCCTTAAGGGATTAGAAGATATGGGATTTGAACATCCCACGCCCGTTCAGCAAAAATGTATTACCCCGCTTCTCAATGAGCAAGACGTTGTCGGACAGGCGCAAACCGGGACGGGTAAAACAGCCGCTTTTGGCATCCCCGTTGTACAAAAGACAGATGTAAGTACCGATGAGGTGCAGACGATTATTATGTGTCCTACCCGCGAATTGGCTATACAAGTTACGGGCGAACTTATTAAGATTGGCAAATATCTGGAAGGACTTCATGTAATTCCAATTTACGGGGGGCAGTCTATTTCCCGCCAGATAAAATCCCTGAAAAGAGGAGCGCATATAATTGTGGGAACCCCCGGTCGGACTATTGACCATTTGCGTCGAGGTACCTTGAAGCTGGATCATCTGAAACGAGTAGTTTTTGATGAAGCTGATGAAATGCTGAATATGGGTTTTCGAGACGATATGGAGCAGATTCTGTCGTATGCCTGCCAACCTGTTCAGACTATAATGTTTTCAGCTACGATGTCGAAAGGAATCCGAAAGATCATGAATCGGTATATGGATAATCCCCAGACTATAAGCATAGAGCGAAAGAAAGTAACAGCGCCCAATATCGAACAATATGTGGTGGAGGTCAGGGATTCGGTGAGGACGGAAGCCATTTGTCGCTTTATGGATATCAATGATTTCAAATTGGCATTGGTCTTTTGCAACACCAAGCGCAAAACGGAAGGTGTAACCCGTGAACTGCAATCAAGGGGATATTCGACTGATTTTATCAATGGGGATTTAAGCCAGAATCAGCGTGATCGCGTAATGGCAAAATTCAGATCCGGCGCTATTGATATTTTAGTAGGTACGGATGTCGCCGCCCGCGGTCTTGATATTGACGATATTGAAGCCGTATTCAACTTCGATATTCCACAAGATCCGGAATATTATGTGCACCGTATTGGTCGTACGGGACGTGCGGGCCGTTCGGGGATGGCTATTACCTTTACAACACGGAGAAAGAGCAAACAGCTTCGGACCATTGAGAAACAGATTAAAACCAGATTGAACCCGCTGGATTTACCTAGCGCAGCCGATGTTCAGATATCACGCATGGAGGGGTTGATGAATGAAGTTGTCGAAGTTCTCGAAAAGGGGGATCTCAGGTCTTATATAGAGCAGATTGAGGAGTTCTCTGACGATCGGTTTACTACCATTGAAATTGCCGCCGCATTGTTAAAAATGAAAACGGCTGCATCCAAGCCTAAGGAAGACAACCGAAAAATAGGTTCTTACGATGATGCGGCCATGGTTAAAGTTCATTTTAATGTGGGAAAGAAAAATAATGTATATCCCGGTGATTTGGTCGGAGCTATTGCCGGTGAATCCGGTATCCCCGGCGGGACAATCGGCAACATTGATATTTTCCCCAAACATTCCTTTGTGGATGTACCCGGCCAGTATGTTGAACAGGTACTGAATAAAATGAATCGGAATAGAGTGAAAGGGAAAAAGGTGCATGTAAAAGTCGCATGAACGTGAGAAATGCTGACTCTGTTTTCTGTATGACATGAATTTTTAGTTGGCAAACAAAATAAAAAACGGGTACTCATTCAGGGTACCCGTTTTTATGGGATGTACTAAGCTACGGAGCTTAGTTTTGAACCAGCTGAATATTCAGCTGGAGTTTAATATTGTCGCCTACAACAACATTGCCGGCCTCTGTAACAGCATTCCATTTCAGGCCGAATTCTTTCCTGTTGATGGTGCCTGTCACCTCGAACCCAGCTTTGGTGTTGCCGTAGGGATCTTCCACGGTTCCACCATGTGTGACCTCCAGCTCTATCTCTTTTGTAACCTCTCGGATGGTAAGGTTTCCGGTCAGTTTATATCGACTATCCCCAACTCTCTCAAATGAGGTAGATTCAAAAGTGAGTTTGGGATATTCTCCGGCATTGAAAAAATCATCAGACTTGAGATGATTGTCACGATCTTCGTTATTTGTGGAGATGCTGTTGATATCAGCTTCAAAATATGCTGATGCATTCTCAAAATTCTCTCCGTCGGTTTCGAGCCTTCCATCAAAGGATTTGAAATTACCGGTAACGGTAGAGATTACCAGATGTTTGACCTTGAATTGAATTTCGGAATGGGTAGGATCAATTTTCCAGAGTGTTTTAGTTGTTGTGCTCATAACGGTAAACTTATAGTTAGATATAAAATAGTTTAATGTTGAATTAAATATATGCACAAATTTTACCCCGCCCAATTGAAATTTTCTATCTGTCTTATAGATAGAAAGTAAAAAATGGATAGGGATTGTTAATGCTCAATAGCTTGCGGTCGCCCGGCTCCAAGTCCTA
>JASFMR010000075.1:0-18532 GCA_050117475.1 Balneolaceae bacterium | reverse complement strand
GGAGATTCCGGCGATGAAGCCGGCAACGACAGCACCGCCGCTGCAACCGACTACAACTCGAGTCGCTCCAATACCACCAGTTCCATTATGGGAGATTCCGGCGATGAAGCCGGCAACGACAGCACCGCCGCTGCAACCGACTACAACTCGAGTCGTTCCAACACCACCAGTTCCATTATGGGAGGTTCCGGCGACGGAGTCCCCGACGACACGACCGCCGCTGCAACCGACTACAACTCGAGTCGTTCTAACACCACCAGTTCTGGAACCAGAGCAGCCGATGACAAAAGTAATACTGGTCCCATTCGCTGGATGGCTCCGGAATCATTGATCACCTCGGGACCGGTCGGCGCGGGCTCAGGTGGTGAAAACCCGGTATATCAAGAAAAAGAAAAAGGGGAAAACGTGCTTTTTGAAGGCCAGGCCAATCCTGGCTCCGGCAATGGAACCGCGGCAGGTACCCTAATGTACCAGCTTGAACCGGGCACCAGCCATAATGCCAGCCGCTCCAACCGCTCCTCGGGGATCACCACGGATGACTTTGGCGGTGACCCGGACGGAGACGGCTATCCTGATTTCATGAAGCGTGCGTCCCTGTCAATCAGCAAACGAGATACTCGTAAATCTAAAGCCAATGCAATCTCCGAACAGGATGAAGCAGGTTTTCGGTTCATCCTGCAAATCAACGATGGAAATACTGATAACGATGATCTGAAGGACGCGGCAGCGCGCTCTACATTCAGCATCAGTCCAGCATCGTCGACTCTTCAGAAGGAGGAAATGCCTAATAGGAAATCCGATAGCATAACAGACAGTAGCGGGGATAATATCTCCGGGCAAAATAACTTACAAATGTGGACCTATGAACTCGGAACACTGTCTAACACAGAAACCCAAGATGACAGTGGCTTTAGTGACTTGCTGGATGGGGCCTCTCTGGTGCTTTTTCATAAAGACCAATCATGGCATTATGCCCTCCGTATCAATACCGATTATAACCGGGAGGATGTCGCTTCCCTACTCGAGCACTGTTCCTTCGGTATCATTAACCGCAGTGCACGTACTGGCCGGAAAGAACGGTAACATATCATCAGATTATCGGGCAAGGATTCCGGCTATTAGCCGGAATTCCCCGGGACCGGTAGATATCAACGGATTTGATTTCGCTGAACCACTAAACCGCTTCCGCTAGTGAATACCGTTTCCATCTCAATAAGTACGCCCCTTGTGCTCAAGGTCGGTTAGGTAGCTTTTAGAATAAGCTAATCCTCCTTCGGTGTACATGGGCAACAGTAAATCTATAAGGATCTTTATATAGACCAGAAACATTAAGAATTTCACACCAAGATTAAGCCTCCCTTATCTAGGTTAGATCCCTCTTAATTAGTTGTTCGTAACTTCTCTTCCTCCTACTATTAGGTAGCGGCAGATTTGAAATCATCAAGACACTGCTAAAAAAACAACATGAAATTTAAACATATTGGTACTATCAAGATGCCTAAGCTTCGATTAAAATATATGGTAGATGACTATCGAGACCTCATCGGGGAGAAAGATTGGGAATTGCCCAACCTTAAACTCGAATATTTGATCCCGGACTACAAAACGCTAAAAAAGAATAACCCGAATCAGTTGTCTTTTAAATTAAAGAAGAATGATTCAGCTGCATAAATGCAAGCTGAAGTCCGGATTCTAAAAAGGCTATATCATTGCAGACGTCTATTTTCCCTCATTTGCAATAAGTGTTCACTCTATGTTTGCAACCATGTGTATTTATGGAGTTTTATCCATTTCAACCAATACATTTCTAATCAGCCCGGCATGTGGAATTCAACGAAAAGTCGGCCACGTTACACCTCGATAACTTTTTCTGGGTTTGTGGGACAAGCTGGGAACTTAAGGAGGCCATTTTTTACGGCACCTATTGCAGGTGTGAAGATTGGCATCTACTTGAATTAAATTACCCACCCCTTTTTTATAAGGACAGGCCTCACTGATTCTTGCCAGCCTCATTTTTTATGTTTAATCTTCCGGTGATTTAATTTAACGGTCCTGCAACTCATGCTGGATCCATATTATAAATATGGAAGGGTAATGAAAAAGAAAATAATAAGAGACTTTATACGAAGGGTATGGGATGAAGGCGATCCTGACGCTTCATCAGAGTTTATTGCATCAACTTATACAATTCATCACGATCCGGGTGATCCGTGGGAAGGCATGACACTTGATATTGAGGGGTTCAAAGATCGAGTCAAGAAATCTCGGGCGCCGGTCCCGGATCAACGCTTTAACATACAGGAAATTTTCGAGAGTGAGGATTCTGTCGCCATCACATGGCATTGGCAGGGAACACATTTGGGGCCTATCGCCCATTTCCCGGCTTCCGGGAAACAGCTTCGAATGTCGGGGGCCACGGTCTATTACTTCGACGGCGATCGGATCACCGGCCATTGGCAAATTGCGGATCGAATGAGTGTATTTCAGCAACTTCAGCAGGCCTCGAAACAACAGGAGCAAAAATGAAAATGCACTAATACGTAATAAGTTATGGACAAAACGACTGTATTGAGAATCGCCAGGCCCACGGATAACCTTGAAGAGCTCGCTCAAATGTATGTCGATGGCCTTGGCTTTGAGATACTCTCTTCTTTCAAAGATCATGCAGGATTTGACGGAATAATTATTGGACACAAGGCCCATAACTACCATCTTGAATTTACACAGAATACACATGAACCTGCAGGCAGGGCTCCGACAAAGGATAATCTATTGGTCTTTTACCTCCCCGATTATGAGAAGTGGAAAAATTCATGTGAAAAATTAGAAAAAGCCGGATTCAAGCCGGTAAAGTCTTTTAATCCCTATTGGGATACATCCGGAAAAACTTTTGAGGATATAGACGGCTATCGTATAGTTCTGGAAAATGAAACTTGGAATAGGTAAAGTAAAAATGACTCAGCCAGCGGCAAATATAGTCCGTCTTTTCGTACCAGTTTCGGTTAAAGAATCTTTTACATACTCAGGGAAATATTAAGAATTTCACACCAAGATTAAACCTCCCTCATCTAAGTTAGATCCCTCTTAATTAGTTGTTCGTAACTTCTCTTCCTCCTACTATTAGGTAGTGGCAGATTTGAAATCATCAAACACTGTAAAAAGATGAACCTAAAAATAGTTGGTACTGTCGAGATGCCTAAGCTTCGATTAAAATATATGGTGGATGACTATTGGGATCTTATAGGAGAGAAGGATTGGGAATTGCCAAGCCTTAAACTTGAATACTTGATCCCGGATTACAAGGAACTTAAAAAAAGGAAGCCGAATCAGTTGTCGTTTAAATTAAAGCGGGATAATAGTACCGCTGCTTAATGGCACAATCCTTTATCTAAGAAGGCTGTATCATTGCAGGCGTCTATTTACTCTCATTTGCATACTTCTTAACCTTTAACCCCATGTCTGGGTGGCATGGGGTTTTTTATAATTAACAGATTTTCTTATTAAAGACCCGGTACGGAAAATAAGATTTAGCCCGCCCCGAGCTTGTGCCGGATTCTTCTCCCACTTTCCCTACTAGCTTTTTAGCTCCCGGTTCATTATTTAATAGAATTAACATTTAGACATGCAGATTTATTCAGGGGCACTTACTTCATTTAAATTACTTTTTTATGACTCTTTTTATAATCATTGGCATACTTTTAATTATCGTTGGGTTTATGATTTATGGCTCCATGGCCTCACAAAAGTGGCACCAAGAGAATTTAGGTCAAGAAACAATCACCGAATCCGAACATTTTCATTGGCAACTGTTTTATTTCAATCCAGATGACAATCGAATTTTTGTACCGAAACAAACAGGCGGTGGGGTTACAATTAATTTTGCAAACCCCTTGTCAATAATAGCCGGTATTTTGCTAATCTGCTGTTTTCTGGCATTAATATTCACTACGCAAGGGTGAAAGTTCGTATGCTTCACTCCTGTGAAATAAATAATTCTCAAAACCTTAGGTTGGAGCAGATATCCCGCTAACATCTATGCCGATTCTATCTTTGCCTTGACTTTTAACAATTCCGACAGCCGTTTCTGTCCTTTGTAGGTTATATGGACCTCTCTTGAATTTCGTTTTTTTCTAATCCATCCATTGCTGATCATCTTATCTAAGAAAGCGGCCCCGAGTGCCCCGGCCAGGTGATGCCTCCTCTCACTCCAGTCCAAGCAGGAGTGCGCAAATGATCTTCTCTTTGATCTCAGTTCAGCAATATCGATATCAAGTACTTCAAACCAGTTGATCCCTTTCCTGGTTACATCATATTTTTCCCCTACCGTTTTAATAATTCCCCCAGACAATAGTGCATCCGTAATCTTGACTCCCAATTGGCCGGCCAGATGATCGTAACAGGTCCGTGCATATGTTTCTCCGGTAGGTTCCGAGGGTTCTTTATTCAGGCTTACCCTCTCGGAAGGAAGTAAATTTGCCATCGACTCAATGGCGTAGGCAACTTTGGCTGAGGAATACCTGTAATAGCGGTGCCGGCCTTGTTTTTCAACTTTCAATATACCTGCATCCACCATTTTCCTAAGATGATTACTGGCTGATTGAGGCGATACATCGGCGCATACGGCAAGTTCCGTTGCGGTATAAGCCCTTCCATCCAACAGGTTCCATAGCATTAACGACCGGACCCGATCGCCTATCAGCGCAGCTATTTGACTGAATTGTTGATCAAAATTCATAAGCATCAAGATATTTAAAAAATATCATTGATACTTCATTCCAGAATGAAGCATCGATTTTAGCAAAACAGTATATACAGTTCATCAGCATTGTAAATACAACTAAGTCTATTTTAGACTAAAAAGAAATTGAAACGGGTACACATGTCATGCATGTGAAAAAAAGTAGGCACAATCTATACCAAGTCGTAAAAACTTTTTAACCATATAAACTAAAGTTAATATAAAATGGTTGCCGTTATTTTTGAAGTGACTCTAAAACCAAAATATCACCATGAATACCTGGATATCGCTTCCCGGCTAAAAGCGGAATTGTCCGCAATAGATGGATTCATTTCTATTGAACGCTTTACAAGCTTTCAGGATTCAAAAAAGATACTTTCTCTATCCTACTGGCATAACGAAGAAGCCGTAAAAAATTGGCGCAACCTTGAAAGCCACCGCCATGCCCAGAAAAAAGGGCGAGCTTATATTTTTAAAGAATATCAGCTGAGAGTAGCCCATGTGATTCGTGATTATGGTATGGCTGACAGACAGCAAGCTCCTAAAGATAGCAGGATACAACATGAACATATATAGAATTCTACAGTGACCACATAGCCCTTTTTGTTTAGGACAGCCGGTGTCATTACTTTGAACTGAAAATTTTAACAAAAAGAGCTGATAACCGGAATTAACAAAATAACGAGCGATTAGTGGGTTATAACGGTAAACAAACCTATTTTATAATCATATTTTTCATTTCAATCTGTTTGACCAATGGAAAGTGAAAACCTTATTAACCACATCGACCGATTTGTCACCTTAAAAGAATCTGAAATTGACCTTGTCAAATCGGCTATAAGATGTCAATCGTTTAAGAAGAAAGAAATTCTTTTATCGAACAATCAGATTTGCCGGTATAATTTTTTTGTAATCGACGGATGCCTGCGAATGTATGTCATCACATCGGACGGTGATGAACATACTATTCAATTTGCCCTCGAAGATTGGTGGTTAACGGATTATACCAGCTTCGAAATGCAACGACCCTCTGAATTTAATATCCAGGCCATCGAGAAATCGCAGATAATCATGATTGAAAGAGATAAACAGGAAGCACTTTTTGCATCGGTCCCAAAGCTGGAGCGATACTTCCGATTGATTATGCAGAGGGCTTACGCGGCTTCCCTGTATCGAATATCGTTAATATATAATCTTTCGAAAAGAGACCGGTACCTTAATTTTATCAATAAATTTCCCGGTTTTGCTCAACGGGTCCCCCAGTATATTCTGGGGTCCTATTTAGGAATGAGCGCCGAATATATCAGTGAAATAAGAAATAGCCTCACGTAACTCAATTTCTGAATCTCGCTCCCCGCTTACCTAAAATAGGCCTGACAACTATCCGAGACCTGGCATTAACGATGCTATTGCCTTCCTGGATAAAAGCACAAAAAAATAAATGTGACAGAGATTATGCGAAACCGGGTTGATAATCACTAACCATCCTAGCATTTTACGGGGCCACATTCATAATGTGAGATTAAACATCTATGGTTCAAGCTATAATCTGGGATTACGACGGTACGCTGGTAGACACAAGACGTAAGAATCTTGAGGTCACCAAAGAAATAATGAGGGAAGTAACCGGCAATTCGATTGAAGTATATGAAGCGCTGCAATCTCTCGATCAATACCAGGCTGCCAACGAAGATTCGGCCAACTGGAGGGCATTATATAAGACCTATTTTCGGCTCTCCGGGGCACAAATCGATGAGGCCGGAACTCTATGGAAAGAGTACCAGGCCCGGAATGAAACAGAAGTGTCGCTGTTTCACAATATAAGACTCGTTCTAAAAAATCTCAGTGATTTCCGGCATGGTATCGTCTCTCAAAATGCAAAAGGAAATATCGCTTCATACTTGGCTAAGCAAGATCTAAGTCTGTATTTTTCCACGCTGATCGGTTATGAAGAAATTGACTATGACCAACAAAAACCGGATCCAACTGGACTTTTGAGATGTATTCAAAAGTTGACCAATTTTGAAGAAGGGTCCGTTGTTTATATCGGCGACCACGAGACCGATTCACAGTGCGCCTATTTAGCCAACCAGAAGCTAAAAAAATCCGGAAGGGGACCCCGGGTTTTTTCCATTGCCGCGCTCTATGGGGTGACCACGGATACCGAAAACTGGAAATATAAACCGAATTTTGAGGCACATGATCCAAAAGACATTTCTTTGATTGTCAGTCAACTTGAAAATACAAAGGATTAGAGGCCTGTTTGCTCCCTGCAATCAAACTAATTCATATTGACCATGCCCGACCCGAAACCACTGATTCATCGCATAATAAATGCTTTCACAGAGGTGGAACCGCCGCCGGCCTGGTGCCTGAGCAACAGCCGCGAAGGGACCGAACCCGCTGCACTTGAAGAGGAATTTTCGGAAATACCCCACTGGAAAGATCTGTCTCCCACCTTCCTGGACGCCACACCCGACGGTTTTGGAACGGCCCTGGGCTTTTTTTCCGACGAGGCATTCCGGTATTATCTTCCGGCTTACCTGGTTGCGTCAGTCCGCAATGAGCTCTCCAGGGTTGACCCCGTCTTCCATTTAATACACGGCCTGGACAATAGCAGTAAAGACGTCCCCCTGAATCCCCGGCGATATGGAAGCCGCAGCTGGGGTGATTACGCCCGCTTCCGCCATTCCATATTTTCCGCAAAACAGGCAGCCGCCATTGCTGCCTACCTGGAACACGAACGCCGGTCTGCTCTACGTACCGAATCAGAATGCCGCCGAATAAGAGAAGCGCTTGACAACTACTGGAATTTCCAAGCACGCGCGGCTAATTTTGAATAGCCGTAGTACCACAATAAAGAGAATCCTCATAGCCCTATCCACTTGTCCCTCATCCATTTTTTGTTCAATTTATAAATAAACACAAGGGGCTGCGTCATGAAGAGATTATGTGAGCTTGTTTTAGCAGTTTTTCTATGCATGAATCACGCCGTTGGCCAGGTTACGACTAAAGAGATAGATACAGCGTATACAATACCCGCTGCTAAAAACTTTTGGGGAAATATGAACAAGTTTGGTTGGCCTAAATCGAAAATGGCAACTATAAAAGACAAACAATGGAATGAAAGAAACATTTTTAGGATTCAATATCCTTTTTCTGCCTATCATTTCCATCTCATGGATGCCGCTGTCCAAAAAGATCAAAGAAGCCTTGCAGTGCCTATTATCGGGGGACTAATTGGCGGGGCCGCCGGCCTGGTAGCCGGGGGCCAAATTGGATATGGGATAGATTCTGCAAATTGCGAGGGAGATGAGTGGTTCTGCGGTATTGGGGGTATTATTATTGGGGGAACGATCGGTGAGTCGATTGGACTGCCGCTGGGCGTTCACCTGGGCAACGGGCGGAAGGGCAACTTCGGAAAAGAATTATTTTCTTCCTTGGGTATCGCCGCCGGAGGCATGGTCTTGGCTGTAGTAACCGGCGAAGGGGCTGTTTTGTTGACTGTTCCGCCGGTCCAACTCGCGGTATCGCTGTCGATAGAACGAAAATAAACCTTCGGTCACTTTTCACTTCAAACAGTTCTTTTAAAACTGCCTCCTGCAGCGTTTTCTTGCCTTTGGGGCTCAAATTTTGTCATATTTTAAATAACCTGACTTAAGAAATCGGATCGTAGCCAACAAGGCAGAAGGAGGTATCGCCATGATACGTACTGAAATAGATGAGATTATCAGGAAACCAATTGATCAAGTATTTGACCGGCTGGTGGATATCCCAAGTTACCCGAATTGGATGCCTGACGACGGTTTATTCATTGCCTGCCGCCAAGAATCCGACGGACCGGTAGGCAGGGGCACGACTTATTCTGACAAGACCCGGCTCGGTACGATACGGGACGAAATCACTATTTTTGATCGGCCTACACGGGTGGTATTTCACTACACCGCCCGTCCCGCAGGAATCACCATGATGGAAGGGTGGCCAGGATATACGCTTGAAGCCGAAGGTCCCAACACCACCAGGATTCACCATTTAGCTAAGGGACGCCTATACGGAGCTTTCAAGATCATTCAACCGTTGATACAGATCATCGCCCGGGGCGAACGCAGGCGTACAGTGAATGCGCTGAAGGAATCACTGGAGTCCCAGTCCTAAAATGGCTTCTTTGTCAAAATTCCGTTGATTCCCTTTAATCTCTACAACGTATCGTTTTTTAACGTTTACTAATGCAATGTTTTAGATATTTTATACATCAACTGCCATTGGTAAAGGAGAGACGTATTCACTGCAATGATAACCTTATGAGTCAAAAAACATAATTACAACGTAGTCATGAAAAGAGATCGCAAAGTATGCCTTAGCCGTTATTTCTGGAGAAAGTTTTTAGTTCACTTCCGGCGGGTTCGGGATATTTCCGGCATACCAATGCGTTAACTGCTTCAAAGTGGCCCGGTACGGCGTTACGGCAGGCCAGTCGGCTTTAGTTGGCTCAATATATTGCTTCCTTTTCTGTTCTCTCATCATTTGCAGGCCGTCAATCATCTTCTGTTTCTGCTCCTCCGAAAGGTATTCATTAGACTTAATATCTGCGATCTCCTTTTCGTGATCATTCTTGCTTTCGGCCAGCTCGTCTGCCATATCCATCGCAAATGCCGCAGCATTGATGCGTTCTTTGACAGCATCAAACAAGCTTATCGACCAACCTCGAGATTTCAGCAGTATCTTCCGTTTAGCGTAAAAGGCGTGAACTACATCGTCGTAGGCAGCCGCATTGGCCTTCATCTTCTTTTGTAGCTTCGCAACGGCGATCCGAGTATTGATCCAATCCCTTACCTTGGCCCTTGTTAATCTAAGAGAATCGCGACTGGTGCTGTTTGCGGTCGATACCACCGGCTTTACGGTAGTATACATTGCCTGGATAGGAAAGGCGATACCACACAAAAAGCCGGCAAGGAAAACGGAGCAAACGATAGATTTGATATTCAAGGCTGTAACCATGGAATAATATTTAAGTATCATACGAATTATATTTCCTGCAGGATTGTTTGCCCCAAAAATTCCCAGAATTTTGTACAACTTATAAAAAGGATATTAGGAAACAAATGCAGATTAAAAACGAGATTTGTCTTTGCCAATATATTTTTCCAATTATGGCTCGAATGAACTTTTTAACTCCTCAACTCTAATGTAGTATCAGATGAAAACGAATTGGAAAACCGCAGAACAATACCGGTGGGGCGATAACTGTGACGGTTGGCACTTACTTAAACAGCCGGGGCTGAGTGTCATTCAGGAACGGATGCCGACCGGCACATCGGAAGTAAAGCATTTTCATGAGCGGGCCGAACAGTTCTTCTTTGTCCTGCAGGGTAGTCTCTGTATTGAGATGAATGATGAAGTACATATGCTTAACCCACAAGAAGGCATGCACATTCCTCCAGGCACTACACACCAAGTTAAAAACACGTCTGAAAAGGCCGCCGAATTCCTGGTGATATCAGCGCCTGCCAGCCACGGAGATCGTGTTGCTGTTCCATAGCCGAGGATAAAGCAAGTACAATGTAACCTACCTTTACTCTATTGGGGAAGGTGTCATCGAAACCCCAAGCCCGTTTCCGTTTCCCAGTACGATTTCTTTATAGGCAGTCAGTCCCAGACCCTCGTAGGGATCATCGCGGATCAGAAGAAAACCATCAAGATCCACATAATCGGCCCAAGTACCGACCAGAGCCCCTGCTGAAATAGCGAGGGAACTTTCAATCATGCATCCCACCATAACCTGTAAATTGAGCTGGCGGGCTTTGCGGATAACCTCACGTGCTTTTACCAAACTGCCTGTCTTCATCAGCTTGATGTTGATGCCGTCAAAGGCTTCGGCAATTTGCCCCAAATTTTCATCCCCGATAAAGCTCTCGTCAGCCATCAACGGTAGAGGAGACCATTGTTTGAGCCTTGTCATCTCATCGTGCATGGCCGAGGGCATCGGTTGTTCAACCAACTCAATATTATTTTCCGCCAGAAAGCTAATATGCTTCTTGGCCGTCTCGATATTTGTCCATCCTTCATTGGCATCCACACGAATAGGCTTATCGGTAACCTCTCGGATGGCCCCGATAATTGCTTGATCCCGGCCGGTACCCAGCTTCACCTTCAGGATGGGATAATCCGCAGCTGCTTTTACTTTTTGCTGCATTATGTCGATAGAATCCAGGCCAATAGTGTACGATGTAGGAGGCGTTTGGCGGGACGGTGCATTCCAAAGCTTCCAAAGCGGCTGTTCTTGCATCTTGCCCCACCAATCCAACCAGGCCATTTCAACTGCAGCGGCTGCAGCGTGTACAGCCGGTGTTTCAGCAGCAATTTGGGCTGCTATTTCCTCGGGCATTCCCGGCTCATCAAAGAAATCACTTCCGAGCCGGTCAATGAATTGCCCCACTTTTCCCGCATCCTCATCATACCGTAGGTTTGGGCCTGCTTCCCCATAACCAGTAACCCCTTCAGAGGTGAGAGTCACAAACACATTACGAACTGAATTTTTTGTCCCGCGTGAAATAGTAAAAGGTTGATCCAGTTTAAGTTCAAGAACTCGGTACTCTAAATCAAAATGAGACATATCCAAGAATTTTCAACAGAAGAAGATAAAGGTAGAATGAGGGTGCGGCAAGAATAAGGGCGTCAAAGCGATCAAAAAAACCGCCGTGACCGGGAATGATATCGGAGGCGTCTTTTACCTTGGCAGCCCGCTTGAACCGGCTTTCCGTCAGGTCCCCGATGGGACCAAAAATACTTATAAGCAGGGTCGCCGGGGCCATAACCAGCATAGACACGGGATATTCCAGCGGAACCAGGTAGACGACCAGTGCCAAGCCGATAAGAGCGCCCACAATGCCGGAAAAGAATCCTTCCCATGTCTTTTTGGGGCTGATCTTCGGCGCAAAGAGGTGTTTTCCAAATGATTTTCCCCCAAAATAGGCAAGGATATCATTACCCCACACCATAAACAACAGGCTGACGGTCAGCATAAAGCCGGTTTGAGTATTCCCCATCTGCCGGATCATGACCAAAGTCAAAAGCCCGAGTGGTGCATAGATGCCACAAAAAAGAGTCGAAACCAACTCTTTGAGCCCCCGATCGTCAGGTTTAAAGATCTGGATACCAACAAAGAGCAAGAAAATTAACAAACCTATCGCCAGGGGATACTGAAGGTAGGGCGTCAGCAAAATCCACAGCCCAATGGTATAGGGAAAATATTCATCGGTCTTAAAACCGGCCTTTTCACTGATTACCGAAAGCTCCCGTTGTATGAAAAGTGCGATAAAAATGATAAGGCCGGTGAAGTATACCCCTCCCACCCATGTCACATATAAAAATATTGCGGCCGCAGGAACAGCAAAAAGAATACGCTTGGTTAATTCACTCACTGAGAATTATTATTCTTCCTCGTTATTTATATCGTCTGTCATCTCGATTTCTTTAAGAGCTTTCCGTGCCCTCTTTTCGTACTCTTTCGGCACATAGAGATAAACCAATGCCATATCCCCGACATTTAAACTATAGGCAGAATCACGTTTGGAAAGGATGTGGGATGGGATCTCCAAATTTGACAAGTAATTTTTGGCAAACCCTATTTCGTATTCTGTGCCTCTTTCCATTACACAGACCCAGTTTTCAATTTTATTTGGCTTGGGACCATCAAACATAGCTGTTCCTTCTACTTAGGCTCTTTAGTTGCATGCTGATTATATAAATAATATACAATATAAGCTGTAATCAACACACCTAATACCACAGCCCATACGGGGGGCATGGATTCCGGTGTTATTTCTGAAAATGCTGAATCGGGATAATACGTTCCCATCAATACACTGCCGCCGTTGTTCACAAAATGGGCCACCATCGCCGGCAAGATACTTTTTGTAGTCCAGGAGAGAAAGGCGAACAGCATTCCGAGTGTAGCCAGGGGAATAAGGTTACTGAGTTGCACGTGATAAAGTCCAAACAGCAACCCGGAGAGTATGATGGCCGGCCAAACGCCCCAACTTTTCTGGAAAGCCCTCATAACATATCCTCGATAAAGGGTTTCCTCGCAAATGGCTGGCACGAGTGCTACATGGAAGAGCGTCAGGACCATCAGATGATGCCCCCGAAGGTAACTCTCGATCATATCCAACTGGGTATTCTGCAAATTACTGAACACATCCGGCACCGGGATCAAGGCATTCAGCCAGGCAAGGAACCAGATAATCGGCTGAACGGCAACGATCAGTATTATTGTGAGGAGAATATTCTGGAATATATCTCCGGGTATCTCAAAACGAAGAAATGCTCTCCGCTTACTCCTTGAGGTATGCAAGCGCGTAAAAAACCACGTCGCCAATCCCAAAAATAGTACCTGCCCGGTCGAATTCCCGATAAATACCAGGTTCAGGTTATCGGCCATCGCCTTGGCAATATCAGCGGGATTCGGACTGAGGCCCTGTTTGCTGGCAATCAGCACAACCGATATAATCGTGGCCGTAAATTGAAACAGGATAAACGCCCCGATAATCCAGAGAAACGCCAGCGCCCAGTCGGCAAAACCATGCCGCTCGGCCCATGACTTGTATCCTTCTTCTATGTTGTTATGCTCGTTGGGTCGCTCCGGGCCTTCTATGTTCATCAAAAGTTTGTTAGAAATTTTCTTCTTTCTTGCTAAATACTTTGGCTCCGATCATACCGGTAAGCAAGTTCAGGATTCCATAAAGGGGAAGCCCCCATAAAAGCTGTCTGCCTATACTGTCTTGATTACGAAGGGATTCCGCAACCATATCCATTGTTTGCTGCTTCTGTTGATCTGCCATATTGGACGCCTGTATATTTGCAATGGAGTGCTCAATAAGCCGCTGAGTCATATCCGGGTCTATAAGATGCCAAACCTGGTTTAACAGCACGCTCACGATGGCAATAGCTAACCCGGTATAGAGCCCTATTAAAGCCCCCTTTCCCAAGGTAAAAGGGATATCATATTCTTTAGCATAATGCCAGGTTGCCAACATTCCTCCAAAGGCCCCGACCAAGCAGACTAGTGTACCTGCAAGCTGGATTGGTGATAACATGGACCCGGTAGGTTCAGAATTGATAGTGGCATAAGCAACTATCAGCGAAAGTGCAAAAGTTACAATACCGAATAATACACCAGCTATTCCAACCGATGTCCAGTATGATGGATTACTGCTTGATGTCTGCGGTGATTCTTCCATGATGATTCCCTATTGATTTGATTGTTATTTTGAAAAAGTCCCCCGTAAAAAGTAGTCCGGCAGTCCATCCCATTAACCAGCCGAGTGATAAACGTGAGACCAACGTATTTTGCCAAAAACCAAGCATATTTCCAATTACATCAACTAAATTCAAAAGCACAATACCCAATACCAGTTTTTTAACGGTCTTATTTTCTGTTTTAAATAACGACAAAGAAGGCAACAAGATCCAGCAGAGGGCAAAACCGGTATAAATACCCAAACAGCGGCTGCAAACCGCCATTGGCTGACCATCGATCCAGAATGAACGAGAGGGATCCTGGTGGCAGAAATCTGCAAATAAGCGATGCTGCCATTGAAACTGCCACGGTGTATCCTGTCCAAAAATACCTCCGCCCATTGCCGCTAATATAATGAATGCAAACAACCCAAGGACAAATAGATACAGGCCGATTTTTTGTGCTTTCATAATATTAGGAAACTAAATATTAGGAATTAATGGCCGATGTCAGGTTATTCAGAAAATCCGTCGGTGCACGGCACGGCTTTCGACTTTCCTCCTTCATAAAACAGAGCGTCACTTTTCCCCGTACATGTGGGTTCTGCTGTCTTTTGGTAAACACTTCATAGAACGTTTCCAGCTTTACCGTGGGGATGTCAAATAGCCAGACCCTGATACTCATCAGCTCATCATAAAATACCGGTGCTTTGTAATCCACTTCAGTATATACAACGGGCAGCATAATTCCATTCTCTTCCAACCTTGTATAAGGAAAACCGAGCGAACGAATCATTTCCGTCCGCGCTTCCTCAAAATACTCCAGGTACCGCCCGTAGTAGACGTATCCCATCTGGTCAGTCTCCCCGTAGCGACTTCGTAATTGATGAGTATAAGAGTAAATAGGTTCTTTTTTGGGAAACACGCGTTTATTTTTTCTTGGCTTTTTTGGAAGCCTTTTTCCATTCTCCCATCTTTGAATACTTCTCTATTCGGCTTTCGACAAGTTCCTCAGGCGACTTTTTCTTTAGTCCCGTCAGCGATTTCAACAGCGTCTTCTTAACTGCTTCCGCAGCTTTGTCGGGATTCCGGTGGGCACCGCCCAAGGGCTCTTTGATAATTCCATCGATAATCTTCATCTCATTGAGGTCCTCGGCCGTCAATTTCAACACCGAGGCTGCCTGCTCCTTATAATCCCAGGTTTTCCACAGAATGGAAGAACATGACTCCGGTGAGATCACCGAATACCACGTATTTTCCATCATATACACCTCATTTCCCATACCGATGCCAATCGCACCCCCGCTGGCACCTTCTCCAATAACAACGGTAATGATAGGTACTTTAAGCGTAGCCATCATCTTGAGATTTTTTGCAATAGCCTCGGCCTGCCCCCTTTCTTCAGCTTCCAAACCAGGATAGGCGCCGGGCGTATCGAGCAGGGTAATAACTGGAACACTAAATTTCTCGGCAAGCTTCATCAGGCGGTAGGCTTTTCGGTATCCTTCCGGGTTGGCCATTCCGAAATTGCGAAATTTTCGGCTTTTGGTATCGCGTCCTTTCTGGTGACCAAGAATCATAACTGACTGCCCTTTGATCGTCGCAAAGCCTCCGACAATAGCTTTATCGTCGCTGTGGTTTCGATCCCCGTGGATCTCAACAAAGTTTTCAGTGATCTTATATATATAATCCAGGGTGTACGGACGATCAGGATGGCGGGCCAGCTGCACGCGCTGCCACCGGGTCAAATTACTAAAAATAGATTTCCGGAGTTCTTCAACACGTTTCTCAAGCCGTTTTATTTCAGGCGAAAGCACATCATCGTCTGTAATAGAGAGCTCACTTAGCTCTTTAATTTTCGTTTCCAAATCAGCTATTGGTTGTTCAAAATCTAAATACTGCATAAATGAAATTTTATCGCTTAATAAGTCCGTTGAAATATAAGAACTAAAGCTGAGAGTTTAAGAAGATATTCGATGGGATTAAAGAGTCCCAAAAATGCTTTGCAATTTCAGAGTCCAAACCCGCCAGATGGCCTCCCAGACAATAGATTTTGACATTTTGGACACTCCCTTTTGGCGTTCTCGAAAAATGATAGCTACTTCTTTTAGATTGAATCCCGCTTTCCAAGCCCTGAAGTGCAGCTCGATCTGAAAAGCGTAACCGTTGGACCTGATCTTATCCACCGAAATTTTCTCTAACACTTTCCTATGAATACATTTAAATCCGGCGGTCGTATCAAATATTGGTAGTCCGGTTATAAATCGAGCATAAAGGTTTGCGCTGTAGGATAAAATCAGTCTACTTAGCGGCCAATTGATAATACTGATGCCGTCAGCATAACGCGAACCGATCGCTACATCAGCATCCCCATTTTGTACACGTCTTATCAGGCGTGGCAGATCATTCGGATCGTGGGAAAAATCCGCATCCATTTCGCATATAAATGTATAGTCATGGTCCAACGCATATCTAAAACCCGTTACATAGGCCGTTCCCAGGCCCAGCTTCCCCGGTCGTTCCAATAAAAATAATCGCTCACCGAACATCTCCTGTTCCTGTTTGACAATCTTGGAGGTTCCGTCCGGAGAATTATCATCAACGATTAATAGATGTATATTTTCATCCAATCCCATAACTGTCTCAATGAGACGGGAAATATTATTCGATTCGTTATAAGTAGGGACAATTACCAACGTCTTGCTAGACATATGCTGTCTGAATAATTTTTCTAAATAGAATTTATCTTCTGGGGTATACAAATAGAGGATGTTGCTAAACCGCCTATCCCCTAACCAATTTTAGGTAACATTTATTTTATTCAAAATCTTGACACTTCAATTTTATGAAATATCACTTTTCATTAATTCAATAAGGATACTAAAATAGTGTGTTAATGTTGCATCAATAATTTTACTATTTTCAAGCCCAATATTATCAACTATAATGCAAACTACATAATCCAGGCGTTACCCCTTGTTTGAACTCAAAAAAACTGCCTCATCCACCAAAGCCCGATTAGGCCTGCTAAAAACTGACCATGGTGAAATTCAAACTCCTATTTTTATGCCGGTCGGCACGCTTGCATCAGTAAAAGCCGTTAAACAGGATGAGCTTATTGATAAGGTAAAAGCTCAAATCATCCTGGGAAATACTTACCACCTGTATTTACGTCCCGGCTGTAATATTATTAAGAACGCGGGTGGACTTCATTCTTTTATGAGCTGGGATCGACCGATACTGACCGATTCGGGGGGATATCAGATTTTTTCCCTTTCCGATAACCGGGAACTTAAAGAAAAAGGTGCCCATTTCAAGAGCCATCTCGACGGATCCGAACATTTGTTTACCCCAGAGAATGTTGTCGATATACAACGAACCCTCGGTTCCGATATCATGATGGTGCTGGATGAATGCCCGCCCTATCCCTGTGGCTACGAGTATGCAAAAGAATCAATGGACCTTACACATCGCTGGGAGAAACGGGGGCGTGAGGCCTTTTTGAATACAGAACCTAAATACGGGCATACCCAGGCACAGTTCGGCATTGTGCAGGGTGGAACTTTCAAGGATTTAAGGGAAGAATCGTCTAAATACATTACCGATCTTGATTTTGAAGGCATTGCTATCGGTGGGCTGAGCGTTGGCGAGCCTACAGAGCTGATGTACGAGATGACCGATTTAAACACTGATTTTCTGCCTGAAAACAAGCCCCGATACCTTATGGGTGTGGGAAATCCCGCCAACCTGTTGCAATGCATTGCCCGGGGAATCGATATGTTTGACTGCGTGATGCCGACCCGCAATGCACGTAACGGTCAAATTTTTACCAAGAACGGCTATATCAATATCATGAATGCCAAATGGAAAAATCATAATGAACCGCTGGATCCCGATTTCCCTACCGATTTGTGTCAAAAATACAAGATGTCATATATCCATCACCTGTTCCGCAACAACGAGATACTGGGACTGGAACTAGCCTCACTACATAATTTAAGCTTCTATTTATGGCTGATGCAAGAAGCACGGGACCGCATTTTCAATGATACCTTTTATAAGTGGTATGAAGAGCAAGCGAAAATAATGGGCACCAAAATCTAGTTCCCCGACTGAGCTTGGGCACATCCCTCATTTGGAGCGACCTCCCAATCGGTTTTGGCATTGAGGACAGTCCAAAGAAAACGAGACCCACCAATGATTCCAAAAGCTTTTCAAAATAAAAAAGCCCTCTACGCATAGCGTAAAGAGCTTCATACAAAAAAAATAAAAAGAGCAGTCGGGGACCTACGCTTCCGCCCTGAGGGCAGTACCATCGGCGCTGCAGGGTGTCACGGCCGTGTTCGGTATGGGAACGGGTGGGGCCCCTGCGCATGACCCGCCTGCTCAAAAAGTCAATAAGAGTCTTTGGCGTAGTGATAGCTGGAGGTGTGGGTAAGGGGTTGCCCGACCCCGGCGGGTCGTGCAAGCCATATAAGGGGAAGCCGGTAGCCTGATTAGTACGGCTCGGCTGAACGTGTTACCACGCGTACACCTGCCGCCTATCGATCTGGTCGT
>JASFMR010000074.1:0-18569 GCA_050117475.1 Balneolaceae bacterium | reverse complement strand
GACGGAAGGTGATTTTGTGACATATTATGAAGGGTTGCATAATCGGGTGATGGATATGCCTACCACGATTATGGTTCTTGCAGCCGAAGAGATTTCATTTGGAGAAGTGCTGATGCAACAAGATGCCTTCCAGGAAAATTAGGGCGTTATTGTATCAAATGGATAAACCCATCTTGTTCCATATCTCGAGCGTGGATCAAGATGGGTTTTAATATGGTTTTTCTCAAATTGTTTAGTTGTAATGGGGAAGCAGCTCAAAGAATTTAGCAGATGTTTTGATACCGCGGTAAAAATCTTTGAGCGAAAATTTCTCATTGGGAGAATGAATGGCGTCACTATTCAGGCCAAAGCCCATCAATATGGACTGTGCTCCCAATACTTTCTGAAAGTCGGCAACAATTGGGATAGAGCCCCCTTCTCTCGCAAACAGTGGTTCTTTGTCATATACTTCTTTAAATGCGGCAGCGGCCGCTTGTAAACCATAAAATGAAAGGTCGGTAATTGCAGGGTGGCCCCCATGATGTTCGGTAATGGTTACTGTTACAGTATCGTCAGCGAGTGATTTAACATATTTAGTAAACAGTTTCGCAATTTTCTTGGGATCCTGATCCGGCACCAGGCGCATGCTTACTTTTGCTCCTGCTTTCGAGGGAAGTACGGTTTTGGCACCTTCACCCTGGTAGCCGCTCCAAAGACCATTGACGTCCAGTGTGGGGCGAGCCGATGCTCGTTCAAGGGTGGTATATCCTTTTTCTCCTTTAACGGCTTTAAGTCCCAATTTTTCTTTGTATTTCTCTTCGTCAAATGGAAGCTTCTTATAAGCTTCCCGGTCTTGATCGGTAAGCTCCTTTACATCGTCATAAAAGCCCGGGATTTGAATGACACCATCCTCGTCTTTGAGTTTGGAAATAATTTCACAGAGGGCGTTAGCAGGATTTACAACAGCTCCGCCGTACACACCCGAATGCAGATCACGGTTTGGCCCTACAACTTCGATTTCCATATAAGTGAGTCCCCGAAGTCCGTATGTTATGGAAGGCGTATCTTTTGCGAACATAGCTGTATCGGAGATGAGTACCATATCACAATCCAATAACTCTCTATGGGCCTTTATAAAGGGTACGAGGTTCGGGGAACCGATTTCCTCTTCCCCCTCAAAGATAAATTTAATATTGGCAGGAAAGTCATGTCCCGATTTCAAGTATGATTCCAAAGCTTTAACATGCGTAAACGACTGTCCTTTATCGTCGCTGGAACCGCGGGCATAGATATCGCCATTACGGACAGTCGGCTCAAATGGGGGCGTTTCCCACAAGTCTTCCGGATCGGGGGGTTGTACGTCATAGTGGCCGTAAACCAGAACGGTCGGTTTAGCATTGTTGGTTATCAATTCCCCATATACAATGGGATTGCCGTCGGTTTCAAACAGTTCGACCCGATCAAGATCAAGAGATTTTAGGTTCTCAACAAGAAAATTGGCCGCGTCTTTGATGTCGCTTTTATGACTGGAATCGGTACTTACACTGGGGATGCGCAGGAAATCGAACAGTTCGTCTTTAAAATGTTCTTTATTAGCATCAATGTAATCTAAAACTGTAGACATAATAGTTACCTCTTTAAGTATTAATAAATATTGAAGAGGCCAGATATATTAGAGGCTGACTTATATTGATAAGACTCAGCGTCCAACTTCAGGTCTCTATAAATCGTAAGTAATATCTTTTCTATAAAACCATAATTTGGTTGTTGGGAATCCATCCGTAAAGCCCATTGCTCATACGCACATAGGCCCAACCCGGATGTTTTTTGCTTTTGTAATTATCGACGGTAAACGTGTACCCCTCAAAGGCCTGGCTAACAAGCGATGAATCTTTTTGTGGTTTTTCAAGTACCGGCATTTTATCCGTTACCATCACAGCAGTACTGTATCGGTTTGTGACATACTTTGTATAAAAACCGGTAGATATCGTTAGGATTGCCAATCCGATAAGGGTTAGACCTACAAGTTTGATATATCGGCGGTACCAAGTGATAAACCACTGGGATGCAAAAAAGACGACCCCAAGGTTAAGTATGATGATGCCTATTAGCAATAAGGTTGCTGCACCAATATTATAGCGCAGCCAGTCGGTAGCAACATCCCAAGGCAATTTGGGCAGGATGGCCGACTGTCGGCTGAATTGGGTTTCTATAAAATCAAGGGCTTGTACGGCTTGTTTTTCAGTTTCTTCGAAGTGGGATGCTTTTAAAAAGTAATATTTGGCTTTGCCAAGCGAATCAACGCGCTGATAGCAGATGCCCAGATTCAAAAATAAGGCCCCCGAAATAGTTTTATGCGTTTCAAGTTTTCTGTAAAGGGAAATCGCTTCCTGGTAATTACCCGCCTCTAGTTTATCGTTGGCATTATCAAAAATAGCTTGGGGACTTTGCTGGGAATATCCTGATCCCATACAGCCGCATAAAATCAGAACAAGCAGTACTGTTTGTTTTAAATGAGAAATAGCCACGTATTAAAGTACTTTTTTCAGTTTATCCAGGGTGCTTTGAGCCAACCCTACATGAGATTTCAAATAAGCATGCGACGTATCCGGTGCATAACTGATGGAGGCACACTTATCCAGCAGCATACGCACATTTTTTACGAGATTTTTATCGATATTTTGTTCTTCAAGAGCGTTGACATATTCTTGGTTAGAAAGTCCTGCTTCCGGAAGTGTTAAACGATCACTGATAAATCCGGTTAACGCTTTTTGTAAAAGGTTATAAGCCTGTTTTATTTCCCCTTGCTCAGATAACTTTATTGCTTCACTTAACCGGGCACTGGCTTTGTCAGAGGCTTTTTGTGAACGTGCAAAGGCTTGGTCCGAATTCATTTTTTCGGAGTATGATTTTTGCCAGTAGGCAATACCAAGGATTATGAACGGAAGGATAATACCGAACCAAAACCACCAGTGCCCAAGGAGGCTGCTTGAGGCAGGGGCAATCCATGTGGCTAACCCCGTAATCGGTTCTACCGGGAAAGAGCTTGGTGTGTTGGCCGAGGCCATCACCTGTGGATTTGCCTTTACTTCAAAATGAAGCGGGGGAAGGGTATTCGTAATAAATCGGTTCCGGTCAGGATCAAAATAAGAAACCTTTTTTTCAGGAATTGTATAGCTTCCGGGTGAACGGGCAATGACTACATCAGTAAACGTCTTACTGCCGCTGATCTGATGATTGCGACGATTTAAGTCAGAGGATTCCTGGGGCTCATATACTTCCAGGCCTTTAGGGAGTTCGTAATCCGGCTTGGTCACCAGCGGTACGTTTCCCTCGCCACTGACCGTTGTTTTAATCTCAATTGATTCTCCGACAGTGCCATTTTCAGGGCTGATACTTCGCGAAATACGGTAATTGCCTACGGCCCCAAGGTACTCACCTTCAGCATTTGAAGGAAGAGGTTGGACATTTATTGCTACTGGGTCGCTGTCCAGTTCAACTTGGCGTTGGTTGTTACCGAAACCGCCAAAAAAGCTACTGAACGGATCATCCGAAGAACGGCTTGAACGAACAGCTACAATAATTTTATAAGGGCTTATCTCCAATTTCCCCTGTTTGGTTGGGAATAGGGAAAATTGCAAAAGCCTGGCTTTCCGGTATCGAACACCGTCAACGATCGTAGAAGTAGCCTGCGGGCGATTTACATTTTCCAACTCTTCCTTCCAAAATCCCTCAGCTTTCCAGCCGGGTACCGGTTGGTAAGAGTTCACTTCCAGCCCGTCTTTAAAATACAAAACAACATTGCTGATAATCTGTTGGCCGGTTACCGGTTTTTTATCAGAAACCTCCAACCTGAGAAAAAGATCAGGTTTCTGAGAACCCGAAGAGTTAGCAGATTCGTTACGATCTACAATGTTAACATCAATGGCGTTGGTACGGTATTTCTCACCGTCAATAGAAATGCTGATGGGAGGGATTTTATAGTTCCCTTTGGTTTGGGCAATCAGGTAATAGCTGTAGGTATAGGAAGTACTGCTTTGACCATTTACGAAACTGTAACTCCTGGATGTGGAAGGAGTATTGCTGAGCAGGCGAAAACCGTTAAATGCCGGTAGTTCAGGACGGGACACATTGTTGAAATCTCCGCTAATTTTGATTGACAAGCTGACGCGTTCACCGGAATAGATTGTCGTTTCGGAAACAGTTGCTTCCACCGAGACAGAAGACTGGCCAAGGGCCCGGAAAGAAAACAGAGCCATTAGAAATACTAAAAAGCCGGTTGCGCAGAAGAATCTACCAATCTTTTTCATTCTTACTTTTGCTGGACTCAGTTTTTTGTTTCTTAAATTGTTTCAACAGGTCTTTTTCTTTTTGCTCAAGTGCCTTCAGAATTTTCTCAGCCTCGGCTTTGCTCATTTTTTGCGGTTGCTGCTGGTTCTTTTGGCGGTTCTGATTCTGTTGATTCTGTTTGTTTTGTTGATTTTGGTTTTGATTTTGTTTGTCCTTCTGGTCCTGATTTTGCTTCTGCTGATTCTTGTTCTGCTTGTCTTTCTGTTTGTCCTGATTCTGTTTGTTATTTTTGTTTTTCTTCTTCTTTTGGTTCTCTTTTTGCTTCTGTTTGGCTAATTCATAATTATGTTTGGCATCTTCGTCCTTAGCCATATACCGCAGAGATTTTTTATAGTAATCCAGCGCTTTGTCCCATTTTTTACCATTGGCAAAGACATTACCCATATTATAGTTTGCCTTGGCTCGGTCATCTGGGTTGTCGGTCATCGACTTAAACTGTTCAAATGTGCGGATCGCGTCTTCGTTTTTTCCTGCTTTTGCTTGAGCGCTGGCCAAATTATAGTATAGCTTGGCATTTTGAGGATTTGCGTCAATAGCTTTCTTGTAAAGGGAAATAGCTTCTTCATAATTGCCATCATTGTATGCTTCATTCGCTTTCCGGGCATCATTATTCGAAGCCCCCATCAATGTAAAAGCCAACAATGTTATTAAGAAATATTTCATAACGTCGTCCGATTTTATTAGGTAAATGTAACGCTGTAACGGCGACAGAAATTGTGAAAAGTTAGTCCATTTGCTCTGCAATGGCCAACGTCTCTTCATCCATTTTCATATTGGTGAAGACATTTGAAACGTCGTCATTGTCTTCAAATTTTTCCATGAGCTTAAAATTGGATTCTGCTACATCGGCCTCAACCTTAACCTCTGTCGTCGGTATGCGAACCAGCTCAGCCGAATCGATTTCATAACTCATCTCTTCCAGCTTGTCTCGAACTTTATACATGCTTTCCCGAGCAGTCGTTACCACAAAAAAATCATCTTCTGAATCAATTTCTTCGGCCCCAGCATCAATGGCGTTTAACATAAAATCCTCCTCTTCATGATCCTCTTTTTTAACGCGGATCGATCCCTTTTGTTCAAAAAGATAAGCAACTGAGCCATCTGTGCCGAGGTTCCCGCCGTGTGCCGTGAAAATATGGCGAATTTCACCAACGGTTCGATTGTAGTTGTTGGTAGTCACCTCAATGAAGTAAGCAATCCCGCCGGGACCATAGCCTTCATAGGTAGCATCTTCGTATCGGCCATCTCCTTCATCAAGCTCACCTGTTCCCTTTTTTATAGCACGTTCAATATTATCCTTTGGAACATTATCGCTTTTGGCGTTTTCGATGGCGGTATCGAGCCGGGCATTCATTTCCGGATCACTGCCGCCTTCGCGTGCAGCCACCGAAATTTCACGGAGATGCTTGTTAAATATTTTAGCTCGCTTTTTATCTTCTCTGGCCTTTTTATGCTTGATATTCGACCATTTGGAATGACCTGCCATACGTTAGGTTCACTTATTTTGGAGTTATGACATGAATGTTATTCGTTTTATACGAATCTACAAAAGTCTATAATATAAGAGATAACAACCTTTGCACCTAATATCGGAATACCGGAAATGAGGAATCCAAATATTTTGTTACCGATGTTACAATAAAAAAAGTTCCAAAGCATTGTCACTAGCCAAAGTCACATAATCTTTAGCATAATAATTTTGTACTTTTACTTGGTTTTGCTGGTAGTACTGGGTTGCTTGGAAACACATATATTTTAAAATAAATAATTAACGGTAAGAAAGAATGAATATAGGAATAGTCTGTTATCCTACCTTCGGGGGAAGCGGAGTTGTGGCAACGGAACTGGCGAAAGGCCTAGCTAAACGTAATCATAATGTGCATATGTTGAGTTATGCACGTCCTGCCCGGTTGGATACTTTTCGAACTAATATCTCGTATCATGAAGTGAACATGAACACGTACCCCTTGTTCGAATATCCACCCTACGATCTTGCCCTGGCTAATCAGATGGCAAACCTGATTGAATATGAGAATATTGATATTCTTCACGTACATTATGCCATACCCCACGCGACAAGTGCTTACCTGGCAAAGCAGATTTTGGGTGAAAAGGCGGCCCATGTGCCCCTGATAACAACCCTCCACGGAACGGATATTACAATCGTTGGAAGTGATCCCAGCTATAAGAGTGTTGTTGATTTTTCCATCAATCAAAGTGATGGTGTGACTGCCGTTTCCGAGTATTTAAAGAATGAAACATATGAACGTTTTGATATACAGAAGGAAATTAAGGTTATTCCCAACTTTATAGACTTGGATCGTTTTAAGAAATCCAATAAAAACCACTTCAAAAAGGCAATCTGCCCCGAAGGTGAAAAAGTAGTGGTTCACGTCTCAAATTTTCGTGAGGTCAAACGTGTGCCCGAAGTGGTAAGTGTATTCGCGCGCATACTGGAAAATGGTATTAAAGCCAAACTTTTGCTTATCGGCGACGGACCTGACCGGCAACGGGCAGAGCAGCGATGCCGTGAACTTGGGATGTGCAATCATGTCCGGTTCCTTGGGAAGCAGGACCAGGTTGAAGATTTACTATCCATTGCCGACTTGTTTATGATTCCATCCGGCTCAGAGACGTTCGGGTTAGCTGCCCTGGAAGCTATGAGCTGCAGTGTCCCTGTCATTAGTTCAAATATAGGCGGCTTGCCAGAGGTTAATATACAAGGGGAAACGGGATACCTTTGTGACTTGGATAACACGGAGTGCATGGCTAATTACGCCGTGAAAATTTTGTCTGATGAAAAATTGCATGCCGAAATGTCTGCCAATGCTCGAAAACGAGCTGAAAAATTTGAAATGGGTAAGGTTGTCAGCCGTTATGAGGAATATTATAATGTATGTCGTGAAGCCCTTCGCACCCATGCAACCTAAGAAGTCTTTTCAGGGATTAACTAAATTTTAAAATGTTGCCTGACGAACCGGCATCTTCGGTAAATTCGAGGATCGGTATTAATTTTTGGTGCAGGGCTCGTTTGGGGGTACTATTCTAATCCGATGATCAACAATAACGATTCTAATTCAATTCGTGCGCTGAGTCTTATAATATTTGGGGCAGGAATGGTGAGCTTTACTTCGGTTTTTGTTGAACTGGCAAACGTGGGTCCGACGGTCTCGGCGTTTTACCGGATGTTTTTTGGGGGGATTATCTTGCTCGTAATATCGTTGATTCGCGGAGATCGACTATGGTTTGGAACTAAAAGCCTGGCCATCCCTTTTGTTTGTGCATTGTTGTTTAGCCTAGACCTCTTTTTCTGGCATCGAAGCATTAGCTATGTGGGCCCGGGGGTCGCGACGATCTTGGGGAATATGCAAGTATTTTTCGTTGCAGTTTTGGCGGTTTTATTGCTGAAAGAGACATTGAGCCGGCGTTTGCTTGTGGCAATCCCTGTCGCCGTATTGGGATTATTTCTTATTGTTCGGACCGGATGGGGACAACATGAAGGGGAAGTAAAAATAGGGGTATTATACGGCTTGATCACTGCCTTTTCTTATGCTCTATATATTCTCTTTTTACGGAAATCACAATCGGCCGAGCGTTTAAACAGATATTCGCTATTTGTCAATATGGCTTGGATTAGTCTGATGTCAGCATTGATGCTGGCAATTACAGTAGCTATTGAACCAGGCACAACTTTTGGAATTCCTGATGTCCAGAGCTGGGGCGCGTTGCTGGGGTTAGGAATCATGGGACAAGTACTCGGGTGGGTCTTCATTTCAAAAGGGCTGCCGGCAGTAAATGCGTCGGCTGCGGGTTTAGCATTGCTGCTTCAGCCGGCGTTGGCATTTATATGGGATATCCTGTTCTTCGACCGCCCGACAACAGGATTGGAATACCTTGGCGCTGCAATTGTTATTGCTGCCATCTATTTGGGGGCAACGGGTAGAAATAAATAAAGCTGACGTAATCGGAATTTAAAGGCACATGTGTTAGATGGGATACTTTATGTTTAACATGTTAAGCCGGGAGATGCTCATAACACCCGGTTTAGGATATTATTTGAAGGATAATTTTTCTTTTCTGGTCGAAATTGTTAACGTTATCATAATGGTTATTACCTGCGTCCCGTAACTTCGGATATGGGTGATTTGAGTGAAATAGCTGACCATTTATTCCCTAAACAATAGGAAGAAATAAGAAATGCCAAGTTTTGGGAACTTGGCATTTCTGAATTATCAAAATTAACGAAGTTGCAGAAATATCCGCTTCTGTAATTAGGCAGGGGCCAGTACCTTAGATACCTCTTCCGCGGCCTCTTTCAGCAATACGGCAGAAATTACATTGAGATCGGAATTGTCGATGATCTCTTTGGCTTCTTCGGCATTTGTTCCCTGCAGACGAACGATGATGGGCACGTCCTGAACTTTCTCAGCAATCTCCGGATCCTTGACTGCTTCGATAATGCCGTTGGCTACGCGGTCGCAACGAACAATCCCGCCAAAGATGTTGATCAGGATGGCTTTTACATTTTCGTCTTCGAGGATGATGCGAAAACCATTTTTAACAGTATCAACATTGGCGCTGCCACCGACATCCAGGAAGTTGGCAGGTTCGCCGCCGGAGAGCTTGATAATATCCATGGTAGCCATTGCTAGTCCGGCACCGTTGACCATGCAACCTACATTACCATCCAACTTGATGTAGTTCAAGCCGTATTCGGAGGCTTCGAGCTCCACGGGATTTTCTTCCGATTTATCCCGCAGTCCTTCAATATCATTGTGACGGAAAAGGGCATTGTCGTCGAAAGTCATCTTGGCATCCAGAGCCATAACATCGCCGCTTGGAGTAAGAACCAACGGGTTAATCTCAACCAGGTTGGCATCGGTTTCCTGATAGCAGTTATATAGTGCCATAATAAATTTTACAGCTTTCTTGAACGCATCGCCTTCCAATCCGAGTGCAAAAGCTAAGTGGCGAGCTTGGTTGTGTTGCAGATTCATGCCCGGCTCAACCCATTCTTTTACAATTTTTTCGGGGGTTTCTTCAGCCACCTTTTCGATCTCTACACCGCCTTCGGTTGAAACCATGATCACATTTTTGCTTTTGGAGCGGTCCAGTAAAATGCCAAGGTAAAACTCTTTTTCAATCTCTACCCCGTCGGTTACATAGATGCGCTGAACTTTTTGTCCCTCTTTACCGGTTTGTACCGTCACCAGGGTATCGCCAAGTAGTGATTCAGCGGCATCCCGTACTTCATCAATAGTCTTGCAAAGGATGACACCGCTCGCGCCACTATTTTTTGTCTTACCTTTGCCACGTCCACCGGCATGAATTTGCGCTTTTACCACAAACAAGGTAGCACCGTCCTCTTTCATTTGTTGGGCTATTTCAACAGCTTCGCCTGCATTGGTAGCCGAAATACCAGCCGGAACGGCGACATTATATTGCTTTAGAATTTCTTTCGCTTGATACTCATGGATTTTCATAACGACAATCTGTAGGGTTAATGATTACAACAATTAAATTCTTTCAACCGGGCTTGAAAAGGATTCAGGATTGCCCGCATCAAGACATTAAACATATATAATTATGTCAATCGCTAAATATAATAAATGAATGGCAAGAAATTCAGTCCAGGGAAGAAGTTTATAGGGATCGCCCGTTTTTAAAGGGAGATGGTTCTATCCTTTAATAAAAAACTTGCGGGTCGTAATAAGACCTTTTCTATAGGTCTTCATAGCCGGCTTAAAATTTTGAACGGTTAGCCAGACTTCCTCCTCTTTCAAATTATTTTTAAAAAGGATACCTGGTAAAGAGAAATATATTAATACTGGTATGAAGCCGTAATTCTTATTTTTCTTAAGTGGCTTCCATCTGCATTCATTATATAAATCTCATTTATGCCGTCCCGATCAGATGAAAAAATAATCTCCCGGCCGTTCGGCGACCAAGATGCATAGTAATCCTTGCCGGGTTCACCTGTAAGTCTTTTTAAATCAGTGCCGTCGGCATTAATGGTAAAGATGTCAAACGTCCCATAACGGTTTGAGCTGAATACCAGTTTTTTCCCATCCGGCGACCATTTTGGCCCCAGATCAAAATGATAGTCTGTGGTGATTTGTCGCTGATCTGAACCGTCAGCATTCATGATATAGAGATCAAAGTTCTGATTACGGTCTGAGGAAAAAGCGATTTTTGAGCCGTCGGGAGACCATACGGGATCTACCTCGTACGACTCGGGTGAGTAGGTCAGTCGGGTTTGGTTACGTCCATCCGGTTCCATAGTGTAAATTTCAAAATTTCCGTCTCGGTCGGAAAGGAATAGGATGTGTCGCCCGTCAGGTGAAAAAAAAGGATAAACGTCCGTCGCATGATCCCATGTTAGTTTTCTGATGTCGTTTCCCCGGTAGTCCCGGAGATAAATTTCCATATCCCCGTCTTCATTGGAGTGGTAAACGACATTACGGCTGTCCGGCGACCATGAGGGCAAGTCCCCATCGCGGGCCGAATTTATTGGGAATTGTTGACCGTCTTTTCCTTTGTAATTGATGAAGTAGCGGTGTTGACGTTCTCGTTCCGAAAAAAAGGCCACCTGTTTGCCATTTGGCGACCATGAAGGATAATAGTCGTTGGCAGGATGGTGGCTAATATTTTTTATGTCAAAAGTCTGCAAATCAATGACATAAATATCAAAATTCCCATCTAACGAAGAAGCAAAAGCTATATGCTCACCGTCCGGCGACCAATAGGGCTGAATATGTGAAGGTTTAGTAGGCACTTGCGATTGAGCAAGGGCGATATTAGAAATAGAAATGAAAAAAAAAGTTAATAGGTATTTGGCAAGGCGTATCATGGTTCCCTCCTGTTTACATGATTACATTACCTACATTAATAAAATTCTGTCTTTAAAGCACTAATATTTATTGATTAATACGACAATGAGTACATAAAAAGGCAATGGATGGGACGGACCGACTACTAATTCATTTGGATATCGAAACTAATACCGTGTACGGAAGAATTTTGAGATAAAACAATCCTGTATCCCAGCTCATGTGCATAACGGACACATTTTGACAGGCCAAGCCCTACACCCCGAGCCTTATTTGAGAAGAAGGGATAAAACATCTTTTGCGTGAAAGATTCGGGAATTGGTGTTCCGTAACTTGTTACCCTGATGACGTTATCTTCTCTGAAATGAAGATCAATCTTTTGTTGTTCAGTGTCTCCAAATTCCAGGGCATTATCCAACAGTTCAGTTACGATACCTTTTAATAGCACAAAATCACTTTTCAATTTTCCCATAGCCGGATCAATTTTTAGGGCAATCTTATGTCTTTGGGCAGGTGAATAAAGATTAACGATTTCCCTTGCAAAACTTTCAATGTCAATATCTGAAGGTTGGACTTCAATGTCCTCAGCTAGTTTCTGTATCTTGGAGAGAATATGTTTCATATCGTCCAGCCCTTCCGTAATAGAATCTACATATTGTGATTGTTTATCGGTAAGCTGAAGGTTTTTAAGCAATTCGGTAAATCCGATGACCCCATTAAGAGGAGAATGAAAGCGATGGACAAGCAGTTTAGCCATTTCTTTCTGCAGTTCAAGTAGGCTTACCACCTTATCCCAATTGAGGGAAGTGATTAGCGATTTAATATACGTCTTCCCGTCGATATTAATTTTCTCTTCTGAGATCTCAAACTGCTGTTGATGTCTCTGCCAGACAATATTTTCCCGGATAACGCGCTTACGTTGAAAAAGATCGTGCAATTTTGTATTCGGAAGCTGTTGGGCTGTTACACCCAGTTCTTCTTCCGCTGCACTATTTAAAAAAACGATATTCCCATTCTCTGCATCACTCAGGATAGCAGGATGTTCGTATCCATTAAGAAGCGTTCGTATAGTTTTATCCATAGCAGCCCCGTCTCTGCGTAAATACCCAAAGCCTTTTTATTCTTAAGCCTTCTCCTAAAGCTATTGCAGTATAACCAATTTTAATGTTAACTATCAATAAACTAATAAGAGACCCCTTTTAATGTTTTTTGTGTTGATTTTCATTGATTTATACTCAGCCGGGCAAATAAGTTCCTTTTCATGTTTATCAGCATTAAAAGGGAAAACTTTAGAAAAAATGAACAGATAGCTTTTCCGTTCATTGGAAAAAATTGCCTTCCCATTCCAAAAGCTGCTTCTCTTTAGCTATTAATTCGTGCTCAGGATTAAGATTTATAAAACGGCATGGCTATTGCTCTCCTTAATGCCCACAACCAAAATGAATAATTATGAAACTGATTGAGAACCAACATACACAGTTATTGACCAAGGCGATGGATGCCTATTCGCTACGGCAAAAGATGACGGCGTCCAATATTGCAAATATTGATACTCCAAATTACAACAGAGTGTCAGTTTCTTTTGAAAAAGAGTTGCAACGGGCCGATGAGGAGGCTTTTGGCAGTAAAGAATTGAACAGAGTTACCCCTAAAATAATACAGACCGACGAAAAACCGGTATTGGAAGATGAGTTGCTCGAGATGGCTGACACACAGATGCGAGTGCAGTTGGTTACAAGGTCGCTTCGCAATAATTTTGATACGCTTCGCTCTAGTATTACAGGACAAAGCCGATGACGGGATTAATAGATTTCCCTTAGTTACAGCTAGAAAGTGAATGAGATGAATAATGATATGAATATCGATCGATTTTTTTCAGTATTCAAAACAGCAAGTCGGGGGCTGGCTGCTCAGCGCCAGCAAATTTCGATAGCTTCCGAAAATATTGCCAATGCCAATACTACGCGTCGACTTGGGGGGCTGGGGCCTTACCGTCCCAAAACATTACGCCTTTCTGTAGTTGATGATGGTCAATTTCAGCAAGTATTGAAAGATTCGCTTTTGCAGATGCATACTTCAGAAGCCGGGCACATAGCTCAGCCGGAAACGTTGCAGCAGGACAGGGGATTGGCTGATCTTGGCCCAAAAACAGAGGTGATTGAGCAGGACAGTTTCCGTTATGAATACGATCCCGATCACCCCGACGCCGACAGCAACGGGATGGTAAAATATCCGGATGTCGATATGGTACAGGAGATGACACGCATGGTTAGCGCCAACAGGTTATACGAGGCCAATCTGAGTGTTGTACAGGCCGAAAAATCCATTATTAAAAGCTCATTTGAAATTTAGAAACAAGAAACAGGCTAATGAAAACAGAAGGTTTAGCATCATTTCAATCATTACGGAAAAGCTCTCTGCTGGATCACATAAACCGGCAGAAAGAGTTTCGAAACCAAGATCTTTCTGGGGAAGAAAAGAAAATGATAAGTAATAAATTTACCGGCGATCACACCCAGTTGGAATTTTATGAGGGATCCGGTGCGGTGCGTCAGGAACAACCCGGGGGTCGGGGTAAAAATATCGATATCAAAATTTAAAACAGAAAAAGAATTTTATCATGGCCATACAAATAACTCCAATGCTCAATCAGCTCCGCCAAAGAATTGGCGATGAAGGTTTTGGTGAGCCGAAGAGGATTGATATTGATAATGTTGGCGATAAGTCATTTTCAGATATGGTGAATGAGGCTATTAACTCGGTTGACCAAGCGCAAAAGACCGCCAATCAGAATGTTGAAAATATTGTGATGGGGAAATCCGACAATATTCACGAGGCCATGATTTCAATGGAAAAAGCCCAGCTTAGTTTTCAGCTCATGATGGAAGTGCGAAACAAGGCCGTGGAAACCTATAAGGAATTAAGCAGAATGCAGATTTAATAAATATCCCAGATGGCAAGATTTGTAGAATCATTTAAAAACTTTTTTCAGCCTCTGACCGGCGCGCAGAAGATGCTGTTTGTGCTATTTAGTGTGGGCATTCTCACGCTTACAAGCATGCTTTTTTATTGGGCTTTACAGCCAAGCTACTCTGTCTTGTTTGGTTCTTTATCACCGGAGTCGGCGCAGTCTATTGTTGAAGAGTTGAAGACGATGGATGTCAACTACCGGCTTGAAGATAATGGCAGGTCTATTATGGTGCCTCGTGACCGGGTTTATGATCTTCGGCTCAAGTTTGCTTCGAAAGGTGCTACAGGTTCTGATTATAAGGGATACGAACTTTTTGATCAGAATACGCTTGGCATGACTGATTTCATGCAGCGAATCAATAAGAAGCGGGCGATGGAGGGAGAATTAGCCCGAACGATCAACAGCCTTAGCCAGGTCGAGTCTTCCCGGATTCATATCGTATTGCCCGAGCGTTCACCCTTCAAGAAAAATTCCGTTGAACCTACTGCTTCTGTCATCCTGAATTTGAAAAAAGGGCAAGGTCTGAGCAAGGATCAGATACAGGGTATTGGGGCCCTTATCTCAGGCAGTGTGGAAGGGCTTAGCGCTGACAATGTAGTTATCCTCGATCAAAATGGAAACCGTATTTCAGAGAATATTTTAGTAAGTGATGAGGCAGTAGCCAGTACCGCACATATGAGGATTCGACAGGAAACGGAGAATTATCTTACCAATAAGGGACAATCTATGCTTGATCGTGTCCTCGGGCCGGGCAACAGTATCCTGCGGGTTTCGACAGAGCATAATTTTGATAAGGTTGTTCGCGAATCAAAGAATATTGACCCGAACAGCCGTATTGTAATTTCTGAAGAAAAACGTACCAGTACGAATTCAAATCAGTCAAAGCAGCCAAAAGCTCAGCTTAGTGAAAAAGATCAGTCGCTGACAACAAATCAGCAGCGGGGAGAATCTTCGGTACAGGTCAAGAATTATGAGGTCAACAACACCAAAGAGAAACTGGAAAAAACCGTAGGAGAGGTGACTCGCATCAGTGCATCTATCTTGCTGAATTACAAAACGGAGACGTCTAAGGATAAGAGCGGGGAGGCCGTAACTAATTCCAAGCCCTACTCCGATGAGGAGATTGCCGAGATAAAAAATGTAATGTCGGGTGCCTTGGGAATTCAACCTGATCGGGGCGATGTACTGACAGTAAAACAAATCAAGTTTAAGGATAATTTTTCCAATGCCAATTACAATGATGGGTTTTTCAATGAGCCTTATTCAATGTTTGAGCTTATCCGATGGGGAATAGTAGCTGTTATCATCATCGTGGTTTCGGTTATGGTTTATCGGATGACTAAAAATTTCAGTGTCCAGGCCGACCCTCTTCTTTCAAAGCAGAAGCGATCCAGGGAATTGGCAGAAGGTGATCAGGATCGATACCTGGAAGGAGAAACTGAAGAAGCCAACGAGGACATTTACACCCAAAAATTGAGTAACGAGGCAAAGGAGCTGGCTGACGCCAGTGAAGCGACAGAGGAAATAAAGAAATTCGTAGAAAACAACACTGCGGAAGCTGCCAGTTATGTGCGCAGCATGATGAGCGGTGTCTTGGAATCGGATTAATGTGTTAACATGACAGAAGGAAAAAACTTAATCGAGGATGCCTCCCGGCTTTCGGGCACTCAAAAGGTGGCTGTGCTTCTTATTTCTCTTGGAGTAGATCAGGCTTCTACGGTTTTAAAAGAACTTAAAGATGAGGAAGTGGAAAAGGTTACCCTTGAAATAGCAAACATGGATAATATAAGCCCGGAAGTTGTGGATGAGGTTATACGTGAATTTCATTCTCTCATGCACAGCAAGCGTTTTATTCTGGAAGGCGGGATGGAGTATGCCCGTAATGTGTTAACGGAAACCAAGGGGAGACAAGAAGTACGTGGAATGATGAAACGGCTGGAAAGTAAAACCGGGAATGATACGTTTGGGCTGTTCCAGTCAGCGGAGACTTCTCATATTGTCCAGTTTTTGCAAAACGAACATCCTCAGATTGCCGCTGTGATCCTGGCCCATCTCAAGGAAAGCCGAGCCGCAGAAATATTAAGTCACCTCGATGCCGATTTCCAGGGAGAAGTGAGCCTCCGGCTGGCGCGGATGGGTAATATCTCGTCGGATGTCATTGAGGAGATCGAGGAAGTGATCCGGGATCAAATAAGCACTACCTATACCCAATCGGAAAATATACGCAAAGGATCTTCGGCTGTAGCCAATATTCTTAATGAGGCAGACATTGCTACCGAACGAATGGTTCTCGGTAATATTGAGAAGCTGGATCAAAAACTGGCTGAAGAAATTAAGAATCAGATGTTCCTCTTCGAAGATATTGTGGACCTGGATGATCGTGACGTACAGACGATTATTGGGGTCATAGATCGCAGTGATTTGGTGGTTGGCCTTAAAGGTGTGGATGAGCAGCTTGTTCAGAAGGTCTTGGATAACATGTCTTCGCGAGCAAAAGATATGTTCCTTGAGGATATGGAAGCTACCGGACAGGTTCACAAAAAACAGGTGGAAGAGGCTCAGCAACGTATTGTTATTGAAATCAAAAACCTTGAGGATGAGGGACAGATTTCAACGCGCAAGGCATCGGAAGAAGAAATGGTTGAATAGAAGGAACTATGAATAATAAAATTAAGGATCCCAGCAGCTTATTTGTAAACGCTGAAGATTGCCAGCGGCTCTCTTACGAGATGCTGTTTAATGACAGTTCGTTTAAAAATGGCAACGGCTATTCAAAGTCAGGGAATAGCAAAACGCGGGAGGGGATTAAATCCGCCGAGGAACAACAGGCAGCACTAAGGGATTTAGAGAAAGAGTGGGAGAAAAAACTTGAAGAGGCAGAAAGGAAAGCTTTTCAAGAAGGTGTAGAAGAAGGCAAGCAACAGGGGGTCCAAGAGGTAAGGGAGTCTGTGAATGGGCAATTAGCAGCTCTTGAGAAGGCAATGAGACAGGTAGAAGAGCGCATTACCGGCCTAACGGATGAACTTAAACCGCATGTTGCGACTATGGTTTTTGAGGTGGCTGAAAAAATTATTGGCATGCCAATAAAAAGCGAAGCGTTAAAAGAAAGGGTCGCCGAAGAAGTACGCCACATTCTCAAGTCTATTCAACAGGATGTTAAAGTAAATGTGAAAGTAGCGGCCACGGACTATGGGTTTATTGTCCGTGCTTTGAAAGATTTGCCAAAGAATAATCATATCGAAATATCCAGCTCCGAATCTTTGAGTAGCGGTGAGTACTCTGTTGACACGCAGAATGAGCGGATCGTCAAACGTTTTAAAAAAATGTTGACCGATTTCCGGGAAAAGCTGGCCCTTGAGAATGAAACAGAGTTGGAGGTCGACGAGTAATGCTGTTAGCCTATATTAATGAAATATCAGACCAACTGAATGGTTTGGAAAATGTGCCCAAACGATTCGGGAAAGTTTCGTCTGTGATCGGAACGGTAATTGAGGCAACCGGACTTGATGCCTCGGTTGGCGAACTCCATATGATCCATACCAATAATGGGGCGAACATACAGGCTGAAGTAGTGGGCTTGAAAAAAGATGTCACACTGTTGATGCCACTTGATCGTATTGAAGGGATCAAGGCGGGCTGCCTTGTTGAGTCCACGCCCCGCTCTATGAGTATCAAAGTTGGGTCGGAATTACTGGGAAGGGTGATTGATGCTAATGGAAAGCCTATAGATAGCAAAGGACCCGTAGGGCATGCCAGGAGTTATTCCGTTCATAACGATCCCCCGGGCCCCCTGCAGCGTGAAAATATTGACGAGATGCTTTACACCGGGGTTCGCAGTATCGACGGATTCATGTCGCTGGGAAAAGGGCAGCGAATGGGAATTTTTGCCGGTTCCGGGGTGGGGAAAAGTACGCTCATGGGGATGATTGCCCGGCACTCTTCGGCTGATGTTAATGTGATCGCCCTTATAGGAGAACGTGGAAGAGAGGTTAAGGAATTTATCGATGAGGTGCTGGGCCCGGAAGGATTGGCGCGGTCCGTTGTCGTTGCAACTACGTCTGACAGAGCCGCGATGAGCAGGGTCAAGGCAGCCTATACAGCAACAGCAGTTGCCGAGTATTTCCGTGATGAAGGAAAAGATGTGCTGCTTATGATGGATTCGGTAACGCGGGTTGCGATGGCACAACGTGAGATTGGGCTGGCTTCCGGTGAGCCGCCAACAACCAAAGGGTATACACCGAGTGTATTTGCAATGCTGCCAAAATTGTTAGAGCGGGCTGGACGCACTCCCAAGGGAAGTATTACTGGTTTGTATACAGTATTGGTGGATAATGACGATATGAATGAGCCAATAGCTGATGCAGCTCGTTCTATCCTGGATGGGCATATTGTGCTTTCCCGAGCGCTTGCTCATAAGAATCACTATCCCGCCGTGGATG
>JASFMR010000073.1:0-18842 GCA_050117475.1 Balneolaceae bacterium | reverse complement strand
AGGATGGTGTAAATGGTCTCTTTTTCCAGGTTGTGCCCGTCCAGCAGCTGGCCGTAAAACATGGGCATCCAGGTGATGTCGAAGGCGATGGGCAGGTCGTCTCCAAGCCGCAGCCGGTCCAGGCGCAGCACGGAGCTGCCTTCATCGAGGTCCAGCTTTCGGCAGACGGGGGGCGTGCAGGTGACCACTTCCTGGCTGATGACGCTGGAGCGGGCGGTCAGGCCGGCCCGGTGCATATCTTCGGAGAAGTCGGTCAGGCACACCAGCGGCTGCCGCAGCTCGATGTCGCTGACGAAGGAGCCGAGTCCCTGCCGCCGGTAGATGAGTCCTTCGTTGTCCAGCGTTTTCAGGGCGTGGCGTATGGTCACGCGGCTGACGTCGAATTTGTTTCCCAGCTGTTTTTCGGAGGGCAGCTGATCGCCGGCTTCCATGGCCCCGGAGGTGATCTGTTCCCTGAGCCATTCGCTTATCTGTTCGTGTCGGGGTTGGTTGTCTTTCAGTTTCATTGTTTCGGATCGTTCTTTCTAAAACATCTTGTCTGCTGTAAATCGAAGGCGGAATGTAACCAATAAAGTGTCGCATTTCAGCTGTATTCCGACATTTCGCTGTCGGCTCACCTGTCATAATACAGGCAGAAACCTCATCCCAATTATAGGTAAAACCCTTAGGATACAGTGAGCTGACAAGGCTATGTTGGTAGATAGTAGGAAATTATTGCATAAAAAACAATACATGTTAATACATGTTGTATCATTATAAAAACTTTTGTACTTTCTTCATTCTAAAATAAAACAGGAACCAGTTTAATGAATGCAGATATGAGCATTGACAAACAGCATGGAATTCTTCCGGGGCGGATACGTTCTGTCTTGAAGGTGGGCCTGGCTGCGGCCTCGCTATTTCTGTTATGGGGGGCGCCGGCGGTTGTCGTTGGACAGGCGGCGCAGGCCGGGCAGGAAGAAGAGTTGTCTCTCACCCTTGAGGATGCGCTACAAATGGCGCAGGAAAACAATACCCAGAACCAACTGGCTGACGAGGATATAAAGGAGGTGCGGTCGCAGTACCGCGAAACCAATGCGCTGTTTCTGCCCCAGGTATCGCTGGAGGAGACGGCCATTTCTACGAATAATCCGCTGAATGTCTTTGGTTCGCTTTTGAAACAGGAAGTGGTGACGACGGCGGATTTCAACCCCGTAACGCTCAATGATCCCGACCGCACGGAAAATTATACGACCAGCATTAATGTGCGCCAGCCGTTGCTGAATCCCTCCGGTTTTTTGGGGAGGGCAGCCTTGAAGAAGCAGCTGGACGCCACCCGCCTGAAAAAGGACCGGACGAAGGAGTATGTGGATTTCCGGGTGAAGCAAACCTGGTATCAGCTGGTATTGGCCCGGCGACGGACCGGCATCATCGATACGGCGCTTACCGCCGCCAAAGCCAACCTGGAACAGGCCAAAGATTTCTTTAAGCAGGGCATGGTTAATCGTGCCGACCTGCTGTCGGCCGAGGTGCGGGTCAGACAGCTGCAAAGTGATCGCTCGCAGGCCCGGAATGCCCGGGATAATACCCAGCGCCAGCTGGCTTACCTGCTGGGCATCGATAAGGAGGTTGTTATCAGGCCCGACGGCGGGCTTGTAATGCCCCGCGTGCAGGAACTTGAGGCCGATTACAGCCCTGTGATTCGCGACCGTTCTGACATGAGGGCCCTTGAGTACCAGATCGATGCGTCAAAGAAGAAACTCTCTTCGATGAAGTTCAATTTTGTGCCGACGGTAAACCTGTTTGGCAGCTATGAGTGGAATGATGATGTCCTCCTGGGAACGGGCGCTCAAAATTATACGGTGGGGGCGACCCTAAGATGGGATCTGTTCAAGGGATTCAAAAATGTGAGCTCTATCCAGCAGTCGCAGGTGCAGCTTTCCAAGGCGAAGTTACAATATCATGATCAGCTGCGACAGAACCGGGTGGAGGTGGCGTCGGAACTGAATTCGCTGCAGACGTCCAGGGAACAGGTCGAAATTGCACAGACGACGGTAGAGCAGGCAAAAGAGAGTTACCGCATTCGGCATAATCGCTATGAGCAGGGCATGGAACGGATGAGTGACCTGCTCTCGGCGGAGGCTACGCTATCGCAGTCGAAGCTGCAGCTGGCCTCGGCCTTATTCAATTACAATGTGCAGGTTGCCAAACTGGAGCTCCTGCTCGAAAAGAATCTTGCCGACTAAGGCTAAAAATTTTTAAGTGAAACTATTAAACAGGTAAAGAAATGATTGACTTGAAACATACTATTGTAATCGTCATGGCCCTTTCGGGGATGCTTCTTCTGAGTTCTTGTCAGGGCGATAAGCATGAGGTCGGCAGTGAAACCCAAGGCCCGGCTGTACAAACGTCGGTGGCTAGCCTGACGGCGGTCCCTAAATCCTACCGGTTTACGGGGACGGTGGAAGGAGAACACCGGATTAACCTGAGCACCAAGGTGATGGGAAGAATTACGGAACTCCCGTTTGATCTTGGGGATGCCGTCTCCAAAGGGGAAGTGTTGCTGCGGATAAAAAATGACAATATTGTCGCCCAGCGCGACCAGGTAGCGGCGAACCTGGCAGAAGCGCAGGCCTCACTTAAAAACACACGTACCAATTACAAGCGCATCAAGGCGTTGTTTGCCGACAGCAGTGCTACGCAGAAAGAGCTGGATGACATATCGACTCAGCTGGGCGTTGCGGAAGCGCGGGTCAAGGCGTTGAAGAGTAAGCAGGCCGAGGTCAAGGATCTCATGGATTATTCGGTCATTGAATCGCCGATAGACGGCTATCTTGTTCAAAAAAATGTCAGCTCGGGAGATATGGCATCTCCGGGGCAGCCGTTGTTGTCGGTGGAAGAGGTCGCCGACCTGAAAGTGATGGTCTCGGTGCCGGCCTCGCAAATCGATTTGTTTTCCAGGGGAGACACGCTGGAAGTATCCATCAATGCCGCCAAAGAACATTTTCTCGGTACGGTTAAATCGATTAATCCTTCTGCCGATCCTATGAGCAGGCAGTTCGAAGTGGAGCTTTCTATCCCGAAAGAGACCGCCGGCCGGGAGGTGGTGAAACCGGGCATGTTTGCGGATGTGGATCTGCTCAAGGGAAAAGACTCTTTGCTGATGGTCCCCGAGTCGGCCCTGGTGAGAAGAGGGCAACTGACTGGATTGTATACGGTAAATGACAATCATGAGCTACTGCTCCGGTGGGTCCGGACCGGCCGGAAGCGAGACGGGAACGTGGAAATCCTATCCGGCTTGAAGCCCGGCGAACGAATTGTCCTGGCCGGGGACCGGAAGCTTGTAGAAGGACAAAAAGTAACTATCCAATAGAACGCAAAGAAATTACATTATGAAGACTGGAATAGCAGGAAAAATTGCCAGTGCATTTATCAACTCTAAGTTGACGCCCCTGTTGATGGTGGCCTTCCTGGCCCTGGGCATTTACGGGGCTTTGATGACTCCCAAAGAGGAAGAGCCCCAGATTAACGTGCCGACGGCCGATATCATGCTGGCGTACCCGGGAGCAAGCTCCAAAGAGGTGGAAAGCAGGGTGTCGATCCCCGTAGAGAAGACGGTTTCCAACATAAGCGGTGTCGAATATGTGTATTCGACGTCCATGCCCGGCCGGGCGATGATTACAGTCCAGTTTTATGTGGGCGAAGATGTGGAAACAAGCCTGGTGAAGCTGTACAACGAGCTTATCAAGAATATGGATAAAATGCCGGCTTCGGTGAGCCAGCCGTTGGTGAAGACGCGTTCGATTGATGACGTGCCGATCATGACGCTCACGCTCTGGAGCGAGGATCATGATGATTATGAAATCCGGCGCGTAACGGAGGAGCTGGATAAAGAGGTCAAAAAGATCGGGGACGTCGCCGCCACGCACATTACGGGCGGGCGAAACCGAACGATTCGGGTCTCTCTCAACAAAAATGCGATGCTTGCCCATCATGTCGACCCGTTGATGATCACTCACCAGATTCAGGCGGCCAACAGTCAGATGCAGTCGGGTTCTTTTAGCAAGGGGGATACCGAATACCTGGTTCAGACCGGAGATTTTCTGAATTCGGCCGAAGAAATCAGGCAGCTTGTGGTGGGCGTATACCGGGGCAAGCCTGTCTATTTGGATGATGTGGCCAAAGTCGTCGACGGACCGGAGGAGCCCGCGGAATATGTTTCTTTCGGGGTAGGGGCTTCGACCATGGGAGAATACAGAGTGCCGGCCGGGGCGAACTTCCCGGCGGTGACCCTGTCGATTGCCAAGCGTCAGGGGACGGATGCGATGCAGATTGCCAAGCAGGTGCAGGAAAAAGTCGAAAACCTGAAGGGCACGCTGATCCCGTCTGACATGAATGTGTCTGTCACCCGGAATTACGGGAAGACGGCTTCGAACAAAGTGTCGGAGTTGATGAAGCACCTGCTGGGGGCGATCCTGGCGGTGACGATTGTGGTTGCGCTTTCTATGGGATGGCGCGGGGGCCTTGTGGTCTTTGCTTCGGTGCCGATCACCTTTGCGCTGACCCTGTTTGTCTATTATATGTATGGCTATACGCTGAACCGGATTACGCTGTTTGCCCTCATCTTTGTGACCGGTATTGTGGTGGATGATTCGATTATCATCGCCGAAAACATGCACCGCCATTTCAAGATGCGGAAACTGCCATTTATGCAGGCGGCCCTGGCCTCTATTAATGAGGTGGGCAACCCCACGATCCTGGCGACCTTTACGGTGATTGCTGCGGTACTGCCGATGGCGTTTGTTTCCGGTTTGATGGGGCCGTATATGAGTCCGATGCCGATCGGCGCCAGTATGGCGATGATTTTTTCTCTCCTGGTGGCCCTGGTAATTACTCCATGGCTGGCCTACAAGTTTCTGAAAGGGGAAAGCGAGAAAGCCGAAGCGGAGGGTAAAGAGGTTACGTACCGCCTTGAGGAAACCCTGTTGTATAAATTTTATAAGAAGACGATGGATCCTCTGCTCGACAGTACGAGGAAACGCTGGGCCTTCATCGGGGGCGTGACGGTATTGCTGTTTGCCTCGATGTTCCTTTTTTATTTCAAGATGGTAGAAGTAAAGATGCTCCCTTTTGACAACAAGAATGAGGTTCAGGTGATCATCGATACTCCGGAAGGCACTACGCTGGAACGCACGAATGCGGTAGCCAAGGAGATTGCCATGGGGCTCAAAGAGGTTCCGGAACTAAAGAATTTCCAGATTTACAGCGGCACCTCGGCTCCCATCAATTTTAACGGGTTGGTCCGTCACTATGATCTCCGAAGAGGGCCGAATGTGGCTGATATTCAGCTCAACCTGGAGTCCAAAGAGGAGCGTTCGGACCAGAGTCACGATATTGCCAAACGGATTCGCCCGTTGGTGGACGAAATTGCAAACAAGTATGATGCCAGTGCAAAGGTCGTAGAGGTTCCGCCCGGCCCGCCGGTGCTTTCGACGCTCGTTGCCGAAATTTACGGACCCGATTACGACCAGCAGCGGGAAATTGCTAAAAAAGTACGAGATATGTTTGCCAATACCGACGGGGTTGTTGATGTGGACTGGATGATGGAAGACCCGCAGCCGGAATATCGTTTTGAGGTAGACAAAGATAAGGCAGCTCTCCACGGGGTGTCAACTGCCCAGCTGGTAAAAGTTGTCAATATGGCACTCAGGGGACAGGATGTATCCCATCTCTACCAGGAAAATGAAGTTGAACCGGTGCCGGTACACCTGCAGCTTCCGGAAGATGAGCGGTCGGGGATCGAGGCCCTGAAAGGAATTTACGTCCATGGGGCTGGCGGACAGATGCTGCCGGTGGCTGATTTGGTCAAGGTGCACGAACAGACCCAGGATCAAAGTATTTATCGGAAGAACCAGCGCCGCGTCGTGTATGTAACAGCGGATGTGGCCGGGGTGATCGAAAGCCCGGTTTACGCCATCCTGAATATCAGCGATAAGTTGAAGTCGGTGTCGGTGCCCGGGGGTTATGCATTGAACGAAAGTTATACCACTCAGCCGTTTGGGAACGAAAACTATACCCTCAAATGGGACGGCGAATGGCATATCACCTACCAGGTTTTCCGCGATCTCGGTGCTGCTTTTGCTATTGTGCTGTTGATCATATACATGCTGATTGTGGGCTGGTTCCAGGATTTCAAGGTCCCCATTGTTATGATGATTGCCATCCCGCTGTCGTTGGTTGGTATCCTGCTGGGACACTGGCTGCTCGGGGCTTTCTTTACGGCTACGTCGATGATCGGGATGATCGCCCTGGCGGGGATCATGGTGCGGAATTCCGTGTTGCTGATCGACTTCATCAATATCAGGCTGGAAGACGGCGTACCGTTGAAGCAGGCGGTTATTGAGGCGGGAGCGGTTCGAACGCGGCCAATATTGCTGACTGCCGGGACGGTGGTAATCGGCGCTGTGGTGATACTTTTCGACCCCATTTTCCAGGGGCTGGCCATTTCCCTGATGGGTGGGGCCATCGCTTCGACGGCCTTAACCTTGTTGATGGTGCCATTGATCTACTTTATGACCGAACGTAAAACGCTGGCCGGCGAAACAGAATAAACTAAACGGAGGCTATTATGAAATTAATCATGATGATGTGTATTGAAGAGTATGCAAAAGATTTGAGGAAAATACTTCTGCAGCACCAGGTTCCCATTTTCAGCGAAACCAATATCGACGGTTTCAAGCTGGAAGAAGGGGAGATCTCCTCCAACTGGTTCTCCAGCGGGGGTAAACGCGGGATCTACTCGCATCTGTTTTTCTCCTTTTTGGCTGAATCTAAAACAGGGGAGCTGATGGAGGCAGTTAAGGAATACAATGAGCAGAATGGAGACGGTCATCCGCTGAGGGCGTTCCTGCTGGATGTGGAAGACCATGTTTGAGAAAACAAATCGACCTGAAGAAAGAATTTTAATATCAAAACACTGAAACAATGATGGAAAGAATAATTCGTGCCCTTGCCGGCACACTCGTGACCGTCAGTCTGGCCCTGGGCTATTTTGTTAGTCCCTATTGGTTCCTGCTGACACTGTTTGTAGGATTGAACCTGTTCCAGTCGGCTTTCACGCAATGGTGCCTGGCAGAAGAAATACTGAAAAAAATCGGCGTAGGAGAACAATGACGAGTCGGTAAACTACCCTTGGGTCGGGGAAGGCCGGAGGGATCCGGGGTTGTCGAATCACTGTAACTTAATTACATTTAGGCTCTTCAAATTTCGACATAATTTGGACCCTTTGGTATATGATTGAATTACTCAAGAGGCCCTGGCCCTGGTTCGTAGGCGGACCACTAATCGGCTTGGTCGTCCCGCGTTTATTGATTGTAGGGAACAGGTTGTTTGGCGTTTCTTCGACATTCAGACACTATTGTGCGGCTTGTGTCCCATCAGATATTCCGTTTTTCAGATACAACTGGCAACAGAAAGGAAGCTGGAATATAAAATTCGTAGCGGGGACCGTTGTCGGTGCATTCCTTGCCGGTTATGTGTTTCGTAACCCCGATCCGATTCAGATATCCGGAAATACGGTGGCCACCTTGCAATCCATGGGCGTGCATGATTTCCATGGCCTGGTTTTGTCGGATCTTTTTAACTGGCACAACCTTGGCACCATGCATGGGTTACTCCTGATGGTGGGGGGCGGCTTTCTTGTGGGATTCGGTTCCCGCTACGCCGGCGGCCGTTAATCATCTGAATCGGATGCTAAAAGTATTATGCGTTATATTTTTTCAGAAATATTTTTTGGTTTTGTACTCGTGAAGTCGGAGGTCATTTCCTGGTTTCGTATACAGGAGATGTTTCATTTTGACGCCATTCATATGTATGGCATCATTGGCAGTGCGGTCCTTGTAGCGGCCATTTCGATTCAGTTGATCGAGCGCTGGAGCATTCCGGATGCAAAAGGTGATCCGATTACAGTGAAGCCCAAAGACATGAGTCAGTACAAACGTTATATCCTGGGCGGAATAATATTCGGATATAATTCCTTTGGTGAGTGCCATTATCGGGACTTGGGTTTATGGAAAGTACCGGGAAGCATTACCTCAGTAATGTTGTTATTCATTTAAATGCTTGAGTTCTATCAGAAATTTTCATTAAAAATGAACTACTATGTATTTCAAACAGGTTTTTGAAGAAAAACTGGCGCAGTATTCCTACCTGATTGGTTGTCAGGAAACTGGGGAAGCTATTATAATCGATCCGATGCGCGATATCGATCGTTATTACGACATGGCAGTAGAAGAGGACTTGAAGATAATTGCTGCGGCAGATACCCATATTCATGCGGATTATCTAACCGGATTGAGGGAATTTGCCGAGGATGGGATTAAAGTATATGCCTCGGATGAAGGTGATGAAGATTGGAAGTATGAGTGGCTGAAACACAGCGATTACAACTATCGCCTTGTCAATGATGGAGACCGGTTTAGCATCGGGAATATTCACTTTGAGGTAAAGTATACGCCGGGACATACCCCTGAACATATAAGTTATACCGTAGTTGATGGAGCTGCAGCAAAAGAGCCCATGGGTATTCTCACCGGTGATTTTGTATTCGTGGGGGATGTTGGACGTCCCGACTTGCTGGAATCGGCCGCCGGTCAGAAAGGTGTAATGGAGTCTTCGGCCCGGACGTTGTTTCATTCGGTGGAAAAGTTCAAATCGATGCCGGAGTATCTGCAGATCTGGCCCGGCCACGGGGCCGGCAGTGCATGCGGGAAGGCTCTTGGATCTGTTCCGGAGTCTACCGTTGGCTATGAACTTCGTTTCAATCCCTCTATCCGAGCCTCGGACAGTGAGCAGCATTTTGTTGATTTTATCCTTGAAGGACAGCCCGAGCCTCCACTCTATTTCGCCCGGATGAAACGGGACAACAGGGGTGGTCCCGCTGTGTTGCGCTCCCTTCCACAGCCGAAAAGGATGAGTGCTTCGGAGACAGTTTCGATTTCCAAAGAGGAAGGGAACGTTGTGGTTGATACCCGTGAACGGACGCCGTTTATGAATGCTCATTTGAAGGGCTCCCTGTTGGCCACTTTGAATAAATCGTTTAACACGGTTGTCGGCTCTTATGTTGAGGAGGATGAAGTGATCTACCTGGTGGTTGATGAGCAGGATTTAGAAGAGGCGGTACGTGATTTGATTCGCATAGGCCTTGACAATATTGCAGGGTACGTGCCAACGAGTGAATTGGAAAAGCATTTAGAGGAAGAAGAGACCCCTGAAATGATAGAAACCATTGATTTCAAGAAAACGGCCGAATTGATGGAGGAAGGCCCATACCGAGCCTTGGATGTTCGGAAAGCTACCGAATATGATGAAGGACATGTAAAGGGGGCGGTTAACATTGCCCATACACGGTTACTCGAACGTGAGAACGAACTCGATAAGGAGAAAACCTGGTTGGTATATTGCCGAACGGGGGCAAGGGCTTCGGTCGCTTCAGCGCTGCTGAAACGCGATGGATTTAACATCAAATATATTGATGACCTTATTGACAATTGGGCTGAAAAGGTCACGACTTAAACTGAAACTACAGGCGGTATAATTTGTACCCTTCTATAATCCGTAGCATTATCATACTATGATTTGGGCTTGGCTTGGTGCACTGGTAATTGGAATAACACTTGGTTTGTTAGGGTCGGGCGGCTCTATTTTGACGGTCCCGATGCTAGTTTACCTGGTGGGAGAACCGGAAAAGGTAGCCATTGCTGAATCACTGGCTATTGTCGGCTTGATCAGCTTTTTCGGATGCCTTCCATTGGCCATAAAGAAAAAAGTTCACTGGCGAAGCATCCTCTATTTTGGGATTCCCGGCATGATGGGTACCTATGGCGGGGCATTTCTGGCAAAATTTGTTTCAGGCAATTTTCAGCTTTTGGTTTTTGCAGCTACGATGCTTGCCGCATCCGTAATGATGTTCAGAGATAACCAGAAAAAGAAAACCACCAAAAAACCGCCCCGCCAAGAATTTTGGAAACTGATATTGGAGGGGTTATTTGTAGGTATGTTGACGGGCTTTGTAGGGGTGGGCGGCGGTTTTGTGATCGTACCCGCGCTGGTGTTGTTGGGAGGACTGCCGATACACCTGGCTATCGGAACCAGTCTGGCGATTATTTCGATGAACAGCATCACCGGTTTTTTCAAGTACCTGGATATACTGGGTGAACTTGGATTAACGATTCACTGGCACCTGATTGCTATTTTTGCCGGTATTGGGATTTTAGGAAGTATTGTGGGGAAGAAAGTAGGTAATAAAATTCCTCAACAAAGACTGAAGAAAGGATTTGCTCTTTTTCTCGTTGTGATGGGTGGATATATCGTCGCCATGAATATTTAGAGCAATCCTGCTCTCCGTCCGGGGGGGCTTCGCATTTATGACACCGACGAATCAGGAATCATTGTTTCCCAAATACTCTTGGGTAATTTTCTGGGTTTGTTCTGCCCCCATATATTTTTCAAGGTCGTAGAGGGTAACACATTTTTTCCCGTCGTTGAATGAATATGTCAGATGACCATTTTCTATCTCTTTTTCAACTTCGCTTGTTTTCATATCCAACATCTCACCGACTTCTTCCAGAGAGAACATTGAGCGCATAGTACTAGTCTTTTTTAAATAGCTTTGATATTGAAGCAATTTTGCAATTCGCTTTAAAGATAGGAAAAATCAACTTTTATGCTACCGCCTTATCAAATAATTATGGGACAATATCAGTTAATTCTATCAGAATCGTGCACATAACCAACTATATTTCCTGCACTTCTTTGTAACGAAAGCAGGAAACCAAATGGTCGTTGATAAGGCCGGTTGCCTGCATATGGGCATAAATGGTTGTGCTCCCGACAAATTTAAAGCCCCGTTTTTTAAGATCCTTACTCAGCTCATCCGAATGTTTAGTATTGGCGGGAACCTGTTCCAGTGTCTCCCAGTGGTTCTGAATAGGTTGCCCGTCAACAAAACGCCAGATATAATTGTCAAAACTTCCGAATTCTTCCTGGATTTCGATGAAACGCCGTGCATTGTTTATAGCCGAACGGATTTTAAGTTCATTGCGAATGATCTCAGGGTTTTGCAGCATCTGCTGGATCTTTTCTTCGTCAAACCGGGCCACCTTCTCAATATTAAAGTTTGCGAATGCTTTGCGGTAGCCTGTCCGCTTTTTCAAAATAGTACTCCAGCTAAGTCCGGCCTGGGCACTTTCCAGGATCAAAAATTCGAATTGTATTTGGTCATCGTGTACCGGGACGCCCCATTCTTCATCATGGTAGCGAACATATTCATCAAAGGTGCCTTCGCACCAGCCGCAACGATTTGGCATAATTATCTTTGTGAAATGATGTTTAAAATGTCATTTTATGGTTTATTTCAAATTTTCAAGATAATTAAATCCAATGAGTTGGGAAAAATTAGTAGATCAATTTGCTAAAAAAAGCGGAATTAGCAAGCAATTGGCGAACCAGGTCGAATCCTTGACGCATTATCTGGAAAAGATTGTGGATGAGAAAGAGGAGGAATCCTTTATCAAAACGCTGGTTGATTTTCCACAGTTGGCGGCGCGGGCATTTGACGAAAATAACGAGGATGCATTCAAAGATATTGAATCCCAAATTGATGCATTGTCGGTCGAACAGATTGCCGGTCTACTAAGGTATTACACGGTATATTTTCACCTGATGAACTCCCAGGAGCAGCGAGAGATTACGCGTATTAACCGGGAACGGGCTATCAACAATACCCCGGAATCTCCGCGAAGTGAAAGCATTGCTGAGGCAGTTAATTATTTGAAAGAGGAAGGGTTTAGTGCCGATGAAGCTGCGGAGGTCATTGCAAAGCTGGATATCCAGCCCACGATAACCGCCCATCCAACTGAGGCCCGCAGGCACAGCGTGCTAATCAAGCAGCAGCATATTACAGAAATGATCGACCATCTTAGCCATGCTGAACTGACACCGGACGAACGGAAGGAAAAGACCATGGATATCCTTAACGAGATCCATTTGTTGCTGGCTACTGATGAAGTGAGGACTGAGAAAGTGACGGTGGAGGATGAGGTTGAAAATGGGATGTTCTTTTTTATGAATTCTATCTGGGATACTGTTCCGGTATTGTATGACGATCTGCGTAACGCTTTTGAAACGTATTATGATGAGGCGCCTGATTTTCCCACCGTTCTGCGATACTGTTCCTGGATTGGCAGCGACCGGGACGGGAACCCCAATGTGACTTCCAACGTCACCTGGGAGACTATTCTTGATCAGCGCGAGAATGTGATGGAGCTCTATCTTGAAGAGCTGGATGAACTTCGCCGTTACCTCAGTATCTCGGAGAGCAAGTTTCCTATTTCAGAAGGCTTGAAAAAATCGCTTCATGAGGATGAACAGTCCGACCGGCTTTCGGAGCGTTATCAGCGACTATACAAGCAGGAGCCCTATCGCCGGAAGGTCACTCACATGATGCATAAGCTTCAGCACCAAATCGCGATGCTCAATAACGGCAGCCGGGCACGTATTTTGGAGGAAGCCCAGAAATATACCTCGGATGATTTCATTGCAGAGCTTGAATTAATTGAAGAAAGCTTGCGCTCTTCTGGTTTGACAGGGGTGGGATCGGTTGGAAAGCTTCAGCATTTGTTGATAAGGGCCCAAACATTTGGGTTCCATATGGCCACCCTCGATATTCGCCAACATAGCAGGATTCATGAGGAGGCCGTGTCGGAATTGCTTTCTGTTGCGGAAGTGACGGATGATTATGAATCGCTCTCTGAACAGGAGAAAGTCCGGCTGTTGAACAAAGAACTTAAGAATCCACGGCCGCTTTCCCCGGTAAAAGCACACCTGGGAGAGCAGACGACAAAGATGCTGGATGTATTCAGGGTCATTGACCAGATGTTGCAGCTCGACATTAAGAGCTTCAGCAATTATATCATTAGTATGACTCACGGGGTCAGCGACTTGTTGGAGGTAATGATTCTGGCCAAAGAAGTGGGACTTTGGAGCTTTGAAGGCGGCAAGGTTGAATCTCCCATCAATGTAGTACCCTTGTTCGAGACTATTGAAGACCTGGAGGAATGCGGTCGATTTATGTCTGAAATTTTTGATACCGAGCTTTACCAGCATCATCTGAAAGCACGGGATAACCTCCAGGAGATAATGCTTGGCTATTCCGACAGTAACAAAGACGGAGGTTACTGGATGGCCAACTGGGCCCTGGAGAAGGCGCAGCAGGATCTCGGTGAAGTCTGCCGTAAATACGATATTGATTTTCGACTCTTCCACGGTCGCGGAGGTACAGTAGGCCGCGGTGGCGGGCGTTCGAACCAGGCGATTTTGGCCTTGCCTCCCATCAGTAACAACGGGCGCATCCGCTTTACCGAGCAGGGAGAAGTTATTTCATTTCGTTACTCTCTGGCTTCTATCACGCACAGGCATCTCGAGCAGATCGTAAATGCCATGATCCGGGTCACGGTGGCGAAGAAAGATTCATCAGCCCAGCGGGCATCCTTCAACAAGACGATGGAGCAACTGGCTAATAGATCCATGGAGGCATATCGAAACTTGATAGACGCCGACGGCTTTTGGGAATGGTATACGTCTAAAACCCCTATCGAGCACATCTCCAGGTTGCCGATTGCATCACGGCCTGTTTCAAGAGGCAGTGCCAAAGCGGCCGATTTTGGCAATCTTCGGGCGATACCATGGGTGTTTGCCTGGACACAAGTTCGTTACAATGTGCCCGGCTGGTTTGGGATTGGGACTGCCATCCAGGAGGCTCTGGAAGGCGATAGCGATATCTTGAATGAGTTCAGGGATTGGTATAAAGAAAATATTTTCTTTAAAACGATATTGGATAATGCCCAGCGCGAAATGGCGAGAACGCACATACAGACATCTATGATCTATGAAGATATAGATGGCGGGAAATTTCATAACCGTATTATAACGGACTTCCATAAAGCGGAGGAGGCCATCAAAAAAATAACAGGCCAAAAACGTATTCTTGAGAATAGCCCGGTTATTGAAAAGTCGATCAAATTCCGAAATCCATTCACCTATCCGCTCAACATGATGCAGGCGGAACTGCTGGATCGCTGGAAATCCGATCGGAACAAAGAGAATGAGGATTCGCTTAGGGATGCGTTGTTCTTAAGCATTAATGGAATTGCGGCTGCCATGCAAAGCACCGGTTGATATTTTTGAATTGAGCATGTTGCGTTAAATCAACATTCAAAATTCATCATTCATAAGGTCTTTCATCTGACGGCGGAATTTTGGGGCTCCTCCATTGGCTGGGTGGCGTACCGGAGTGTAGGAGATCCCAAATGCGGTTAGACTCTGCTCGCATTTTCGGCCAACGGCTATGCGTTTTCCCTCTGGAAACAAATCCAGGAATGCCTGCAATGCCGGGTAGCCTTGCTCGAGTTCATAATCAGTCGGTGTCCTATTGCTGAGCAGCCCATCTTCCGAATCATACGGGTGCCAGGGCAGGGCGTTCCATAGTACGGTTTCGTACGGATTCATTCCCAGTTGGTAGATAGCCTTCCACATGATTGTGGCCGTTGGCTCTGACATCCCCTTGGGATTCACCTCCGGCTTGCTGGTGCGTTGGGCCTTGATTCCTGTAAAAGCTCCATCGGAAGGGATCCCGTGCACCGATTCGTGATGCCCCAGTAAAATTCGTTCTGAGGTCATTGCGATACCGGTAAAATGTCCTCCCTGGTAGCCCAGGGCTTCTGCAATAAAAAGATATTTTGCCGATCCAATGCGTTCCAAGAGATAGGTTTGCAGTTGTTGTCTTCTGATGACAGGGCCGTTTTCTGAAAGATCATTTTCCATATCCCGCTCATACCACGGGTTGAAAAAAGCGCCTTCAGGAGTTTTCTTGAGAAGTTGAAAAAGTGTGTCGATATCGTTCATTTTAAATTAATTGAATTACGTAAATTCGCAGCTTGTCATTTTGATAAAGAGCTTTTAACCCCCAAGCCATCCGGGAACCCTTTCCAATATATGAATAACCTGATTTCAGTTTTCTGAAATACCCGTTCGAAAATACAAGAAGGAAAAGAAATCTTCATCCGACTTTAAACTTATGACAGTGAGTTTTCAATTCTCATTTTTGTCACAAAATTTATCTGGAGTATAAGAATCGGAGGACTGGAATTAACGTCTGTGGGGACGGGTTATAATAAAGTGTAACTTCTTAATTACTTATCTCGTAGGTGGTTACAAAATTTTTTGTCCGTATAGCTCCGGAACAAATTTTTTTTCGGCTTTTACAAGAGATTCTAAATTAAAGGCCGTATTTTATGCATCTGTTTAACCCAAGAAATTACTATGACTACTGATACAGCTATTGCAATTACCAAAACTTCGAAAAGCAGAATTAATGAAGTAAATCTGGACGATCCCGGTTTTGGCCGTGTTTTTTCTGATCATATGCTTGAAATGAAATATTCAGAAAAACAGTGGCATCAGCCGGAGATCAAGCCTTACGGCACCATCGAAGTTACGCCAGCGCTTAATACATTGCATTATGCCCAATCAGTATTTGAAGGCACCAAAGCTTATTATGTAGATGGAGAAACCGTTAATTTATTCCGGCCCGGAAAAAACTGGGAGCGAATGGCACGTTCTTGTGAACGGATGTGTATTCCTTTTATAGAAAAAGAGGTTTTCATCCAGGGAATAACTGAGCTTATCAGGCTTGATCACAAGTGGGTGCCCGATAAAGAAGGAAATGCATTGTATATTCGTCCGCTGGCCTGTGCTTTCGATCATGTTATCGCTGCGAAATCATCCAGCAATTTTCGTTTTTTTGTTATTACCTCACCGGTTGGTTCTTATTACAATAAACCGGTGAAGCTTACCTCCTCACAAAAGTATGTCAGGGCTGTCAAAGGGGGGGTAGGATTTGCAAAGGCTGCAGGAAATTATGCAGCAAGTCTGTATCCGGCCCGGAAGGCTCAAGAACTGGGCTTTGACCAAGTTCTCTGGCTCGATGCATTTGAGCACAAATACATTGAGGAAGTTGGTACCATGAATATTTTCTTTGTTATAGACGGGGTGCTTATTACCCCTGAGTTACAAGGGACAATTTTGCCTGGCGTTACACGCGATTCGGTTATTAAATTGGCCAAGCATTGGGAAATGCCGGTTGAAGAGCGGCGCATAAGTGTTGAGGAGGTGATGGAAGCCGGTAAAAGCGGGAAACTCCAGGAAGTTTTCGGGGCAGGAACTGCAGCAGTTATTACACCGGTCCAGGAGATCCACCATGATGGCGAATCGGTTCAGATTCATGAGGAGAACCGTGGTCCAATCGGTCAAAAATTCTATGACACCATCACCGGCATTCAGCGCGGACAAAAAGAAGATATCTTTGGTTGGACCCGTGCTATTAAAGTGGGGTAATTCGACATACGTGATATGTGCGTGATACTGATTTAGTGAATCATGTATCATGCATACAAATTTTCTGCTCAGTACATGATGTATCCAGGCAACATTTCATGGTACACCACCTAGCCAAAATGCCTGCTGGAACTTGTTTTAACCTGCGGTCAGCGTTAAAAGTTCTACGATGCAAGGTAATCTAATTAGCTTCAATAACCTTCCGCTCGATCAACTGCATTGTTCAACTCCATCCCTGATAAGGCACGTTTATAATTGTCGACGATTTGCTCCGCTACTTCATTTGGCTGTGTGATACTGGCAACATGAGGGGTAATCATGATGTTGGAGCGGTTCCAGAATGGGTGGCGGTCGGGTAGTGGTTCCTCCGAGAATACATCCAGCCAGGCCCCCTGTAAGATATTACTGTCCAGTGCATAGATGAGATCTTCATCTATCAGGTGCTCGCCACGCGCTACATTAATAATCCAGGACGGACGTTTGAGTTTCTTAAAAATGTCCAGGTTCAAAATTCCCTCAGTCTCGGGCGTAAGGGGCAGCAGGCATACCAGCAGTTGAGTTTGTTGCAGGAAAGAATCTAGCTCCCCATTACCCGCATAACACTGAACCTTATCAATTTCTTTCCGGGATTGTGACCATCCCGAAACTTGGTATCCTATATTGCCTAACTGCCTTGCAACCGGTTTACCAAGTTGTCCCAGCCCCATCACTCCGATATGATAATCATTTGCCATGGAATGATTATGAGCTTGCCATTTTCCATGGTCTTTTTGGCGGATATAGCGTATAAAATTGCGATGAATACTGAGCACGGCACCCAGTATATATTCTTTCATCTGTTGAATCAAAGAAGGTGAAAGAACCCGGCAGATGAACACGTGGTCGGGCAATGACTCGTCGTTGAGAAGATGATCCACTCCTGCGCCCAACGAAGAAACGGCTTTAAGATTTGGATAACTATCCAGCAGTTGTTTAGGCTGATTCCAGCAAACGCAAAAATGCACCCTTTTTTTGTCCTTAACATTTGGCCAGATTTCTACATCAAGATTGGAATCTACATCAAGCAGGGCTTGTCTCCAGCTTGTCATATCCCGCCCCGGTGAAATTAAAAGTAATGACATTATATTCTTTATGAAGTTTTTTCACATTGTTCGTAAGTATAAGAAAGGCCGCACAGCTATGCTATGGCAGAAGTATGAACGTACCATATACGAGTATTCAAAAATGATCTGTATTTAATTGAACATTGTTTTACAAAATTGCCTTTATAAAATTTATTATATAATTGCTGAGAAATTAGGTAACCCTTAAAATAGATCTATAGATATTGATGGACGGCATAACGACAGGACCGGTGGCAACCTATAAACGTGACGCTCTTTTTCTTAGCCTAGCCGGAATATTCTTAACCTCCCTGGTTTTGGGAAATGTGATTGGCACTACGAAATTTGTGACTATATTTTCCCTGCACCTTCCGGATTGGCTGAAAGCGATTACCCCCAGCCTTGTACGGGATGGCAGTACCTACACCATGAGTGTACCTGCCGGGGTCATTGCTTATCCTTTTACGTTTTTGGCAACCGATCTTATTTCAGAATTATTCGGACGAAAGAAAGCACAATTGATTGTATGGGTAGGGTTTTGGATGAATGCATTTATGCTGTTGTTGATGTCAGTGAATCACTGGCTTCCCAATTCAGCAGGCGTCAGCGGCGGACTTAACCTTTTTGAAGGGGTCTATAAATTTATGGTGGGCAATACGATTGGAAGCATGATTGCATATCTGACAGCTCAGACCGTGGATGTGCGGTTGTTCCATTTTTGGAAAGAATTTACCAACGGCAAACATTTGTGGCTTCGGAATAACGGTTCGACCATGATAAGTCAGATGGTAGACTCGATTTCCATTTTAACCATCTTATATATGGCCGGGAATTTGGGAAAAGATATTAATTCGATAGGGGCTTTAATCATCCTGATTCTCAATTCTTACATCTTTAAATTCTTCTTTGCGCTCTTTGATACACCATTTTTCTATTTAGGAGTAAAATTATTCAAACGATTTGAAGAAGATCCGAGTGAATACTCCCTCTATGATTGAATTTCTACCCCTAAAACAGCGGTTTAATTACAGCAGAGAGACATAAGAAAAAAACCGAAATTAAATTCGAAAAATTGTTGACACGAACCCCCATTTACCCCTATATTTGGAATCCATTTTCGAAACGGGGTTGAGCCCAAGAATGATTGAGTTCAACTCCGTTTTTTTGGCTCAAGATTTGGGCTTCGAAATGGGAGAAAGAAAAGGAGTTCTTTGACAGACTGGAACATACAGACGATCGCACGTCGAGCCCTTGTCGGGCTGCTTACGGGCAGTCAGATGAGAGTTAATTTAGACATCGAGCCAAGGA
>JASFMR010000072.1:0-18971 GCA_050117475.1 Balneolaceae bacterium | reverse complement strand
TCTCACCACTTACTTATGCAAGAATTGCAGGTTTCTTGGCCCTGCTTATACTAATTGCCGGCTCTTTCTCCGGGTATATTCATTCAAATCTTGTTGTAACCAGTGACGCAGCAACCACTGCCAACAATATCATAGCATCAGAAGTGCTGTTCCGGCTTGGCATTGTAAGTAGTCTCGCCATGTACACCATCTTTATCTTTTATGTTTTGATATTGCATAGACTGCTCAAACCGGTTGAGGAAAACCACGCACTAATCATGCTTGTATTAGCTCTGACGGGGGTTCCTATTGCAATGCTGAATCAGCTAAATCCATCTGCAGTATTGTTACTTCTAAGTGACGCCAATTACCTGAATGTATTTACTCCTGATCAGCTTCACGCTCAAGTGATGTTTTTTCTCCGGTTGCAAGGCTATGGCAGCCTCATAGGTGTAATTTTTTGGGGTCTGTGGCTGTTCCCTCTCGGATGGTTGGTATATCAGTCGGGTTTCTATCCCAAGATACTTGGAATTCTTTTGATGATTGGATGTTTCGGCTGGCTGATCGTTGTTCTTCAACGCTTCCTACTACCGGCATATAAATTTCTTGAATATTCCCGCTATGCGGCTCACCTGGCGGAATTATTTTGGATGTTGTGGCTTTTGACTAAGGGAATAAATGTTGAAAAATGGAAGAATCATCAAGGATGACCGTGCATGAATGTGTAAAACCGCCTCCCCTCCCAGCCGAAACAAATATTGAAATATATGTTTACAATAATATATTTAAATACATATGACTAAAATCGAGGAGTGGGATGCTTGACAAGCAGCCAAATATATTAAACAGAAGCGGTGAAATGGGAAGGCTGATCCGGCAAAAGGATTGGTCAAAAACTGCTTTGGGGCCTATAGACAAGTGGCCCTCTATCTTACTGAATACCGTTAGCCTTATCATTGAGATTGATTTCCCTATCGCCATCTGTTGGGGAAGGGAGTTGATTACCATCTATAATGATGCCTATCATCCTCTTTTAGGGAATAAACCGGAAGCACTCGGACAACCGTTTTTAGAGATTTGGCCAGAAGCCGAGAAAATTATCGCCCCACAAATTAATCGAGCATTAAATGGGCAGCCTGTCTATTTTGAAAATGCAGAATTTACGCTGATGCGAAATGGGAAACCTGAAAAAGCATGGTTTGATTATACGTTCAGTCCCATTCGGGATGCTGAAGACAATATTAGGGGGGCTATCATTCTGGTTGTTGAAGTTACAGCCAAGATCCGGGCACAAGAGGAGCTTAAACAGATAAACGAGACCCTTGAGAAAAGGGTAAAAAAACGGACAGCTGCTCTGGAGGAGTATAAAAATCACCTTCGGATATTAACCTATGCACTGAATAAAGCGGAAGAACAGGAACGCCGACGCCTTGCCAGGGTGCTTCACGACCACCTGGGTCAATTGTTGGATTTGAGCGTTATAAAGCTGGACCAGCTAAAAAACGAAGTATTTAGGGATAATGCCCAATCCAAAATTGCAGAACTTAAAGAGATAATCCTAATGACTAACAAATATACCAGGGAACTTGTCCATGAGCTGAATCCCCCGCCTATTTTTGAGGAAGACAACCTTGTGGAGCTACTACGATGGATAGCCAAACGAATGAAAAAGTACGGGCTTGAAATTACCGTTAAAGACGATGGGGAACCAGCGTCGCTAAATGTAGAAGTCCATAAAATATTATATGAAAGCGTAAGGGAACTATTCTTTAATATCGTAAAACACGCCAATGTCGAAAAAGCCAAACTAACAATCAGAAACCTGGAAAACCAGGTAGAGATTATTGTAGAAGATGCGGGAAAGGGGTTTGAAATGAACGGAAATAAACCCATACCAACCAATAGAGGGGGATTCGGACTGTTCAATGTGCGAGAACGAATGGACATGCTTGGAGGAAGCCTGGAAATTGATTCTGAGCCGGGAAAAGGTACAAAAGCTATTCTCTATGCTCCTTTAAACAGTAACAATGGAACGGCTCCGCCAAATGTAATGGGAATGTTACAGAAATTCATAAATGGAGCTGCAGAAAAGGAATCAACCTCCTGGGCCATAGACTATAAAGAGCCGAATATATATGATCCCAACCAGCTGTCGCTTCCGCTGAACCGAGAATCATAATTTGACGGCATTGCTTGTAAATAACCCTTCCGGACAACTGCCTCTGGCCTTGCAAGTTTAATATGAAGTATTTTTTCTCTCCTTTATTTTCTGAAACTTGATACTGCCCGGCCTCAGAAAGCCAGTAACGAAAGTTGGAGCTCTCTCTTGCGGTTTCCGCCGGGATTGTTAAATTAATTACAAATATCTTCGTGCCGCTTATCCCGGGTATGGGAAACAGATTGTGCCAATCTAGTAAACATTAAAAAACTAATACTATGAAATACGGATTCTTAATTCTGATAACATTATTAGCATCCTGTAAAACGAAACCCGCTGTAACACCAACTGAAATAGACACCTTTGAACAACTTGCCCAATCTTATCAAACAACTTACATGGATGGCAGCGAAAATTGCGAGGAAATATTAGCTGCGATGGACGAGAACATCAAAATGTCGGAAAATGGCAAAACCTGGACTTATCCGGATTTAAAAAAATTCTGCCCACATTTGCCAAAAAAGAATGTAGTGGAAACTTATAATGACCAGAGACTACTAAATTCCGATTGGGGATATGATTTTGTAAGTCAACTGTATGTAACCAGTAAAAAGGATACAATTCGAGAAACAGTATCTCGTATTTGGGAGAAAAAAAACAACACCTGGAAAATTGTGCAGATGAACAATTTGCTTAAAAAAGAAGTAAATTGAACCATTTCAACCCTGTTTAGTACGGATTAACTGACTGGTCACTTATGAACATACAATAACATATTAAATAAAAAGGCGGTCCCGATTTCGGGGACCGCCTTTTAAATTCTCGTGGGATTTCCAAACTGGCTATTCAGGGTTTTACGTAAACCTCTGAGAGTGTTGGCATCCATCACATTACTGGAGGTCGAATCTATCCAGGTTCATCACCTTGTCCCAGGCTGCAACAAAGTCCTTAATGAACTTCTCCTCAGAGTCCGAACTGCCGTAGACTTCCGCGATGGCGCGTAACTCGGAGTTCGAACCAAATATAAGATCTGCCCGGGTGGCCGTCCATTTAACTTCCCCGGTCTCCCGATCACAAACTTCAAACATTTCCTGCTCATCCGAAGTCGCCTTCCAGGTTGTGCCCATATCGAGCAGGTTGACAAAAAAGTCGTTGGTCAGGGTTTCAGGATCGTCCGTAAAGACTCCGTGCTTGGATTGGTCATAGTTGGTATCTAGCACACGCATACCGCCGAGCAACACCGTCATCTCAGGGGCTGTCAGTGTCAGCAGCTGGGCTTTGTCTATCAGCATTTCTTCGGCCGTTGCATTGCGTGAAGTATCGAAGTAGTTACGGAAACCGTCCGCTTCCGGCCTAAGCCATTCAAACGATTCCACATCGGTTTGCTCCTCAGTGGCGTCAGCACGTCCAGGTGTAAATGGAACAGTGATATCATGGCCGGCTTTTTCAGCCGCCTTTTCAATAGCCGCGCAACCACCCAGCACGATTAAGTCAGCCACTGAGACCTTCTTATCACCGGATTGAGCATCGTTAAACGCCTTCCGGATGCTCTCCAGTGTCTCGAGCACTTTAGAAAGCTGTTCTGGATTATTCACTTCCCAATCCTTCTGCGGAGCAAGGCGAATACGGGCGCCGTTTGCGCCGCCACGTTTATCGGATACTCGGAAGGTTGAGGCAGATGCCCAGGCGGTGGCTGCCAATTCAGAAACGGTCAATCCAGAATCCAGTACCTGGCTTTTCAGCTCTTTAATGTCCTCATGGCCAATCAGTTCGTGGTCCACTTCCGGAATCGGATCTTGCCATAGCAGGTCTTCCTCGGGTACTTCCGGCCCTAGGTAGCGCGACTTAGGGCCCATATCTCTGTGGACGAGCTTAAACCATGCACGGGCAAAGGCATCCGCAAATTCATCCGGATTCTCATAGAAGTGCCTTGAAATTTTTTCGTATTCAGGATCTACTTTCAAAGCGAGATCCGTAGTTAGCATCATAGGGGCGTTTTTCTTAGACGGATCATGTGCGTCGGGCACCGTACCATCCCCTGCCCCATCTTTGGGAGTCCATTGATACTTTCCGGCCGGACTTTTGGTCAGCTCCCATTCATAGTTGAACAAGTTTTCAAAAAAGCCCATGTCCCACTCGATTGGCTTATTGGTCCATGCACCTTCGAGGCCACTGGTAATCGTGTCAGGACCTTTGCCCGTTCCATAATCATTCAACCAGCCGAGGCCTTGCTGCTCGATAGGCGCCGCCTCGGGATCCGGGCCGTTGTGTTCTTCCGGAGCGGCTCCATGTACTTTCCCAAAGGTATGCCCACCGGCAATAAGTGCAACTGTTTCATAATCATTCATCGCCATGCGTTTAAACGACTGACGGATGAATTTCGCAGCTTTCCCCGGATCCGGTTCACCGTTCGGCCCCTCCGGATTTACATAGATCAGGCCCATGTGGTCAGCGGCAAGTCGTCCTTCAAGGTTACCATCTTCATCGTGACGCTCATTTGCCAGCCACTCATGTTCAGGTCCCCAATTAATATCTTTCTCGGGTTCCCAGACATCTTCACGCCCGCCTCCAAAACCAAAGGTCTCGAAGCCCATCGATTCCAAGGCGCAGTTCCCGGCCAAAATCATCAGGTCGCCCCACGAAATTTTCTTACCGTATTTTTGTTTGATCGGCCAAAGCAGACGGCGGGCCTTGTCCAGGCTTACATTGTCGGGCCAACTATTAACGGGTGCAAAACGTTGGTTACCGGTACCTGCTCCTCCACGGCCATCGGCAACGCGGTATGTGCCAGCACTATGCCACGCCATCCGGATAAAGAGTCCCCCGTAATGACCCCAGTCAGCCGGCCACCACTCTTGTGAATCAGTCATCAGATCATAAAGATCCTGCTTCACGGCCTTCAGATCCAGTTTCTGGAACTCTTCGGAATAATTAAAATCTTCGCCCATTGGATTTGACAACGAAGAATGCTGGCGAAGGATATCCAGGTTCAGCTTGTTTGGCCACCAGTCGCGGATACTGGTTCCGCCACCGGCGGTTTCCCGTAACGTCCCATTATGAAAAGGACAGTCGCTCTCGTTCGATTTTTTACTACTATTTGATGAGGTCTGACTTTTACTGTTTCCCATATTAGCTACAACTGGTTTATCAATTCCAATTAATGGTAAAAACTTTATCAATCTATAATAATATAAATTATTCCCTGGGATAGTAATAGATAATGACTATCACCTTTATTCTACTTAATTATAAGCGAACATAAACCACACAAAAAATGGGATACCTTGCGCACCAACGTTTCCGCAAAACACCCATGGCAGCTTCCTTTTAATTTTGCGACTCAAGTTATAAAAGAAATAGGTTTTACCTTAACTGTCACTTTTAACATCACCGTGATACCCGGTGCCATTTCTTAAGCCAGCCTAATTTTATTTTCAAATCCTGCCTGTAGCTTCTGTCAAATCAAATCCAAACCAATTATTTCTACTATGAGTGACAGAATCAACATCCGGAAACTGACCCCCGATGCTTATAAGATCATGTATGATTTCGAAAAATATCTTAATCATTCTTTGTTGGATAAAAAGCATCTTGAACTCATTAAAATCCGGGCATCACAGATTAACGGCTGTGCCTTTTGCCTGGACAAGCATACCAAAGATGCCCGCAAAGCCGGAGAGAGCGAACGACGATTGCACGTGCTCAGCGCATGGAAAGAGACCTCTTTATTCACTCAAAAAGAGCAGGCCGTATTATCACTTACAGAAGAGATAACCGAAATTAGAAACGGAGTCTCGGATAAAACCTATCACAAGGCATTACAAGCGCTGGGAGAAGAATACCTTGCCCAAGTTATTATTGCTATCATCGTAATTAACGCCTGGAACCGGATCGGTGTATCAACGCAGTTACCTCTGCCAAGCAAACTCGGCCCAAACGCAACAAAGCAATGAAATAATTGTCAACCATGGATACTTACGAACTCTTTTTCGATTTGCATTATCAAGATACCCCCTTGCTCCTGAGGAATGTGTGGAATGTGATACTGCTAAAAAATTTGAAGCCCGGGAATTCGAGCAATAGGAACTTCAAAAGCCGCCTTCTTAAAAAGATGCCGGTCCGGACTCAGCCTTGCTTTTATAAGGATTTGTCCCCAGATTGAATTAAATAATCTCTGCCACGCACCGGTTTCGAACATGTACGTGGGACATTTAAAATATAGAGACTTTTTATGATCAAATTTAAGTTCCGATGGATAATTCACCCCTTTCACCGCCCATACCTTACCTTGTTTATGCTGGTTGCTTGCCTTCAGTTGTATTCCAATACACAGGCACAAGAATTAGACAAATCACTTCTTGCAAGGGTTAAATCCCTTCACTGTGACACTCTAAATGTTAGACATATGACGGTATATTATTCTCCGGAATACCGGGGACGCGCCGAAGAATTAGCCGGCCTCTCTAAGAATGCTGCGGCATTCATGGAAGATAAGCTGAAGCTTAGCTTCAACTTTCGCTTGGCTGTATTGAGTCCCGATCAATGGTTTTCTGAACATCCGGGCATCCCCTACGCCATTCCATGGGAAAACCAGGCTGAAGATCTACTCTTTTTGCCATCTTCGCTCAAAGAGGGCCTGCTGATTAGAGGTTCTGATGAAGTCGCTAATCGCCGGCGGGTCAATTTCATAGCCCTCCATGAATTTGGCCATCTTGCTGCAAAATATTACTATCGTCCCTCCAGCATCGGAGAACCGGTACCGGTTTCCTGGCTCAATGAACTGCTGGCAACGTACTTTGCTTTCAGTTTTATTCAGTCTACAGATTCTGAGTGGGCCCGGGCCATTCGGGCGGAATGGAAAAATGAGGTTAAACAATATACTCCCGGGACAATATCACTTGACTGGGGATTCATGAATGAGTTACCGCCCAATGAAGTAGCCCGTACATACGCATGGTATCAAAACGTGCTTAATCTTCGGGCAGCCGAGATTCATGATGAAAGCGGATTCGCCTTTCTCCAAGACCTCAAAAAAGGACTCTCTTGGGATAACGTTGATCATTGGACAAACGACTCGGTTCTTTCCCAGCTTGAGTCCATATCCCCGGGTTTTATGGAGTGGGCGAATACGCTCGGGAGTCGTTATGAAACCCGCGGGAACAACTGATCTATTACCACTGACTTTACTAATTTCCCCACATTCGCAGACAAGTGTAACTTTTAGTCGGTGGCCAACGTCAAATCTTCTCCATTATTTAACACAAACTTAATCTCATTGGCAAAAACACCAAGCAGAAATCTTTGGGTAGATTATTTACGATCGGCGATCACCGTTTTAGTCATTGCACATCATTCTTCACTGGCCTATACCACCTTTGCAAGGTTTGATAAATCTGCCTATATCAATTCTACACATCCTATCGTTGATACAAGCCGATGGATCGGCCTTGATATTTTTGAGAATTTCAATGACGTATTCTTTATGTCACTGATGTTTCTGATTGGTGGCTTATTTCTCGCTAAAAGCATTCAAAAGAAAGGAACCATTCTTTTTATAAAAGACCGGTTTTACAGGTTATTTATTCCCTTTCTACTTTTGGGGACTTTGTTTATGCTAATCGCCTATTTCCCCTCTTATGAAGTGGCTCATAACAGCACAGATATCATTGCTTATATAAGGGATTTTTTCACAGTCGAAAAATGGCCTGTGGGACCGCCATGGTTTATCTGGGTCTTATTCATGTTCAATTTCTTATTTGCCCTGTTCTACCCCTTTTATCAAAAAACGGGTAAAAAAACGGATAGCCTCATATCACATCTGGCGAATAGGCCATTCCTGTTTTTTATTACTCTCTTCGGGATTACCTGGATACTCTATGTTTTAATGGCCTATAATGTGGGAGCTGGAATATGGATTGGGGTAGGTCCGTTCGACTTTCAATTGAGCCGGATATTTCTGTATTTCGGATACTTTTCGATCGGGATTTTAATTGGAAAAACAGACTTCAACAATAAACTGCTTTCCAAAGAATCGGCTATTGTAAAGAGATGGTGGCTCTGGGCCTTACTTTCCATTGCAATTTATATCGTTCTGATCATAATCACTGATACACTCACATCCATGGTTAAGCAAAATGAAATCAGGGAATTTACAGGGTGGATGATTTATTATTCCGTATATGTTGGATCCTGTACGCTTAGCTGCATCGCGTTTATCACCATGTTCAGAAAATTGATTCATACCCCAAGATTATGGTGGAAATCTTTATCTGACAATGCCTATTTGATTTATCTGATCCACTTCATTTTTGTAATCTGGAGCCAATATTTATTATTGCAATACGATATACCCGCCTTCTCAAAATTTTTGGTAACCTTCATTGTTGCCCTTTCCCTCAGCTGGTCTGTAAGCCATCAATTACGAAAGTTTCAGATCATTAAACGGTATATATAGTGAAACTACAACGATTTTCCGGAACCCATTTTCAGTAAGCTTCTTGGAGAATGATTAATTGATTGGTTGATTTAGACCAAATGTTTTAAAAAAATAGCCGACGGGTAGTACCGATTTGGCAGAAACCTCCCACCGGCTATATTCGATTTTGTTAATCGCTGTGAATCATCTCAGTTTTTTCAAGATCGACATTAACCTCAACAGGTTTAGTTACCGAGTCAAAAACGGGCGAAAGAGCTTGAGCCTCCTCAAGAATCTCCTGTAGCACAGTCATATCTGCATCCGATTCTACACGGAATGAGAGTTTGACATCAGAGAGCCCCGGTCGAATCGGCATCAGGCCGAACATTCCGTTGATGTCTATTTTACTTTCGAGATCAACTTCCAGCTTATCAATTTTAACTTCCCGGGCCGTGGCCTGGGCAGCAAATGTACCTGCCATACAAGCACCGAGGGCCGACATGAGTATTTCCACGGCAGTGGGCCCGGTATTGTTGCCCAGTAGCTCCGGCGGATGATCACCACGCATAGTAAACCTTCGTACCATCACTTCATCTAGCTGCTCAATTTCACGAGTCCGTACATCCAGCCCGTATCCTCCATCCCATTTTACACGGCTTCGCCAGGTCAGTATTCCGGCCTCGGGACACTCTTTGACTCCTTCAATTGCTTCATTCATCGCTTCTGTATTCCATCCGTTAAGTTCTACTACCATAATTAATCCTTTAGGATTATAAATTTTAGTTCACATTTCATGATACAGGTTGTAATAACACGAGGTAAGTACTAAATTCGTCAGAAACAATGCATATGCGTCAATTCCCAAAAATATTATCATGAAGGCCTCCCAATCACCTTACCATGTGACCTTGGTAGCAACACCCGATACACAGATTTCACCGCTGAGTGGCCTGTACGAAACCTTCAATTCATTTAGCCTCCTAGCAGAATTTGAACCGAATCTACCCCAAAAACCATTCTCAGTGGAAATTGTCACACCGGATATAGGAAAACAGGAAGAAAGCGGTCTTTCTATCGGCAATCATCGCAGATGCAATGAAATTGAACATACAGACATTTGTGTTATTCCACTGATGATGGTGAAAGGGCCCGGTTGGATCAAGGGCCGATATCCGGAGATTGTGGACTGGCTTTGTGAAATGCATCAACAGGGAGCCATTCTTTGTTCGGCCTGTACCGGCGTACTTTTGCTCGCAGAAACCGGCTTGCTCAACGGACAGGTAGCAACCATTCACTGGGCTTTCGCTCCGACCTTCCATCGTAACTTTCCCAAGGTAAATCTGAAAACCGAAGAAGTTTTAATCACTTCCGGCAAACAAAATGAATTCGTCATGACCGGCGGAGTGATGTCCTGGCACGACCTGGCTTTGCACCTGATTGCTCGCCATGTTGGACCGACAGGTGCCCAAGCTATTGCCCGGTTTCTTATGCTGCAATGGCATTCGGAAGGGCAGGCACCATATATAACATTTTCTCCCAAAAAAGATCATGACGACGCCCTAATACTCCGCCTGCAAGAATGGCTTCAGACTCATTTTATGGAACCAGATCCCTTAGAAGAAATGATCGAACGTTCAGGGCGTGCCCGCCGCACGCTTGAACGCCGTTTTAAAAAAGCAACAGATCTGACTCCCTTGAAATATGTCCAGAACTTGAGGATATCCGAAGCCCGACGCAAACTGGAACGTACCAATCTGCCGGTTGAGAAAATTGGTTTCGAAGTGGGATACGAAAATACCGCCTTTTTCAGGCGCCTCTTCAAACGAATTACGAGACTCACTCCAAGTGCCTATCGGCGTAAATTTCAAATTTTAAAAAACATCTAATGTATAGAAGACCCTTGAGGGTATTCAGTTTTGCCAATTTTTATAAATGCTGATTTATCCTACTTTGTATTCTAATATATCAGAAGTAACAATTACAAAGCACCCATGGAACCGGTATTTATTGCAGGCAAAGAATTTGAAAAAGCAGATCTTAAAAAAACGTCCCTGAAACCAGGAGAATATGAACATTGCACCTTTACCAACTGCGACCTTTCAGAAAGTAATCTATCCGATATCAAGTTTATAGATTGTGAATTTGAGGGATGTAACCTGAGCCTGGCGAAGCTTCACAAAACGGCCTTTCGGAATGTTAAATTTGTAGACTCCAAAATTCTGGGTCTTCGTTTTGACACTTGTAACAAATTCGGGCTATCACTCAGTTTTGTAGGTTGCCAATTGAATAATTCCACTTTTTACCAGACAAAAATTAAAAAGACGTTATTTAAAGATACCCAGTTGCATGAAACCGATTTCACAGAATGTGATTTAAGCGAATCAGTTTTTGATAACTGCGATCTGCAAAGAGCCATTTTTTTTAACTCCGTTATCCAGGAAGTTGACTTTCGTAACGCTTATAACTATTCCATCAATCCTGAAGTAAACCGGATCAAAAACGCTAAATTTTCACTTCCCGGAGTTACAGGGCTTTTAGACAATTATGATATTGAAATTACACAGTAACCCAGATGGGGTTATTAATACGGGGTTAATAAGTCATTGGACCCTGTTACAAGTCTGGAAACTTGCGACAGCGGGAATGTCATCGCGAGGACGTGCTTTTACGACCGTGGCGATCTCCACAAAATCTTATGTCTAGCTTAAAGAGTTTCAGCCTTAAAGGGGCAATCCAAAATTTTAATTTGCGTTTTACAAAAGAAGCTTTAGCTTTAGCACTTCAATGAAAGAAAACGGGAAACATATCAAATTATACAGCGACAGTCGACCTGTTGCACGCCTATCTGCGTTTCCGTTTCGTCCATTTGCCGTACGGCCACGGGCCCTTCGGGCTCAATAATAAACTCTCCTAGCGGAGGGTACATGTAGTTGTACCATTCCGTAACGACCCCCGAAACCCTTACTTAACAACACTAAATCAGCACCATTACTCTTTGTATTGCTGATTTATAACCATTGCCGTACGATGGACATCATTATCACAATAGCGAATAAAGAACATCTCTCTTATGCAAAGCAGATTTGCACCCTCATGGAAGAAGCCGCAAGAAAGCGTGGTACCGGGATCGCAAAACGGGCTCCCGAATATGTTAGATTCAAGATGGAAGAAGGGAAAGCTGTGGTCGCCATAGATAAAGACAACGGTCAGCTGGCCGGTTTTTGCTATATCGAAAATTGGGATCACGATAATTACATCGCCAATTCGGGCCTTATTGTTCATCCACATTACAGAAAACTCGGGTTGGCTAGACGCATTAAAAAAAGAATCTTTCAGCTTTCCAGGGAGAAATATCCTAACGCTAAAATTTTCGGGATTACGACCAGCATGGCCGTGATGAAAATCAACTCTGACATGGGTTATAAGCCGGTCACTTTTTCGGAATTAACCCAGGATGAAAAATTCTGGAAAGGTTGTCGAAGTTGTCCCAATTACGACATTCTAACCAGCAAAGAACGCAAAGGATGCCTCTGTACCGGCATGCTTTACGACCCGGAGAAGGAAGAACAACAGCAAAAAGGCCCGGGCAATATGGACCAAAAAGCAAAGCGATGGGAAAGCTTCAAACGCTTCCTCCGTCTGCATCAACGAAACCTTCAGCGAAAGACGAAATCCATTTTCAAATTTAACCTTCTTTTTCAATGAGCAATAAGAAAAAAATAGTTCTTGCATTCAGCGGCGGACTTGATACATCCTACTGTGTTCCTTACCTCAAACAAACCTACGGGGCTGAAATTCACACTGTTTTGGTTAACACCGGCGGGTTTGATAAGGAATCCCTCAAAAGGACAGAAGAACATGCTTACAATCTTGGAGCAGATACTCATCAAACTCTAGACCAGACCCAGGATTTTTATCAAAACGTAATTCGATTCCTGATTTTCGGAAATGTGCTGAAAAATCATATCTATCCTCTTTCAGTAAGTTCTGAACGTGTATTCCAGGCGGTAGCTATTGCAGAATACGCACAAAAAATTGAAGCCGATGCCATAGCACACGGGAGTACGGGAGCCGGAAATGACCAAGTCCGTTTTGATTTGGTATTTCATGTAGTTACTCCTAATCTGGAAATCATAACACCTATTCGGGATCAACAACTCAGCAGGCAAGATGAGGTAAAGTACCTGCGGGATCAGGGTTTTAGCTTCGACTGGACCGAATCCAAATACTCAATCAATAAAGGCCTTTGGGGAACCAGCATAGGCGGGGCAGAGACACTGACTTCTGATCAAACTTTACCCGAAAAAGCATGGCCGAGCCAGCTTAAAAAGCAAAATCCTGAACAAATATCGCTCGAATTTAAACACGGAGAGCCTATTGGCCTGAATGGCGAAAAACTGGAAGCCGTTGAACTCATTCAAAAACTTGAAAAACTGGCTTCGACCTTTGCCATCGGAAGAGACATTCATGTGGGTGATACCATCATCGGCATTAAAGGCCGTGTGGGCTTTGAAGCCGCGGCGCCTATGATCATCATTAAAGCCCACGAATTACTAGAAAAGCATGTCCTAACCAAATGGCAGCTTTACTGGAAAGATCATCTCTCAAAGTGGTATGGAATGTTACTGCATGAAGGGCAATACCTGGACCCGGTTATGAGAAACATTGAGTGTTTCCTGAAGGATACCCAGGAGATTGTGTCGGGGAAGGTCTCCCTAAAGCTGCATCCTTATTGTTTTGAGCTTGAGGGGATCTCCTCTCCACATGATCTGATGAATGCTGAATTCGGGGATTATGGCGAGATGAATAACGCCTGGAGCGGAGAAGACGCCAGGGGTTTTGCCAAGATCTTGTCTAACCAAATTAATATCCATCAATCGGTGAACAGCTATGATTAACGTAGGAATAGTCGGAGGCACAGGATATACGGCCGGCGAACTCATTCGCTTGCTACTAAATCACCCGGAAACTAACATAGATTTTGTTTTCAGCACAAGTTGTGCCGGTGAGCCGGTTACTTCAGTGCACAGAGACTTGCTGGGAGAGACTAATCTCAACTTTAGCTCGGAGATTAACTCGGACGTTGATATACTTTTCTTGTGTACGGGTCACGGAAATTCAACAGAGTTTTTGAAGAACTATCCTGTTTCGAAAGAAACTAAAATCATTGACCTAAGCCGTGACTTCCGTCTTGTAACCCATGATACATTTGCATCTCGAAGCTTCGTATACGGACTTCCTGAACTTCACAAATCGAATATTTCTAAAGCTAAAAATATTGCCAATCCCGGCTGTTTTGCTACGGCCATCCAACTGGCCCTGCTTCCGATGGCAAAGAGTTCAGCACTAAAAAACGATGTACATATTCATGGTATCACCGGTTCTACAGGAGCAGGCAGTTCGCTTAGTGAAAAAACCCACTTTAGCTGGCGCAATAATAATGTATCTATTTACAGGGCGCTTGAACACCAACACATCGAAGAGATAAAACAAACTATCAAAAAGCTATCTCCATCTTTTGAATCAAAGTTAAATTTCATCCCGGTTCGCGGCAATTTTGCCCGTGGTATTTTTGTATCTGCTTATACCGGCACCGACATGTCTCTCGCGGATGCGCAGGCCCTCTATACAGAATTTTATGCTGACGCGCCTTTTGTACATCTAAGCCAAGAAGCACTCTACCTCAAACAGGTAGTCAATACTAATAAATGCCTGCTTCACCTGCAGAAAATGGATGGACAACTGCTCATTACCAGCACCATCGACAACCTGCTAAAAGGGGCATCAGGGCAAGCCCTGCAGAATATGAATATCATGTTTGGACTTAAAGAAAAAACCGGACTTAAACTTAAACCCACTCATTTTTAGTATGAAGACCTTCGACGTATATCCATTGTTAGATCTTGAACCTGTAAAAGCTAAAGGGAACTACGTCTATTGTGCAGACGGTAACAAGTACCTGGATTTTTATGGAGGGCATGCGGTAATTTCGATTGGGCATTCCCATCCGCATTATGTCAATAAAATTAGTGAGCAACTTAAAAATATTGGTTTCTACTCAAATTCAGTCCAGAATCCGCTTCAAAGAATCTTAACAGAGAAGTTGGGCAGGCTTTCCGGCTATAATGATTACCAGGTATTTTTCTGCAACTCGGGAGCCGAATCCATAGAGAATGCCCTTAAAATGGCCTCATTCCATAATGGAAAGTCGAAAGTTATTTCCTTTAACAACGCTTTCCATGGCCGTACGAGTTCTGCTCTCAGTGTCACGGACAACAAAAAATACAGGGCTCCCATTAATGAAAATTATGAAGTTATCTTCTTGGAGATGAACGACCATACCGGGCTAGAGCATCAAATTCGTGCAGGTGATGTCACAGCCGTTCTTATAGAACCTATTCAGGGTATTGGTGGAATTCGGGTTTTTGACGACGGGTTCTTACAACAGGCAAGTCGGCTCTGTAAAAAGCACAATGTCATGTTAATATGTGATGAAATTCAGTCCGGTGCAGGCCGCACAGGTAAATTCTTTGCCCATCAACATGCCGGGATAAAACCGGATATTATCACAGTCGCCAAGGGAATGGGCAATGGGTTCCCCTTTGGGGCTACAATATTAAGTCCCAGCTTTGAGCCGTGGTACGGCCAGCTCGGATCCACATTCGGTGGAAACCATTTGGCATGCTCAGCCGCTACTGCTGTCCTGGAAGTGATCGAAAAAGAACAACTCATCCAAAATGCCAAAAAAATTGGCAATCACCTTTTGCAAGAACTCTCCAATCTCCCACAGATCAGCGAAGTACGTGGCCGCGGGCTGATGATCGGAGTGGAGTTCCCCTTCCCCATTAAAGAGATCAGGAAAAATCTTATCAGAGAACAGCACGTAGTGACAGGAGTTTCCTCCAACCCTAATGTCCTTCGCCTTTTGCCGCCTCTGACGATCACGAAAAAAGAAGTCGGCAAGTTTATTAATGCAATGGAGAACGTCTTAAACCAATATCAATTACAATGAAAAATTTTACTTCCATCAGCGATGTCATTGATCCCCCGATGCTTGTGCAGCAAGTTCTGGAAATAAAGAAGAAGAGGTTCCACTCAACATTGGGAAAAAACAAAACACTGGGACTCATTTTTTTCAATCCCAGCTTGCGGACGCGATTAAGCACGCAAAAAGCAGCCACCAACCTAGGTATGGATGTAATAGTCATGAATATTAACTCTGATGCCTGGGATATTGAGTTTGAAGACGGGGCAATTATGAACGGTTCAAACCAGGAACATATTAAAGATGCCATCAAAGTTATCAGCGGGTATTGCGATATTATTGGCGTCCGTACATTTGCAGGGCTTGAAAATAAGGAGCAGGATTATGAAGAAAAAGTGCTAAATAACTTCCTGGCATACTCTTCGGTCCCTGTAATCAGTTTGGAATCCGCTACGCTTCATCCCTTACAATCGCTGGCAGATTTAACTACTATTGCCGAATCGGGTATCCAAAACCCCAAAGTAATACTAAGCTGGGTTCCACATCCCAAAAAACTTCCACAAGCAGTGGCCAATTCATTCCTCCAGTGGATCGTCAAAACGGATGCCGAGATCCTCATTGCACATCCCAAGGGCTACGAACTTAATGAAGATTATATAACAGGTATTTCCATAACGAACAACCAAGAAGAAGCACTCGGACATGCCGATTTCGTATATGCCAAAAACTGGTCCAGCTTTTCTAGTTACGGCCAAAAACCGGCTGTACGAAAAAATTGGACCATCACTGCTGACAAAATGAAACTGACAAAGCAGGGGAAATTTATGCATTGCCTGCCTATACGAAGAAATGTGGTAGCTACAGATAAAGTTATAGATCATTCACTGGTATATGAGCAGGCTAAAAACAGGGAATATGCCGCACAAGCAGTACTTCAAAATATTTTGGGGGATTTATAATGAAACGCCTGAACATCATCAAAATTGGCGGAAATATTGTTAATAATGAAAGCCGGCTCAAAGGGTTTCTGAAAAAATTTGTGCTGCTGAATCACCCGAAGATTTTGGTACACGGGGGAGGAAACTTAGCTTCAGGATTGTGTAGAAAGCTGAACATTCCCATACAAATGAATAACGGGCGTCGCATCACCGATAAACCTGCTTTGGATGTCGCCGTTATGGTGTACGCCGGGCTCATTAATAAAAAGATTGTAGCCAGGCTGCAGGGACTTTCCTGCAATGCCCTGGGGCTATCGGGAGCCGACCTCAACATCATACCTGCACGAAAAAGAAGCAATACTAACATAGATTATGGATTCGTCGGTGATATTGAATCAGACGACATAAACACTTATTTCATTCAACGTCTGCTTGATGAACAGATAGTCCCTGTTTTTCCCGCAATAACACACGATAACAGTGGACAGCTCCTAAATACCAATGCTGATACCATCGCCTCTACCCTTGCGATTTCATTAACTCCAAAATACGAGGTGCGACTTACTTACTGCTTTGAAAAAATCGGGGTATTGCGGGATGTAAACGATGACAGAACCCTCATCCGTGAATTATCGAAAAAGGCATTCGATGAAATTAAGAATAGCGGATCCATTCAAGAAGGCATGATCCCAAAGCTGTTTACCGCCTTCAACGCACTCGAACATAATGTTCAAAACGTATACATAAAACATGGAAAAAATCTAATTACCAAAATCGGAACTAAGTTAACATTATGACGACGTTGTTTAACGAGACTACTGAACTTCTTAAAAAGCTTGTTGCCACCCCCTCTTTTTCGAAGGAGGAGGACGAAACGGCGAATATCATACAAGACCACCTGAAGAAAAAAAATATCGCCACTCACCGACATATCAATAATATCTGGGCAACGAATAAATATTTTGATTCCGAAAAACCGACAATTTTACTGAATTCCCATCACGATACGGTGAAACCTAACTCGGGATACACCAAAGAACCCTTCGAACCGGTTACCGAAGGCGGTAAACTTTTCGGGCTGGGATCTAACGACGCTGGCGGTCCACTGACCTCTTTAATCGCCACGTTCACTCACTTTTATGACATGAAGAATCTGAAATATAACCTTGTTTTGGCAGCCACCGCAGAGGAGGAAATTTCAGGTGACAACGGTATTTCTTCCATCTTGGATAAAATTCCAGAGATTGATTGTGCAATTGTGGGAGAACCTACCCAAATGCGAATGGCCATTGCTGAAAAAGGACTCATGGTCTTGAACTGCTGCGCTAAAGGCACAAGCGGGCACGCAGCCAGGGACGAAGGGGAAAATGCCATTTATAAAGCGCTAGCAGATATCAAATGGTTTCGTACTTATGTGTTCACAAAGAGATCTGAGCAACTGGGCCCAGTCAAAATGACAGTGACGGCTGTCAATGCGGGAGGTCAACATAACGTGGTGCCGGATACCTGTAACTTTACCGTGGATGTCCGCAGTACGGATACCTATACCAATAAAGAGATTTTGCAAATAATTGAGGACCGCATTGACGCAGAAATAGTAGCAAAATCTATACGGCTGCAACCCTCATTTATTCCCCTGGATCATGAGATCGTTCAGGCAGGTGATCAACTGGGATTGGAGAAATACGGCTCCCCGACCCTCTCCGACCAGGCTTTTCTGCCTGTGCCCTCATTGAAAATTGGCCCGGGAAAGTCGGCCCGCTCTCACACAGCAGACGAATTTATATATTTCAAGGAGATTAAAGAGGGAATTGAAATTTATATCCGGCTTCTGGAGCCGGTCATCTGCTAGGTGATAACCTCCTTAATAAACGACCAAAACCCGATAAGAGTTAACTACTAACCAATCAGCCACATGAAAATTTGGGACAAAGGACAGCTGTCGACGAACGAGATTGTTGAACAATTTACCATCGGCAATGACCGAGTGCTAGACCTAGAGATAGCCGAATACGACCTTCGTGCTTCCAACGCGCATGCTCAAATGCTTAATGCAGTCGGATTATTAAGCGATAAAGAGTGGGAGCAAATTCGTTATGAACTCGATCAGCTGTTACAGGATACTAAGGAGGGAGAATTTACGATTGAAGACGGTTTTGAGGATGTCCACTCCAAGATTGAGTATGAGCTGACACAAAAGCTCGGTGATGTTGGCAAAAAAATCCATGCGGGAAGATCTCGCAACGACCAAGTACTCGTCTGCCTACACCTGTACATCAAAGATCAGATTGACGAGATGAAAAAACTCATTAAAGCACTTTTTGATGAGTTGATGTCACTCAGTGAGAAATACCGGCACATACTTATCCCCGGTTATACACATATGCAAATCGCGATGCCCTCCTCTTTCGGATTGTGGTTCGGTGCTTTTGCCGAATCATTAATCGATGACATCCATCTACTTGATGCGGCCTATAAAATGGCGGATCAGAATCC
>JASFMR010000071.1:0-19016 GCA_050117475.1 Balneolaceae bacterium | reverse complement strand
CGAAAAAGCTTTACGGCTGCTTTCGAATAGTCCAAATTCCGGCCTAAGTTTTGCCAGCGAATTCTGCATATTGTAATTGGGCTCACTTCGGGGCAAGGTAAGCGGGATATTCGTTCGCAAGTCTTGGTCAATTAACTGACCGAGAATCTGAAATCCTGCCTTGATATTGGATTGAATCTGAGTGGAATCCTGTCCCGATTTTATCAATTCTGCTTCCAGGATATATTGCTGATTCGGCAACAGCACCCCATTCTTTACCTTGGATTTTATATCTTTCACTTGTGCCCTTAATGTCTGAAGCAACGTATTTGTCGTCTCAAGTTGCCGGCGGGCTAACAGTATCCCAAAGTACACCTGGTTAACCTGCTCTTTAAGCTGGTGAAGCTGGACTTTAGTAGATTGTTTTTTCTGTGTTCCAAGGGCATCCTCCAACTCCTTTTTAATGTGAACAGCCCCCCCATCATAAATAGATTGGGATACATCCATTGTTACCTTATACTGATCCTTGCTCAATTCGGGACCGGGAATCTGACCACCCCCGGGGAATTCAGTAACCTCTGACTGATAGGTTGCCGCTGCCCCAAAATTAAGCTGGGGATAATAAGCCGTATTTATAATTTTTTTATTCAAACTTGTTATCTCATCCTGCAACTCTATTTTACGAGCAATAGGATAATGTTCTTGTATTCTTGAATAACAATAGTCAAGCGTCAGCGTATCCGGTTGGGAAGGTTGATAACTTCCGAATAATATTGATAATAAAACTACAGCAAACATAACGACCTCATTTTTTTACGGCATTCAGTATATATTCGGGCAACTCCTTTTTCCTTTTCACAAGGAATTGCCGGTATTGCATATTATCCATTTTAAAAACAGTTTCAATCATCGGGCGGGCCAAAACTGGAAATACACATAAAGAGATGGTATTGATAATAAATTCATGTGGATCAATATTGATCAATGCCCCGGCTTCAATCTCAGCATGAACTTGCTTTACGAATTTTTCCGGGATCCTTATCCCCACCCCCTGGACGAATTCTTTAAACCGACCAGGATGTTGGTTCATCTCATGAATTACAAAGGAAGGTAGATGTGGCTGCTCTTCAAACAGGGTATAGTAAACTTCCACCAACTTTTCAATCTTGGCTGTCAGTGCCAAGTCGGAATTCAATACCTCGAGTATTACGGGAAAGAATTCACGAACTCCTTCCTGGAATACTTTTTGAAACAACTTGTCCTTGCTTCGGAAATAATAGTGAAGCATCGACTTGTTTATCCCGGCTTGATCTGCAATCTCCTGCATACGTGCACCGGAAAATCCCTGCTGCTGAAATACCTTCTTTGCGGCTTCCAGAATTTGTTCTTCGGTTTTAATTTCTTCTTCACTCATAATCGTTTTTCCTTTTTGATTTTAAACCAAATTAAATAATTATACCATTTAGTTCAACCATTTGGTTGAATTTTATAGTTGAACTATTCGTTTGATACAAAAAATACACTTTATCAACAGTAGGGCATATTTTTACAAATATTAGAAATGAAATAACAGGGGTCTTTTACTCTACTATCCGAATATTGAGATTCGGATTTTCAGGGTAAGCGTTAACAGAGGGGCAACTGGTATAAACGATGGTAAAAACCAAGGTGGCTCATTGGAGGAAAAGACGAATGCCAAATGCCTTTTTATCCAATGCTAAACTTCAGCTCTTCTATCTTTTGCAAAATTTCACCACGATCCATCTCTTGATAACGCTCAGGCAATAACTCCTTAGAAGTGCATTCGATTACTGCACTGAGTGTTTGTAGCTCAACTTCTTCAGGGTACGTGGGAGGGAGAAAATCATTCAATGCCGTATCCAAAACTTCCGGGGTAACCCTATCCAATCCCTGTGCGGTCGCGCGAAATTTAGCACGAGTTAATGCCGCCTCCATGTCGGCGCCGGAAAAAGACTTGAGCCCCTGCTCTATTACTTGTGGAATATAATCTTCGGTAAGCTCAAGACCTGTTTTCTTTTTCATCGCCTGGTAAAGCTCAATACGCTCCTCCTTGGTATGTGGTGCAAAAAGCGCCAAATGTTCTTCCGCCCTTCCCTGGCGTTTTAAATCCACAGGCATAAGATCAGGCCTGGCCGTCATAAGAAACCAGATAATCCTACCCCTGTTCCTGGTGTCACTCATAAAACTGGCAATCTGTGAAAAAACACGGCTGGACACGCCGCTATCTCCACTGGCATCCCGATCTCCAAGGTAGGCATCTGCTTCATCAATCATCACAGCTACCGGTGCCATAGCCTTGAGCAGCCCCAAAATCTTTTCCAGGTTTCCTTCGGTAACCCCCTGCCACTGACTTCTAAAGTTTTTCAGCTTTACCATGGGAATGCCAACCTCGCTGGCAAAACAAGTAACCAAAAATGTCTTCCCGGTTCCCACCGGACCGCATACAAGATAGCCCATCGGCAATACTTCCTGTTTGCCATTTTTTAGTGCTTGCACTGCATGACGGAGGTGCTGCTTCACTTTTGAGTGTCCGGCCACATTATCAAGCGTGTAATCCGTCTCGACAAATTCAAGTAAACCATAGGCCTCGGCCTCAATCAGCTCTTTTTTAGCTTCAGAAAGACGTTCATGGGTAATTTTCTCATTATTTTCTCGTGCATTAGAAAGAATACTTCGAAGATTAATAAAATTAAGTCCTGCCGTCTGTTGGGCAACAACATACTCGCTGACTTCAGAAATTTCCTGAAATTGTTCATCAGAAACTTCGCTTTTGATAAATTCCTGCCGCTGGGTTTGATCCGGAATATCGATTCTTATTTCAGTGGTATATGGATTCTGAACTAACGTTTTGCTAAGATCAGCCAAATTTTCCGAAATTAACACAGTAGTAAAATCCGCCGCCAAAAACATTGGATCATGAGCCCATCGCGACAGATAGACCAGGGAAGTTCGGTCTTCGGACCCCGTTGAGCCGGCTTCATTCATTGGGACAATCGTCTCTGCATAATCGATAATCAGTGCTATACTTTTTTTATTGTCAATGCGTACCCGAAAATACTGTTCGAGGAGTGAAAAAACGCGGACCGGGTCTTTGGGAAGCTTATTTGCATAGTCAGTACCCATCAATGAATCCCGCCCCGAAAGGGCACGGTTAAAATCTTTCTGACTTTGTTTATCCCTAAAATAAATGCCAGAAGATCGATCATAGAAAACGACGTAATCACGCGCGCCAAAAAACTCTTCCGACAAAAATGACTTTAACCGAACAAATTCTGTTCCCTCCTCGCCTTCCAGGGGTACCAGGTCGTGAACATTGCCATGTAAAATAAACTGGTTTATCGTTCGACTTAGGTATTTCTGGGCAAACTCACGTGCCCATCTTGGATAATGATCAAACATTTCTTCGATTGTCAGTGGGTGTAGATTTTAAAAACTGATGTCAAATTTGCTTCTCAATAATGCGTATGATGATTTTTGGCCTACCACTCATGCCTGCCGCCCAACGGCTAGCCCTCCGTGACTACAAGCTTCAATGTCTCAATACGACTAGGGGTAGCTTTACTGATAATAATTTTGTTGCCGTCAATAAGTAATTCTTCATTTACTTTGGGGATGCGTCCCAGTGTATTGATTATGTACCCAGCCACTGTTTCATACTCGGAAGATTCTACGGGGAATTTTATTTCGGGATATTCTTCTCGAAGATCTTCTATCTCAATACCACCGCTCAATATATAAGTGTTGTTAGATAGCTTTTTCACAAATTGATCTTCCGTATCGTATTCATCCTGAATATCACCGACGACCTCTTCCAACAAATCTTCAATAGTGACCATCCCTGCCGTACCCCCATATTCATCAATAACAACTGCAACCGAAATATTTGATTTCCTAAATTCGGAAAGCAAGTCCTTTGATTTCTGAGAAGCCGGAATCAATTTAATCGGACGCATGATCTCAATCAGGTTTTTCGGATTGCTAAAAAGATCATAAGCAAATATCACACCGATGATATCGTCAATGCTTTCCTGGTAAACAGGGAGCTTAGAAAAACCTGAGGAGATAAAAAGCTTTAAGGTTTCATCAATGCTCGTATTCTTTTCCACCGCGACTATATCTGTGCGAGGAATCATTGATTCTTTAACCCGTTTATTAGAGAGCTCAAGCACATTGTGTAGTATTTCTGAATCTTCCTTATCCAAGTCGTGCCCCCCGGTATCGCGTAATTCTTTGAAGATCAATTCGACATCTTGCCTGCGAAAAACTTTTCCTGACCGATCGATCTCAGGGTTAATCAGCTTAATAATTAAATCCGAAGATTTATCTGCCAGGAAAATTAGCGGCCGAAATATCCAGTTACAGATTTGCTGTGGAACGGCAATAATTTTAACCCACCAATCGGCATTAATTCGAAACAGCGCTTTGGGAAGTATTTCTCCGAATAGCATGATGATGACAGAAGCTACAACTGTCTGAATAATCAGCATTGTGACTGAGGATGGGGTAGTTCCCATCCAACTCTGATAAAGATCGGTGATAGGGCTCACCAAAAACAATGTCATCAGCGTCGCATAAACTACATTTACAATATTATTTCCCACAAGTGTCGTCGTGAGAAATGTTTCCGGGTTTCTTACAAAATAATTAACCACGCGTCCTGTCCAGGAACTCTTTCGAGACTCAATCTCCAACTTCAGTCGATTAGCACTGACGAACGCAATTTCAGAGCCGGAAAAAAAGCCGCTGAGTATAATTGTAAGAATTATGAGTAATAGTTCTGTCACGTATGCTGGTCACAAATTAGCCTTATTGTATCTTCTCTTTATGCACCACCGTATTCTGGGTTCAGAAGCGAAAACAGAGTTGACAAAAAGTTAATTACCCTGAAAATTCGGTTTGCGTTTTTCCAGGAATGCAGAGGCTCCTTCGATAAAATCCTCGGTATCACAAAGCTGACCGAATAAGTCAGCCTCTACTTGAAACCCGCTTTGATGATCCGAATGATATACCGCTTTAATTGCACTTCGGATAGCCACCGGTCCGTTTTTCAGAATTTTCTCTATGAATTCCTTTGCTGCTTTTACCGGATCTTCATCCGTAACAAAGTTTACCAACCCAAGCTTTTCAGCCTCATTCGCCTTCACTTGCTTGCCGGTCAGAATCATCTCAAGGGCTCGGGCGCGCCCCAAAATTTGAGACAATCGCTGTGTACCACCGTAGCCCGGGATCAAGCCCAGTCCTACTTCCGGTAAACCAAATACCGCATTCTCTCCAGCAATGCGCATGTGGCAAGCCATGGCCAATTCAGAGCCTCCTCCCAATGCATAACCGTTGACAGCAGCAATTACCGGCTTTCTGGTATCTTCAATCAACTGAAAAATCTGTTGTCCTTTTTGCGACGCCATCCGCCCGGACCGGCTGTCCAACTCCCGTAATTCTTTGATGTCGGCACCGGCTACAAATGCTTTTTCTCCGCTGCCTGTAACAATCACCGCACTGATCGTCTCATCAATCTGGATAGTTTTGAATACATCGGTCAATTCATTAAGCACTTCATCATTCAGGGCATTAAGTTTAGCCGGTCGATTAATAATAACTGTAGCGACACCATTATCATCTTTCTCGAAGATGATCGTATTGAAAGACTCACTCATAAGTAAATAATTATTCTTTAACGCGATTTGAAGAGTTAATTTTTGATTCCGACTCAGACTTGTGTTCTTCTTTTTCGATCTCCAAAAAATCCGAATCCAGGTCCAATTCGTCAAGATCGGAATGCAAGGGTAAAATGTCTTGGTCAAGATCATCAATAAGCTGAGAAGTTTCTTCCACCTCTTCGAGCAGATTATCAAGCTGGAAGCCAATCTCTTCGGGATTGCTCATCGTCATTGACTGCTCATAAATATAGCGAATGGCATCTTCAATTGTCTCAAGATGCGTTTCACAAATCAAATATTTCTCTTTCGCAATCTCAAACTTCTTGAGGCGTTTTTTTAGGATCTTTACACGCCGAGCCTTGGTACGTTTTAGCCGATCCGACTGCATGTTTTGTATCTTTTCTTCCTCTTCCTGAACTTCATGCTTCAGTGTTTCTTCTACTGAAGTATTCATATAAAGCTGATAACGCTTGTGAAGATCAAGAAGCGTTAAATAGTTTGAAATCAGCTCCTCAATTTTCTTGCGTATGTTTTCCAGTAATCCCTGAGAACTGTACGGAAGTTTATCAAAGTTCTCTTTAATTAATTTCGCCAGGTGTTTAAGTACTAAAAACCGTTTCTGACTTTTCTGATCAAGTTCCTGGAAAGTAGATTTCTCTTCAGCTGCCGGATTGCGTTCACGTAGTTTTCGCAGCTTTACATTCTTCCGAAACCGAGGTAGGCGGGGTACAATTCCGAGATACATTAACTCCACTCCAAATGTCATTGTCAGAATCATATTCGACAACAGCCCCATATCGCTCATAACAAAAGCAGAAATGGTAGCAACTAAGAGAACCCCCATATTAAGAGGATGTAAGAATGCTTCTCGTGTAAAATTTATGGTTTTATCTTCACTCATAGATCTACTGTTGATCTTCGCTTGGTTCAGCACCGGGGTCTTCAGCTGATTCCGTCGTGCCGCTGCCGATAGTTTTATTCACTTTCATGGTATCAGCCTGACGCTCGATTTCCTTATATAAAAGGCCCATCTCCAATTTTACCTGGCGTAGCGTATCTTTGGCATTCACTTTGGTCATCTCTTCATCCAGTTTTTGTTCTTTTTCCCTGGACTCTTGCTCATCAAGCATACTTTCCATTGCCACATCCAATCGCGCTTCAACCGAAGCAATTTTATGCTTCATTGTAAACAGGAAATCATCAAAAGAGTCAAGCATCTGGCTCTTATCCATGTTCTTAAGTGCCTGGGCAATATTTTGGGTTTTTCTAGTGCGGGCAAGACGTTCCTTTGTTTCCCGCATCTTCCTGTAATGCTCCTTGTATTCTTCCTTTAGTCTTTCACGTTCACTGCGGCTGTCCTTAGCCATAATGATGTATAATTAGGATTTTGAGCGTTCTTTATTTCCGATGGTCTTGCCCTGCTCTTTTTCCTTTTCCGGAGTTTCGTCTTCGATCTCAATTTCTTTGCCATCCGTGGATCCGACGCTCTTTTCCTTCTCGGAGGCTTCGACCTTGCCCATATCGACTTTGAACTGCTGCACCAATTCATGGGCTCGCAGCTTCTCAGCATTGGCTTCAATTTCCATGGTTTCGGTATCGATACTGTCTAGTGCCAATTCCATACGAGCTTCGTTTTTTGCCGTTTGCTCATTCAACCGGCTGACCATTTCATCATGTGTCTGATCGATCCCACCTGTTTCAAACTGCTCCAGGGCATCGGCAACCTTGCCTTGCCATTCGGCACGCTCATTAGCGCGCAACGCTTCTTTAGCCTCCTGTATCTTACGGTCTTTTTCCCGAATAAACGCTTTCTTGACTTTCAGCGCTTTTTCGTAAGCCTGCTCAGCAAACTTCATCTGTTCACGGGAGGTAGTAAGGTTTTCCTTAGCCTTCTCAAGCTGCATCGCATAGCCTTCGGCAATATCATCGCGATCGGCATTAATTGCAGACTTTATCTTTGCCGTTAGGTCTTCGATGCGTTTCTCATACTTCTTTACTTCTTTCTGAAGCATCATCAGATTCGCCTTGACGGTAGCGATATTCTCGTTCATTTGTGGAATCTGATCGTTCAGGTCGCGTATATTCTGTTCGAGTATAAGCTTTGGATCTTCCATAGAACTTACGAATCCACCGAATAGCGACTTGATAGCGCGAATGAATCTTTTAAACATGGTATTATTTCTTTTTTTGACTTTTGCCCTGCCCTGTATACTAATCTATTTTTACAACGAATTAGTAATACTGTAAAGTTATGTTAATTTAAAGATATTGCAATTAATATCAGCTTTAAATCTACATTTTGTGGATACCCTCCCTATCGACACGATGAGTAACCATCGGTAACTGTTCAGAAGGTGCCTCGTTAATAAAAAACGCATTTCCCAAAACATCTATTGCTGGTTCAATTGCTTTTTTATTGTTCGTAAAACAGACCGCCAATGTTTCACCTTTTTTTACAGTGGCCCCAGCCTTGTGCTTTAGCACGATCCCGGCCACCGGATCAATTCCTTCTTCTTTTGTTTTTCTGCCGGCCCCCAATTCAAGTGAGGCCAGACCTATCTTATAGGCGTCCATCTCGGTCAGATATCCCGATTGTTGGGCTTCCACTGTAAACATATGCCTCGCCTTGGGATAAGAGTCAAAATCGTTAAGTACCCTGGTATCTCCCCCCTGCGCTTTAGTCAGCTCCAGCCACTTTTTAAAAGCTTTTCCGCCAGCTACAGCCTCTTTACTTTTTTCAACCCCTTCTTTCACAGACTCGGCCTTGGAACCAAGTTTAATCATTGTTCCCGCCAATATATGTGTAACTTCCATAACATCTTCCGGGCCATTGCCTTGCAGTGCCTCCATTGCTTCTTCAACTTCAAGCCAATTACCTATTTTATATCCAAGTGGCTGATTCATGTTCGTAAGATAGGCGACTGTCTCTTTACCAAAATCTTCTCCTATAGCCACAAGTGCCTCAGCAAGTTTTCTGGCATCCTCAGGTCGTTTCATAAATGCGCCGGAACCAAATTTAACATCCAGTACCAGTGCATCGATACCTTCAGCCAGCTTTTTGCTCATTATACTGCCGGCAATTAGGGGAATGGATTCTACCGTAGCCGTAACATCACGAAGGGCATAGAGCCTTTTATCTGCAGGGGCAATCTCTTCTGTCTGCCCCGCCATTACCATTCGGCACTCTGACAATACTCTTCGATACTGTTCCAGAGAGATATCTACCTTAAAACCGGGGATCGACTCCAGCTTATCCAGCGTACCGCCGGTATGCCCAAGGCCGCGGCCGGATATCATGGGTACCGGGACACCACAGCTGGCAACAATAGGTGCCAGGATAAGTGAGAGTTTATCTCCCACACCTCCTGTAGAATGCTTATCAACCTTAATTCCGGGTATTTCACTCAAATCAAGTATTTCTCCTGAGTGAAGCATTGCCTTTGTGAGCGCCGATGCTTCATCCTCATTCATATTATTCAAAAAAGCTGCCATCAAAAAAGCGCTCATCTGGTAATCGGGAAGCTTGTCTTCAGAGTAGCTATTGATTAAAAAAGATATTTCATCACGGGTCAACACCTGTCCATCTCGTTTCTTTCGGATGAGAGACACGACATTGTGTGATTTTGAAGCCATAAAATGTAAGTTGTTACATTAATTTTAAGTAGTAATAACGTATATTTCCCGAAAAATTGATAGCCTAAACTCTCTGATGATCAACGTCTTAGCAGATCGCTACTTATTCAATATACAGTCATATTTGCCCGAAAACATTAATCTCATTCTTTTTGATCCTGCCGAAGGCCTACCCGACATTTCATCGGTGCACGCCTTACTAATCAGAACGGTAATCCAAATCAATAAAACCACTTTGCCTGCTATTCCAAAATCCCTCGAATTTGTGGGTACCGCCTCCGCAGGAACCGATCATGTGGATATCTCTTATCTTGAATCTCACGGAGTTCAATTTGCCAATGCTGTGGGATGTAACGCCCGATCGGTAGCCGAATATGTAGCTACGGCTTTGTTGATATGGTCAGATCAGCGACAAAAGACCCTCACAGAATTATCAATGGGTGTTATAGGAGTCGGAAATGTAGGCACGCACGTCATCCGTTTGATGAATAAGCTGGGGGTCTCCACCACTGCTTACGACCCACCCCGGGAGCAGCGAGACCCTACTTTTTCTTCAAATTCGCTTGAGGAACTACTGGCGACCGATATTTTATCCTTTCATACTCCACTGACCCGAGATGGAGCCCATCCGACATACCACTGGCTGGATACGAAAAAACTCATAAAACAAAATTATGAGCTCGTTTTAAATACCTCGCGAGGGGGCGTTATCGATGAGAAAGCTGTGCTTTCGGCGATGGACCAGGGAACAATCCGGGATATCATCATCGATGTCTGGGAAGGAGAGCCTGATTTCAACCTGAGTACAGCGAAAAAAGCATTTATCAAAACGCCTCATATCGCCGGCTACTCCGTACAAGCTAAAGAAAGAGCTTCCAATCTGGCAGCGAATGCGATGCTTAACCACTTTGGTATCAGTCATCCGGAATTGAAGACAAAATCCAAACCCAATGTCCTGAAAAAAGAAATTTCGGAATTTGATTCTCTTTCCGCACTGCTGGACGAACTCCACCCTCTTGGGGAATATGAAACCGAATTACAAAAAATTATTACCAACTTTGAAAATGAACGAGCAAAATATTTCAATAAACTGAGGGCAGAATTCCCACTCAGACAGGAATTTCCCCAAACTTATTTGCCGGCATCTTACTTTAAACGATTTCCAATACTCAAAGCCATGGGTTTTTCAACCGCAGACTAAAGTATTTGATAGCTCCTAAAACACAGAAGTTTACTACTCTGTCATTATTATTCAGGGGTTGACACCGAACAGGTCCAGAGCATTTTCATCGGTCTTGGCGACGATCTCATCAAAAGACACATCCAATACCTCAGCCAATCTTTGGGCAGTATATTTTACAAAGGCGGGCTCATTCCGCTTTCCCCGCTTTGGCGACGGGGCCAGATAAGGAGCATCAGTCTCCAACATCATGTGCTTTAGCGGAAGCTGAGCTACAGCTTTATCAACTCCAGCATTTTTAAAAGTGAGTACACCACCAATCCCGAGATTAAGTCCCAGGTCGATTGCCCGCCTGCCTTCGTCTGCCGACCCATTGAAACAATGCCAAACCCCGGAAAGACTTCCATCCTGCTCAGTCTCAATAATATCAAACATATCCCCCGTACTTTCCCGATTATGAAGTACAATGGGTTTTTGAAGAGCTTTAGCAACCCGGCAGTGTATCTGCAGCGATTCTTTTTGCTTGGTTTTATAGTCCGTGCTCCAATAATAATCCAACCCGGTTTCACCGACTGCTATGATGTCATCTTTTTCGCAGTGTGCGTACAACTCATCTTCCGTAGTACTCACTCCTTCGTTGATTTCCGTGGGATGTATCCCGGCCATTTTAGAAAATCTGATCTCGGGATGGCTGAGCTTATCCATCTTTGGAAGTGAATCAAAATTAATAGCCGGCATAAGGATATGGGTCACCTTCGACTTGGCTGCCCGGTCAAGTACTTCCTGAATATCCTTGTCGAATTGTTTCAGATAAATGTGACAATGGGTATCAATCACTTGGCTAATGTACTTCTACGGTATGGAATTCAACAAGGCGTTTCATGGGATGGCGGATAAATGAACCTGCTTTCAATCCATTTTCTTTCAATATTTCTTTTATCATCTTCTGGTGGGCAAATGCAACAGATCCAATAAACCGCACTTCATAGTCAGTAGCGTTAGTGTATTTGAGAAGTATTCGGGTAATGAAATTTTCAAAACCTTCATGCAAAATTTCCTTAATAAAAGGATGATCCGCATGTTTCCCTAAAAATGAGCCATAGGAAGCGATGAACCTGCTTTTCTGTGTTCCGTCATATAAACCGGCCGTAATATGATCGAGCGACATATCATAATTTTGCTCCAAATCTTCTCTGAGATCATCAGGTATCTCAAATCGAAAATATTTATTTATCAGTTTCTTGCCGAAATAGCCGGCACTCCCTTCGTCCCCCAAAATAAAAGCCAGAGAGGGAATATGCTCTACAATCTTATCACCATCATAAAGACAAGAGTTCGAGCCGGTACCCAAGATACATGCAATGCCTGCTTCATGTAAAAAACAAGCTCGAGCAGCCCCGAGTAAATCGTGATAAACATTAACGGATGCATGTGGGAAGGCTCCTCTTAAAGCCTGTTGAACAACCTGGTTCTTCTCTTCACTATCACAACCGGCCCCGTAAAAATGTATTTCTTCAATTTTAGCACCATCAAGTTTGGGCTTTAAATTATGTTCAACGACACGAGTGATACTAGCGGTAGTATGATAATATGGATTCAGCCCTTCCGTCAGGTACGTTTCCGTTCCATTCTCCTCGGCTAAACACCATTCCGTTTTTGTTGCACCACTATCAGCTATTAAAATACTCATAATACCTTTCTTTTTTATTTCGCGCCCAATCTAAGCATTTTTACCAACGTCCTGCAAATGAACATTTAACATAGAGACTATGTAAAATTCTACCTATAATCTAAGAGATAGTCTCCGTAGAAAAAATAAATTCGTGCAATGAAACTAACCTACAGTAATTACCTTAAAATTGATGAACTACTTGACCTTCAGCACCTTCGGTCAGATCCGAATGAGCATGATGAAATGTTATTCATCATTATTCATCAGACTTATGAATTATGGTTTAAGCAAATTTTGCATGAATTGCACAAGTTTCGCGCAGACTTAAAGAAAGGCAAAACATGGGCTTCAGTCAAAACAATGAAAAGGATTCTCACTATTCTTAAAACAATGGTGGCTCAGATCGATATATTGGAGACTATGACCCCGCTGGAATTCGAAAGCTTTCGGGGGTTTTTGGATGAAGCCAGCGGATTCCAATCCGTGCAATTTCGGGAAGTCGAGATTTTGTGCGGGCACCGGTCGCCTCATGTGCTTAAAGTGCATGAAAATCAACCGCAATATGTAGAACGAATGAGACAACGGATGGCCGAGTCTACTATATGGGAATGTTTTTGTGAATTTCTTCGCCAAAAGGGATATGAAGCTGAAATTCCCGAACGAAAAAATGAACACGGTCTATTATATGAACTTTCTGATAAAAACCAGGAAGTTTTGCTCGATGTCATGAAAAATGACGAAGAAACGGCGATGCTTTGTGAATTGCTGGTTGATTTCGACGAAGGCATGCAGGAATGGCGATATCGACATGTTAAGATGGTAGAACGTACTATCGGAAATAAAATGGGCACTGGCGGCTCAAGCGGCGTTGGCTATCTTCGCGAAACACTGCATCAACGTATTTTTCCTGACCTCTGGGAAATCAGATCGGAAATATAGCTCTCATTTAATGCAAAATATCATCTGGAATACCGCCGACGTGAGGAATAACATTGACAAACTAGCTAAGAGACTTCAACCACATTACAAATATTTCGATGTCGAGAACCGCTTACTTTTTACGGGACATTCGCACCAGGCGTGGCCGGACGTTGCGCTCGAAGGACTAAAAGAATCGTTCTCTGTTGCTTCTTCCGCTGTTGATAATAAATGGGAGCAGGCATTTGAAAAAACAAACGTGCTACGTACCTACCTAAAAAACTACTATGATGATCCTGAAGGATTGTACTGCCTTGGTGAAAATACTCATATATTACTGGTCTCTTGGCTTTCCGGTTTGGATCTGAAAAATAAACCCAGGGTCATTACTACTGATACCGAATTTCATTCCATGTTTCGCCAACTTCATCGGCTTGAGGAAGAGGGACTGGAAGTGGTTGCTGTCGATGCCCACTCAGATAATATTGTTAATCTTATTCAAAAAGAAATTGATAGAAAGACATCTGCTATAATGATGTCACGTGTATATTTTGAGAGCGGATTTGTAAATCAAAACATTCCCGAAATAGCCGAATTGGCAAGATCCGAAGAAATTCCTTTACTGATCGACGACTACCACGGTACAAATGTGGTTCCCCTCTCAATTCGCGAAGCCCAGCTTGATGATTGCTTTTTGCTGATCGGTGGTTATAAATATTTACAATGGGGAGAAGGAAATTGTTTTCTCCGCTTTCCAAAGAATTGTAAACTGCGTCCTGCAATCACGGGTTGGTTTGCATCTTTTGATTCGCTGGATGAGCCACGTTCTGATGAACCGGTATCCTTTGATAACGGTGATCAGCGGTTTGCAACAGGAACATACGATCCCGTTTCCCAATTCCGGGCTGCAAAGGTTGTGAATTTCTTTTTGAAACAAGAACTCACCCCATCCAGGCTTCGACAACAATACCTCGACCAGGTAGGGCTCCTTAAAAAACTGTTCCTGGATCAAAATTTTAAAGCTGCCAAAATTAAATTGAAGCACGAACGCCCGCTTGAGCAAAATGGTGGGTTTCTAGCTTTAGAATCTCCGTTTGCAAGAACAATAAGAGCCAAACTAATGGAAGAAGGGATTTTTACGGACGCCCGCGGTGACATCCTCAGGCTGGGACCGGCCCCTTATACCACTTCAGAACAAATACAGCAGATGATCATAAAATTATCCAATGTTGTGAACAATTTGAATCCTTGATTGTAAGGATTTCCATCTCTGACGGTCTTACTTGTGAATTCTTTGAGGGTTTTTGTGTTTCCCAACTATAACTTTGTGCAAAAGTCAGGAATTTACTTGGTAAATTTCAAGCATTCCTTGAAAAAACAGGGAATGGGAGCCCTTAAATTTTCAAAAATCCTACTGACACTATGTTGTCAGTTTTATTTGATATATTGTGACGAAAATCAAAAAAAATAATTACACACTCATTTATGTCTGACAATAACGATCGCGAGAAAGCACTTGAAATGGCCATTGGCCAAATTGAAAAGCAGCATGGCAAAGGCACCATCATGCGCCTTGGGGATGAAGCCACCAAAAACGTACCCAGTATTTCGACGGGTTCTATAATGGTAGATTATGCCCTCGGGGTCGGAGGTATCCCACGCGGACGTGTAACCGAGATATACGGTCCCGAAGCCAGCGGGAAGACAACCCTTGCCTTGCATGTAATTGCCGAGGCACAGAAAGCCGGCGGATATGCCGCTTTTATTGACGCCGAGCATGCTTTCGATCCCCGTTATGCCAAAAACCTCGGCATTAATACCGATGAACTGCTCGTATCACAACCCGACAGCGGGGAACAAGCCCTCGAAATCACCGAGACCCTGATCCGATCTGCCGCCTTGGATGTGATTGTAGTTGACTCAGTAGCTGCCTTGGTACCCCGAGCCGAACTTGAGGGTGAAATGGGAGACTCTCATGTGGGTTTGCAAGCCCGGCTGATGTCTCAGGCAATGCGTAAGATTACGGGTATCATCAATAAAACACGCACTTCGGTCATCTTCATCAACCAAATACGCGAAAAAATTGGCGTTATGTTCGGTAATCCCGAAACGACTTCTGGGGGACGCGCCCTGAAATTCTATTCCTCTGTACGTATGGATATACGGCGTATAGGCTCTCTGAAGCAGGGAAACGACATAGTCGGCAACCGCACCAAAGTGAAAGTCGTTAAAAACAAGGTGGCACCTCCGTTTAAAGTTGTAGAATTTAATATCCTATACGGCAAGGGAATTTCACGTATGGGAGAAATCCTCGACATGGCTGTTGAATGTGATATTATTGAGAAGCGGGGAAGCTGGTATCGCTATGACGGTGAACCGATTGGACAAGGAACGGATAACGCCATTGAGTTTCTGGAGGCCGATTCCGAACTCACCAATAAAATTGAGCAACAGGTCCGGAAAGAGATGGGACTTAGTGCCGCCGGTGAAGAAGATAGTGAGAAGGAACAGGACAAATCCGAGGATTCTGACAAAGATTAATTATGGCTGATGAGGAAGCACACAGTCTTCCAGGAGTGATTACTTCTATCACTGTCCAAAAAAATAATAAGGAGCGTTATTCCATCTTTGTAGATGATGAATTTCTGCTGGGTATCGCAGAACAGACGCTCCTTAAATTCAACCTGACAAAAGGTGTTAGAATAACCTCATCACTATTTAGAAAAATTCAGCGTGCAGAAGGTCGGTTTGCAGTAAAATCATATTTATTAAAGCTTCTGGGCCGTCGCGATCACGCACGCAAAGAACTACTTACAAAAGCGTTGCGTAAAGAATATTCCAAGGAGGTTATTGAGAATATCCTCGACGAGCTTGAGAAAAAAGGGTATCTCAATGACACCGGTTTTGCCGAAAAGTTTGCCTCTGACAAAAGCAGGCTAAATAAGTGGGGCCCCAAAAAAATAAAGGCCCATTTGTATAGAAAGGGCATTTCAAAAAGGATCGCAGAACAAAGTGTCAAGAAAGCCTTTGAAGAAAAAAACCTGGAGGAGACCTTTTTAAATTTGGTTTTAAAACATAAAAGACGCTTTTTGAGAGAGGAAGATGAGTTTAAACGACGCAAAAAAGTGTTTGACCATTTAGCGAGAAAAGGTTATCGATCATCAGATATTCATAAATACCTGGATGTATTAATGAGAGCGATCAAACCATGAAGAACATAACCCTTGAAAAAGTAGTAAAATCGATCTTGGCACTGGCCGGAATTGCAGTGGTAGGATTGCTAATGTATTACTACGGGACACTGGTTGGATATGCTATCATCGCCATGATCTTCAGTTATATTCTTGATCCACTGGTTAATCGGATGCAGGCTGCCGGCATGAATCGTACCCTGGCTATTGCTCTTACCCTCAGTGCACTAATCCTAATCTTGGTTTGGATTTCAACAAATATCATTCCGATCGTGGCTAACCAAATGGTAGAATTGGCCGGTCAATTAAAAATTCAGAATATTGAAAATATTACACGTCAAATTGAACAACGCCTGACCCACCAATTTACCTTCTTGCCTAAAGGATTTCTAAGCAATAACCTTACACAAGTTGCTCGTGAATTATTTGACGTAGGTGAACTGCCTTCAGCGCTGAGCAACATCATCGGCATTTTCACAAACATTTTTTCTGCTGCCCTCATCATCCCTTTTGCAACCTTCTTTTTTCTCAAAGATGGAACAAAGATAAGACGGGATATTTTACAGCTGGTCCCCAACAAATATTTTGAAACCACCCTTAGCCTTATTGATAAAATCGAAACCCGGCTGGGGGTATATTTCCGCAGTGTAATGCTCCAAAGCCTTATTGTTGCCTTCACATCGTGGGTTGGACTTACAGTTGTTGGACTAAATAATGCACTCTCAGTGGGAATAGCTGTTGGAATTGCTAACTCTATTCCCTATTTCGGTCCCATTATAGGATATTTTCTTTCTATCATTGTTTCTATCATTGAAGTAGGCAACTTTTCATTGGTAATACCCTGTATTTTTGCCATCCTGATGGTACAGTTGCTTGACAACCTGGTGCTACAGCCGTTGATATTTTCCCGTTCTGCGGATATGCATCCTGTTGCCATCCTATTTATCATCATGATAGGTGCTGAAACAGCAGGAATACTGGGCATGCTTATTGCCATTCCTCTGGCTACAATGATAAAAATTACCATTAATCAGATCAGCTGGAGCCTTAACAACTATTACGTATTCCGACGTGCTGCCAAAGAGGGCTGATAACTAAAATCGGCTATTAATCTGTACTCTTTTTACTTATCTTTGCGAGCGAACAAGCTGAAACTCATTCACTCCTTTTATATTGATTAATATTGTCGTTTTCGCATCGGGATCTGGAACAAACTTTCAGGCAATTATTAATGCTGTAGAAAACGGTCAGATTAATGGCCGCATCTGCGGATTAATCTCCAATAAGCCTGGTATCAAAGCGATTGAACGGGCTAAAAAGCATGGGATTGCATTCCGTGTTTTGGCTCCCTCCGGATTTTCGAAGCCAAGTGAATACTCCGCTACACTGCTGAAGCAGCTCAGAGACTGGAATTCAGAGCTCATCGTATTGGCTGGATATATGATCAAGATTCCGGCAGAAGTTATTGAAGAATATGAAGGGCGCATTGTTAATATCCATCCCTCGCTACTACCCAAATATGGAGGCAAAGGGTTTTATGGAATAAAAGTGCACCGGGCTGTCATTGCAAATAATGAGTCCGATTCGGGCTGTACGGTACATTTGGTAACCGAAGAATATGACGACGGCCCTATCCTGGCTCAACGAAAAGTACCGGTCAAAGAAACCGATGATGCAGAGACTCTTGCGGCCCGCGTTTTAGAACAAGAACATAAACTTTTTCCAGAAGTTATCGCAAAACTAGCAAACGAAATAACTATTAAATCCCATAAATAACCGTGTCCCTACAACCACTCTCCGAACTCCCCAAACATGCACTAACAATCAAACGCGCCCTTTTGTCGGTATCCGATAAAACAGGTATCCTTCCATTGGCACGAGCTCTACACGAAGCAGACATTGAAATTATTTCTACCGGTGGAACAGGCCAAGAAATCCGGGAAGCCGGTATCCCCGTAACCGATGTGAGTGAAGTAACCGGTTTTGAAGAGTGCCTGGATGGAAGGGTTAAAACACTTCATCCCATTATTCACGGGGGTATTTTGGGAAGAACAAGTCACCAGCCGGACATTGAGGAAATGGAACGGCTGGATATTGCTCCCATTGAATTGGTGGTGGTGAACTTATATCCTTTTAAAGAAGCCATATCCACGGCTGACTGTACCCCGGCCATCGCAACGGAAAATATCGACATTGGCGGCCCGACGATGATTCGGGCAGCAGCCAAGAATTTTGCTCATGTTTGCATCCTTACATCTCCCCGTCAGTATGAAGAATTCTGTTCAGAACTGACCGAAAAGGGGGAAATCACTTTCGATAAAAGACAGCAATGGGCCAGAGCTGCTTTCAATCACACAGCAGCCTATGATGCTACTATCGCCAACTATTTTAATGAGCTGGGTGAAAAAAAAGAAGCATTGCCGGAACAGCTTAATATTTCATTGACGAAATCACAGTCACTCCGATATGGCGAAAACCCGCATCAAAAAGCAGCTGTTTATGGCAATCAATCCGAATTCATTGATTGCTTTCACGGCAAACAGCTAAGCTACAACAATTTCCTGGATGTGGATTCAGCCCTGAATCTGATTGCGGACTTCCAGGATTCCAAGCCAACCTGTGCCATATTTAAACATACGGTCCCATGCGGCGTAGCTACCGATGATCAACTCTGTAGAGCCTGGGATAAAGCTTTTCGTACTGATACAAAATCTCCTTTCGGGGGTATTGTCGTGGTTAATAAAGAATTGAACCTTGAGACAGCA
>JASFMR010000070.1:0-19596 GCA_050117475.1 Balneolaceae bacterium | reverse complement strand
GGCGGCCCCTTATTACAACAAGAACGCCGATATCCAACGCCAGGTTGCGGAACGGTTGATAGCTTCACTCGAGCCCTGGAGAGATATTCTGCCTTCCGGACCGATCATCGAATTAGGTTGTGGCACCGGCTTTGTAACAGAAGGATTGCTCAAGCTATATGATGATCGTGAAATTCATGTTACAGACCTTTCAGAAAGGATGGTGAATTTTTGTAAACAAAAATTTTCTGCTCAAAAGAACCTTACCTTTTATGTGCAGGATGCTGAAGTGCCGCCGCAGTTTGAAGAACCGCATTATGGGATGACTATAAGTGGATTTGCAGCACAGTGGTTCAAAGATCCTGCCCAGACGCTGGCGCAATGGCTGGAAGCAACGAAGCCCGGAGGTTTATTGCTGGTTTCTTTTCCCGGAGAAGAAAGTTTCCCGGAATGGAGAGAGAGGTGCCGTGAGCTAGGGTTACCGTTTACCGGTAATACACTCCCGGATGTGGAGGAGATGGTGGTAAAGATGTCTCTGGGCCCGGCGCAACTTGACTATTACGAAGATACTATCACTCAGACATTTGATGATGCCAGAAATTTTTTCCGGCAGTTAAAATTTTTGGGAGCTTCTACCCAAAAACAAGGCCGCTCTTTAACTCCCAAGGAATTTTCATTGCTTATTAACCATTGGAATGATTCTTCGGACGGAAAAATTAAAGTAAGCTATCATGTTGTCTTTTTAGCTGTAAAACGGGATTTCAATTCCTGACTAAGCGATTACCTTTCTGAGATTTTCCAACCCTTTTTCGAGCTCCTCAGGGGGCAATCCCCAACCTATTCTGAAATAATCGGGAGCCCCAAAATAATAACCGGGTGCAATAACAGTGTCATAATTCTCAATCAAATAACCGGCAAGCATATCCACATTTCCGCCGCTGTATTTAACAAATCCCACAGACCCGTGGCCGGGTTTTTGCCATGAGAGTTTTTGATGCTCTGCTATGAATTCCTCGACCATTTGGTAGTTATATTTTAAGAGGCTGATATTCGCATTCAGCATGGCATCGGCTTGTTCCAGGACCATAAGTCCCATGCGCTCACTGGAAGATGCCATAGATGTGATAAACAGGTCTTGCAACCTTCGCAGTTTTTCAGCGAGAATGGATTCGGCGATGATCCATCCCACGCGGAGGTCGTCGAGCCCATATGCTTTTGTTAAACTGCGAGTCGTTACAATTCGGCTGCTGTGTTTGGCAGCGGTTCGTTCACCCTCGGGGTAGAGAAACTCCAGGTATACTTCATCAATAAGAATATGAAAATTGTATTTCTCGGCCAGGTCGATAAGCCTCCATAGTATGACCTCGTCCAGGAGGGTACCGCTAGGATTATGCAGATTCGATAATATAAGGAGCTTTGTTTCAGGAGTCAGGAGTTCTTCAATCTCTTTTGGATCCGGTTGATACCCTTGATTGGGGTCGCGGCTGAACCTGTTGACGGTTGCGTTGAAATACTTTGGAAGCGAAACCAAGGGTTCATATGTGGGATCCTCTACAAGTACTTCTACGCCGGGATCCAAAAAGAGTGCACAAACAAGGTGGTTTGCAAATGATGCACTGTGAACGGGTATCACTTGTCTTGGTTTAACATCATACCGTTGAGCGATGGTTTTCATGAGCGGTGCCCAGCCGTTTTCATGCTGAACAGGATCCAACAGCTCATCTGTATTGTGAATCCATTTACCCAGTGAAGGGCGAGGCACGCCGCTGCTGGCAAGGTTATATGTAATATCGTGGTGTTTTTTGGCCCAGGTAATATAGGGACTATGTTTCATATGGGTTTTCTTTTTGAGAATTCCAATAAAGATAAATCGGTATTCCTGCCAGAATTAGCCCGGCTCCGATCGTTGCATTAAATAAATTCGAGAAAATGCTGCTGGTTACAACAAAACCGGATGCCAGGATAAAAATCAAGGGCAACCACGGGTGACCGGGCATTCGAAACGAGTCGCCCGACTCTGCTTTTGGGGCCTTGCGCCGATAATAGAAGATTGTGGCTGCAATGAGTCCGAAGAATATCCAGTCGCCGAAAACAGTGTAATCCAATAGCTGACCGTATGATCCGGAAAAAATGAGGACAATGATCCAGCCGGCCTGGATGATAAGTGAAAAACTGGGAGTACGATATTTGGGATGCAGCTTTGCTGCCTTTTTAAAGAAAAGTCCGTCATCAGCCATTGCTTGATAGATTCGTGCCCCGGCCAGTACGGCTAAGTTTACAAATCCGAAAGTGGAGATGGCAATGCCGGCTGAAATCAGCTTACCTCCAAAATTACCCCATAGAGCCTGTGTAACATCCGAAGCGGGAGCATTGCTTGAAGCAAGTCCATCTACCCCAAGAGCTGTTACATAAGCAAGGTTTACAAGCAGGTAACTTACAATAACAATGCTGATGCCTATGATAGTGATTCGGGGTAGGTTTTTCTGTGGGTTTCTAATTTCTCCAGCCACATTATTGGCGTGTTGCCATCCGCCAAAAGCAAAAAGCACCGGAATAAGTGCTGTACCCATGGCAACAATCACTCCCCAACCACCGGGATGAGATTGAGAAACGGTTTCGGCTGTAGCTCCATTTCCAAATAGCATCAGCCCCGCGACAGTGAGTATTGCTACTGCAACGAGCTTCAAAACGGTAAATATGTTTTGCGTAATACTCCCCGGTTTGATACCCAGGTAGTTTATTCCAGTCAATAATACAACAGATCCTATTGCTAATGGTTTTGCATATGGATTTCCAAGGTTAAACAGATTCGTTGTGTAATAAGAAAAAGTCATCGCCACAGCTGAGATGCCCCCGGTGTTAATAACAAAGAGTTGGGTCCACCCGTAAAGAAAAGCAGGCATAGGTCCGAAGGCCTCCCGGAGATATACATAGCCACCACCGGCTTCAGGCCTGCGTGATCCCAGTTCTCCGAAACAGAGGGCCCCAATGAGGGCGATGGCCCCGCCAACGGTCCATGCCCCAAGGACCAGGGCAGGAGTAGGCAGGCGTTGGGCAACGATCGCAGGATTTAAAAAGATTCCGGCTCCAATAATACCACCTACAACAACCATGATTCCATCGAAAAGTGTCAAACGTCGCGCATATGTCGTTTTGTTCTTTGGCACAGGTTGATTTTAAATTTTGAAGAAAGGTTGAAAATAGCACTGTTGAGAAAACAAACAAGTTTTTCATTAGATGATGGGAGTTTTTAACTTTGGCAACGGTTTAAAGACCAACTGGAAAAGGATATGGATTTAAAGGATTGGCCCTCAGAAATTTTTGTTACGGGAACAGATACGGGTATTGGTAAGACCGTAGTTTCGGCGATGCTTACCAAGGCACTGGATGCATCCTATTGGAAGCCGATCCAGGCCGGCCTGGAAGAAGAGACCGACACCGAATTTGTTCAGCGGGTTACCGGATTCTCCGGATCTCGTATTAAGCCTGAACGTTATAGGCTGAAAACACCGATGTCGCCTCACGGTGCTGCAGATATCGACGGGATAACCATTTCACTTGAAGATTTCAGCTTGCCCGGATATTCGACTGGTCATTTGATTGTAGAGGGAGCCGGGGGACTTTTGGTACCTATTAATGATCAGGATATGATCATTGATCTGATTTCATACCTGGATCTGCCGGTAATCCTTGTGGCTAGAAGTACACTTGGGACCTTGAATCATACTTTCTTATCGCTGGAAGCATTGCGAAAGCGTGATATAACGGTGTTCGGCGTGGTGATGAACGGCCCCAGGCATAAAAGTAACTACGAGGCTATCAAACATTACGGAAAGGTAGAAGTGTTGGCTGAAGTTGAAACTATGGAGTCCTTTAATCCACAGTCTTTGCAAGAACAATTTGATCGTGAGTTTTGATTTATCGACCCAAAGAATATTGAGTTTATAACAAAAAAGGAGTAATAGAATGCCCGAGTTTCATCCTAATGTCTGGTATCCGTTTACCATATTGAAAGAAGCCCCAACTCCTTTGAAAGTTAAAAGTGGGGAGGGGCTTTGGCTGGAGCTTGAAGACGGCCAGCGAATTATGGATTGCATATCCAGCTGGTGGGTCAATACTTTCGGGCATGCACATCCTAAGATAACCAATGCCATTAGCGAGCAGGCAGAGAAACTGGAACATGTAATTTTTGCCAACTTTACCCATGAGCCTGCCGAAAAGGCCGCAGAACTGATTTCAGGGGCATTGCCGGGATCCCTGAATCGTGTCTTTTATTCTGATGACGGTTCTACTGCTGTTGAGGTTGCCATGAAGATGGCTTACCAGTATTGGATCAACAGGGGGCAACGACGTAAGACGTTTATTTGCTTTGAGGCAGCATATCATGGCGACACTTTTGGAGCAATGTCGGCAGGAGAGCGGTCTATATTTACCAATGTGTTCCGGGATTTACTCTTTGATGTCGAATTTGTGCCTTTCCCGGAGACATGGATTGGGGACACAGATGTCGAAGATCGTGAGGAGGTTATCCTGAGAAGCTTGGAGAAGCTATTGTCAGAACATCCCGAAAAATATGCGGGGATTATGATTGAACCATTGGTCCAGGGAGCCGGCGGCATGCGGATGTGCCGGGAGGAATTTCTGAAACAGTTAGAGACAGTTTCTGTAGAGCATGATACCTTGCTTATTTTTGATGAAGTCATGACCGGCTTTGGACGCACCGGAGATTGGTTCGCTTGTATCAGAGCGGACGTTGAGCCCGATATTATCTGTATGGCTAAAGGAATTACGGGGGGATTTCTACCGTTGTCAGCCACGGTTGCTTCTGATAGCATATATGAGACTTTTAATTGCAGCGATCCTCAAAAAACTTTCTGGCACGGCCATAGTTATACGGCTAATCCCCTGGGATGCGCTGCGGCTATTGCCTCTTGTGAGTTGATGGAAGAGTATGAATCAGCATTTTCTGAGATGGAACAGTGGCATCTTGGGCATCTGAAAGAGCTTGAACAGCACCCCCGTCTGACACGCATACGAGCTACCGGGACCATTTCAGCGATGGATATTGACACCAGCGGGAGGGATGTGAGCGTCGACCCTTATACGAGTGAAGTTCTGCGCGATGAGGATGGATACCTTAACTCTATTGCCAACAAGATCAAGAAACGGTGTGTGGATAAAGGTTTGCTCTTACGTCCTTTGGGGAATGTGCTTTATCTCATGCCGCCGTATTGCACTACTCGGGAGCAATTGGACGAGATGTATGCAGGTATTGTAGAATTGATGGAGGAGATACTCTGAGAATTAAATATTTTATTCTAAATCCTGAAACTCATCATGTTTTTTAGGAGGGAGGGAAGAAGTATAGTCGATGCCTCGTTCAATAAATTTTTGTAATGCTTTTGAATGGGAATAAATATCCTGCGAAACCAGTATAAAATCATTTAGATCGTCGCTATCGGGATCGTATTCCTCGATTCCATGTCGTTCAATTAGCGAATCAGCTAATAACTTACCGACACGAACAACAAGATAATCATCATAGATCCCCAGGCACATATTCCCATTTATTAGATAACCTACTCCCCCTAACTGTTTCTTTTTTAACAAATCTTCGTTAGAGATTAGGTGGTGATCCAGCAGGTCTTCCAATCTTTTATTGTAACGAGCCAAAATGGACGATTATGTTCACATTTGCAGTAATTTAGCATAAGTGCGGACATATGCAAAAGCAGACAGCATTTACTGAAAATCCTTTTTCTTATTGTATTCCTTTTTTGTTAATCGGTACTGGATCACGCTTAAATATCTGCCGTCTTTTTTGATGTGTTCTTTAAGTTCGGCTTCTTTAATCATCCCGTTATGTACCATAACTTTACCCGAAGCAGGATTGTTATAATAGTGAGAACCGAAAATTTTGTTTAAGTCAACTTCTTCAAACCCGAATCTTAGCATTTCTTTCGTTGCTTCGGAGGCATAGCCTTGATTCCAATGAGGTTCTGCTATCCAATAGCCCAGTTCAGCCCGGTTAAAACGTTTATTTACATCCAATCCTATGCAGCCAATAAATTGATTGTCTGATAGACGTTCGATAATAAATATATATTTCGTTTTCTCTTCAAAACCTTTATAAGCCATATTGATCCAGAAAATAGCATCTCGTTCCCGGTAGGGATTCGGAATGTTTAAAGTCATCTCTGCTATCTTTGGATTATTAGCATAGGCCACGATCATGGGTATGTCATGAGCTACCGGTTTTCTTAACTGAATCCTATTGGCCGTCAGTAAAGGATAGGTTTCAATGTCTTTGTTCATCAAGTTTGTGGACAGTTCGTGGGCTGGATAAAAAATGCAGAATTCGCATCAACTTAATATGCAATGCGATAACTGTAAACTAAAAATCATACTCAAAGTGTAATAACTGTTTTGGAAACTCAATAGATTTCAGTAGCAGATATAAGTTCCAGTGGTTCGGGTCCCCCATGGACTCCGATGAGTATCCAGTCTTGATCTTGTTGAATGAATATTTCGGTGCACCGACCTTTAATGGCGCGTACATTTTTAAGCGTATCACTAATTTCGGCACAAAAGCGATAATTCGCAATTCCTACGTGCTTATTATAAACAGTAATACCCAAGGGATATAATTTATACTCAAGCAAATCATGAGTATTGTCAGTAATCGACCGTACCAAATAGCTTCGATTGTGCGGCAATAAAGTGTCGTTGTCCCAGCCAATGTATTTGGGATGAATTGCTTTTTCAATAGTATCAAAGTCTTGATCTACTGAACACTGCCAAAGCTCATTTACACGCTTCCAAAGTAACTGTTCTTCAATAGAGAGACCTTTAGTAATTAGCTTTCTCATGATACCCTCCTTGTATTATTCTCTCTCTTCTTTACGCTTATTATTAATTTAGTAAAAGGCTGTCAAACTTAAAATAAGCCTAAAAACATAATTCCGCTGAGGGTAATTTAAGATGCTTCCAATAGAATGTGGTCTCCGAGGACTGAACGTTGATGAAAGTCACCACGAATTTTATTGGGCAGAAGTTTAAAGACTCATAGCAATGGCATCTGGGAGACTTAAGTTGCAGGCTGATAGGATCAGAGCCTGGTAACTCAAGTTAAATTCTGAGTTTTAGCCCGGGACTCTTTAGCCATTTGTTCGTGGTAATGCTTAAGCTTTTCGGCCAGTTTTTTATCATGCATCCCAAGCATTCGTATAGCCAATAAGCCGGCATTTTGGGCTTTGCCGATGGCAACCGTCGCGACGGGTACGCCAGGGGGCATCTGTACAATAGAATAAAGACTGTCGAGACCGCTGAGCGTACTGGTTTTGACAGGCACACCGATTACAGGCAGGGTCGTGTGAGCAGCAGTCATTCCCGGTAGGTGAGCGGCACCACCTGCTCCGGCAATGATAACCTCAATCCCGCGCCTGCGTGCGTTTTTACCGTATTCAGCCATATCATCGGGCGTCCGGTGTGCGGAAACAACCTTTTTTTCATATGGCACGCCAAAAGATTCAAGAATGTCGCAGGCATCCTTCATAGTAGGCCAGTCACTGTCGCTGCCCATAATGACTCCAACTTTGGGTTTGTTACTCATAATATCTCAGAATTTGCTTGAAATTACTTCCAAAAATAGAACACAGAAATCAAATTTCAGAAAAAACTTTTTTCTACTGACTCCTATAGATTCTACACTGGTTTTTGTATTAATTAGTAAGTTTAAATTCTAATATTCTTGGTGAGATCTTGTGCTTTTTTATAGATTTCATCCATAGCTTCACCCAGTAACGTATAATGGGCCATTTTGCGGCCTATTTTGCTATCAAGCTTCCCGTAAACGTGCAAATGTCCGTCTTCGGCTGCCAGTGCATCCCCAAGAATGTCAACTTGCGCATCTCTCTTGTCGGTGCCCAATAGGTTTACCATCACAACGGCCGGAGCTCGTAATTCTGTTGAGCCGAGGGGCAACCCCATTACGGCGCGAACATGATTTTCAAACTGGGATGTAACGCAGCCTTCAATCGTGTAATGTCCGGAATTATGGGGACGAGGAGCCGATTCGTTGAGCAATACCCCCCCCTCAGTGGTCAAGAAAAATTCATAGGCAAAAATGCCCTTTCCATCGATGGCTTCCGTGGCTTTAATAGCTAATTCTTGTGCCTTTTTTTGGATAGACTTCTTGACAGGGGCGGGAGATTTTACGGCCACACAGATATGATCCTCCTGAACCGTCTCGCAGCAGGGGTATACTACATGCCCCGTTTCATTGCGGGCCACCTGGACTGCTAGCTCATGGGTAAAATCTACAAAAGCCTCCGCGATGATATCTTGTCCTTTATTGCCCCCCAGATTGTCAAAAGCTGTTTTGGCTTCGTTTATATTTCTTACCGTCTCATTACCATAGCCGTCATAGCCACCTTTGGACGATTTAAGAAGGTATGGCCAGCCGTGCTTCTTCCCAAATTCATCAAGGGCTGCCTCATTCTCCATAAGTTTGTATGGGGTGACCGGAATGCCGGCCTCCTCAAAGGTCTTTTTTTCAATCAGCTTGTTTTCGATAAGTGCAAAGCTTTCAGGAGAAGGGAAGATTGGAGTTCCACTTTTATCCTGGGCTTTTTGTAGGATATCAGAACCGATGAATTCATTTTCGAGTGTTAAGACATTGCATGTCTCTGCAAATTCGGTCAGGTCATCTACCGAATCGAAGGCCCCGGTCTGTGAAAAGGGGGTCATAAATTGCACAGGTTCGTTTTCGGGTCTGTCCGAAAAGACACCAATTTGAATGCCATATCGAAAGGCCTGCAGACCTGACATCCGTGCCAGCTGGCCGGCGCCTAGAAATCCGAGTCGAAATCTTGCTTTCAGAGGGTTAGTTGATGGATCCACGAAAAATAAATTTGTTATCTAATTCAATTCCTGTCAATGATAAGCAATCAGAATTTAAAAATTAAAAATGTTTGGGGGGTTAGGTAATGCTAAATATCAAACTATTTGTAATTGATTATTTTTAATTTTTAATTCTTCGGGCTAATACCCGTATTTTGTGGCTGAAATAATAAAGCAATCTTATTTGTAACAACAGCAGTACCCCATGGATATAGAAACCAAATTAGAGCAGGTTAAAGAACGGTTTGAAGAAGTTACGGCGGCAATGAGTGATCCGGCCGTTTTTGATGATCCTGACCACTATACGGAATTGACGAAAGAGCACAGTGACCTTAAAGAGCTGGTAGATTTGTACGAAGATTGGAAGGATTCTAAAAAGCAGCTTGAAGGAAATAAGGAGCTTATTGAAGAGGGAGACGACCCGGAAATTACGGAGATGGCCAAAGAAGAAAATACTGAGTTGGAGTCACGGCTTGAAAAGCTGGAAGAGGATATTAAATTTAAGCTTATTCCCAAGGATCCAGATGATTCAAAGAATGTGATCGTGGAGCTACGTGCTGGCACCGGCGGCGATGAAGCGGCCATTTTTGTAGGGGACCTTTTTGATATGTACCGCCGTTATGCTGATAAAATGGGTTGGAAGTTAAACTTGCTGAGCTTAAGTGAATCCGAAAAAGGAGGCTATAAAGAAATAACTTTTGGGCTGGAAGGCAAAGAGGTTTACGGGAAAATGAAATATGAGAGTGGTGTTCACCGGGTACAGAGGGTGCCGCAGACCGAAACGCAGGGACGCGTACATACTTCTGCTGCGACCGTTGCGGTACTTCCCGAAGCAGAGGAAGTAGATATTGAAATTAATACAGCCGATCTCCGAATAGATACCTTCCGGGCCAGCGGGGCGGGGGGACAGCATGTCAATAAGACTGATTCAGCTATCCGGATTACGCATGAACCGTCAGGCGTGGTTGTTGAATGCCAGCAAGAACGATCTCAGCATCAAAACAAGGAGAAAGCGATGAAAATGCTTCGTTCTAAGCTATATGAGATGGAGGAGGAAAAACTTCGCAAAGAGCGCGCGGAAGAGCGTAAGAGCCAGGTTTCGACCGGGGATCGCAGTGCCAAAATTAGAACGTATAACTTTCCACAGTCCCGCTTGACTGATCACCGCATCAACCTGACCCTTTATAACCTGGAGGATATCATGAAGGGGGAGCTTGAGGAAGTGATTGAAGCTCTCCGCGTCCAGGACAACCTGGATAAACTTAATGCCGTGATGGAAGAAGGCTAAAATGTCACCGGTCGATGGGATTACCGTTATACGAATCAATCCCAACAACCGGTGGCAGAAAAGTACATCTAGTAACTTACCTTGGGTCCTGCCTTAATCAGCTCTTCGCTGGCTTGTTCTTCAAACTGTTCAAAGTTTTCGGCAAACATACTCGCCAGTTGTTCGGCTTTTTTATCGTAAGCAGCCTTATCGGCCCAGGTATTTCGTGGAACTAGCACTTCGCTGGGTACTTCGTCAACATCTTTTGGTATGGCTAATCCGAATACAGGATCAATCTCGTAAGCGACGTCTTCCAGATTCCCCTTTAAGGCTTCGCTAAGCATTTGACGTGTATGACTCAGCTTCATTCGGTGACCTTTACCATATGGCCCCCCTGTCCATCCGGTGTTTAACAACCAGACTTTTGCGTCATGTTGACGTATTTTTTTAGCCAAGAGTTCTGCATATACTGTTGGATGCAGTGGCATAAACGGGGCCCCGAAACAAGCAGAAAAAGTAGCCTGTGGTTCTGTTACACCTCGTTCCGTCCCGGCGACCTTTGCAGTGTAGCCGCTGATAAAGTGGTACATTGCCTGTTCGGGAGTAAGTTTTGAAATCGGGGGGAGAACACCAAAGGCATCGCAGGTTAAGAATATAACGTTGCTTGGATGATTACCCCTTCCGGATTCACTGGCATTGGGAATATAGTGAATAGGATAGGAGCACCGTGTATTCTGGGTTAGGCTAACATCATCGAAATCCGGTTCCCGGTTTTCGTACAACACTACATTTTCCAGGATTGTGCCCGGCATTTTTGTAGTGGCATAAATCAACGGTTCACCCTCTTGCGAGAGGTTGATTGTCTTTGCATAACATCCGCCTTCAATGTTGAAAACGCCATCTTCACTCCAGCCATGTTCATCATCGCCGATAAGGATGCGATTTTGATCAGAAGAAAGAGTTGTTTTTCCCGTCCCTGACAGTCCGAAAAATACGGCCGTATCTCCATCCTGGCTCATATTTGCTGAGCAATGCATAGCCATCACATCCTTTTTGGGCAGCAGATAATTCATAACAGAGAATATGCCTTTTTTAACCTCGCCGGAATAAAGTGTACCGCCGATTAGAATAATCTTTTTGTCGAAGTTAACAAGAACAAATGCTTCGCTCCGAGTGCCGTCTACTTCGGGGTCTGCCTTAAAATTCGGTGCCGCCAATACCGTAAACTCGGGCTCATGGTTTTCAAGCTGATCCTTATTCGGACGAATAAACATATTATGAGCAAAGAGGGCGTGATAGGCCGCCTCACTGACAACACGTACGTTCAGCTGATATTTCTCATCCGCACCGGCAAAGCAGTCTTTTACATACAGCTTTCTGTCGCTGAGATAGTCGGTTACCCTTTCAAAAAGATTGTCGAATACTTTTTTATCTGTAGGCTGATTAATTTTGCCCCAGTCAATATCATCATGAATGGAAGGAAGATCTACAAAAAATTTATCCTTCGGAGAACGACCGGTATACTTGCCGGTCAATACCCGGAGTGCATAATCTTTGGTAAGGATAGCCTCTCCATTATTTATAGCTTCCTCATAGAGTTCCGGTGGTGTAAGATTCCATATTGTTTTTTCATTTTTTTCTAACCCCAAATACTCAAGCCCTACATGGCTTCGCGGATGTGAATTTTTGCTCATCAGAACGTTATTTTTTCATTTTATTTGAAAGCTTAAATACAAAAAACAGAGGAAAATTTACCCCTGTTCTCAAGGCTTTAAGTATAAGGATTTTTTTACTGAAAATGGGCATTGAACGCAATAATGAATTATTCATGGATGTAAGCGTTTTCATCCTTAAATAAATAAGATAAGGTTAATAAACCCTTAAATTAACTGCCTGCCAATAAATTCCATCTGAAATTGTTGAGGCTGAATTTGTTGACAATTTTAGGAAACAGTGGGGGAGTAATGCTTGGGTTATTATATTCTTACTATATGATACCCTCGGATGAAATTTTACTGGTTATGAATATTTCGCCCTTGGGTAGCGAAGTTACGAGTCATCAAGATGATAAAAACAGTTCGCCGTTTAAACAGATTTATTTGATGTCAAAGACTCTTAACTGCATTTGTAAAGAGTTTGTCAATTTCATCATAATTGACCAAGGCTTTTGTAGTATCCATTTGAACCCTCAGATTGTTAAAGATTGATAACGCTTTCTTTTTGTTGCCCATGGCAATGTAACTTTGGGCTAACTTTATACGGCATTTTGCTGCCATGCGGACGTAATAATAATATTGAGGGCTTATAGCGTTGTAGGTCTCCGAAGCTAATCGCAACTCTCTTGTTGCTGCCTTGTATTTTTGCATATAGTAAAAATTGTCACCCCTTAATTTGTGGAGTTTAGCAAAAGAATTTTCATTAGCGGACCGATATTTAGTGTAAATCGAATCTGTTTTAATGAAATATTTTTCTGCCCTCTCATATTCGCCCTGTACAGATAGTATTTCTCCGTAATCCCTGTATACTCTTCCGAGATAAGAATGGTTGGGGCCATAGATCTTGAGGTACATTTTAAGGGTTTGCTCCCGGTATTCTCTTGATTTCTCATACTTGCCCATTTTGAAATAAATTGTTCCGAGATAACTTTTAGACATCGCAACATTCGGATGGTTTTCACCCGAAATTTTTATATCCATATGCATCGCACGCAGGAACAAAGATTCGGCGACTTTGAGATTGCCGAGTGTTTCTTCCAAAACAGCTAAATTCATAAGTGTTGCAGAATAATTAGGATGCCCCTTATCCCCATAAACCGCCTTCTTAATTTTAAGTGAACGATTATAATAATCTCTGGCTTCCTTGTATCGGGCTTGTGTCATATAAAATAAACCTATATCGTTCATAACGCTGGAGGTCACTACATCATCTGAGCCGTGAACTTTTTTACTGGCTTTCAATGCCAGCAAAAGCAGGGAATCAGCCTTTTGATTTTCTCCTGATCTCCAGGCAGCACGGGCAACATTTCGCAATTCACTGATATATTCAACACTATCGATTCTGGATTGAGATGTTAGTATATCGAGAGATTTTTGAAAATATTTTTGCGACAACTTGTAATCGCTGAGTTGTTCTTCCGAGTAGCCCAGGTGGTCATACAATTCAGCAAAAACAGGGTCTGATACCTGTAATTGGCCATGCAATATTTTTTTAGCTTTTAAGAAATACGCTTTTCCTTCCTTATAATTCCCCAGCTCGTGTTTGATGCTTCCCAGCCTCAGGTAGCTTTTGGCAGTATTTAGCGATCGAAGGCCAAAATGTTGGTTGCTGAGTTTAAGGCTTTCTTCAGCAAGTTCGTTGGCTTTGTCGTAGTTGGTAATATTACTATAGATTTTAGATAGGGTGAGCAGTAATTCTATCCTTACGCCGGGATTGATTCCACCTTTTAAGAGTTGTTTCGTTCCCTTCTTTAGAAGTTGATCAAGCGTTATTGAATCTTTTCCTCCTGAGATTGGATCGCTGGCTTTAAAGAGCTTAACCAACAAATTTTTAACTTCATTAGCTTTCTTGGCTTCTAACTCCGCTGTCTTTCGCTGTTGATTTATTTTCGACGTATAAAAACCAGTGAGGCCTGAAAGGCAGAGGAAGAATACAAGTGCTATTGTTATACGTTTTTTATTTCTTTTTATAAACTTCTTGAAGCGATAGGTTGTAGATCCTTCATGTGCCAGTACCGGCAGACCTTGCTCATAACGATTCAGGTCATCAAGGAACTCATTCGCTACCCTATATCTTTTTTCAGGCTCTTTCCTAATAGCTTTCAATGCAATTGCATCCAGGTCGCCGGTAAGCCTTTTTTTATTTTTTTGTGATTCGGCTCTGATGCTTGGTTTATTGGGAGTTTCTTCTAGAATTTTCTGTTCGATTTCAAATCGTGACAACTGGTTTATTTGATATGGAAATTTTCCTGATATCAATTGGTAGAAAATGATTCCCAATGCATAAATGTCGGTAGCCGTGGTAATTGCCGACTGCAGGATTTGCTCGGGAGCCGCATACTTCGGGGTAAAAAGCAGGTGCCCTGTTTGGGTGAGAAGGGGGGCTGGCTCCTGGTCTTCTTGTATAAGTTTTGAAATTCCGAAGTCAAGTATTTTGACTTTTCCTGAGGAATCAACAAGAATGTTAGCCGGCTTGAGGTCGCGATGTACTACAAAGTTTTCGTGCGCGTGTTCAACAGCTTCCAATACCTGTTTAAAAAGTTGGATACAATTATGAACTGAATACTTTTTATTTTTGCAATATTCATCGATGGGAATACCGTCTATATACTCCATGACAAAATAGGGGAAGCCGTCGCTTGTTATTCCCCCGTCGAAAAGCTTGGCAATACCGGGATGGTTGAGACCCGCCAGTATTTTACGTTCTCTTTTGAACCGCCGGAGATTTTCTGAAGATGCTTTTTCATTGCGAATAATCTTAATTGCAACATTGTGTTTAAAAGCACCGTCAGATCGTTCAGCCAGATAAACAGCTCCCATCCCGCCTTGGCCTAATTCTCGCCTAATCGTGTAAGAGCCTATATTTTTTCCAACGAGCTGTTTGTGTGCGGTACTCTCCAATTCCTCGGAAATATCACTATAGAGGGCTTCTTTGTAATCGCCGGGATTATCGAGCCATCCTTCGGAATCAAAAATTGATTCCAAGAGTAATGTCACTTCAGATTTCAGAGATTCATTTCCCTTGCACTTTTCATTGATATATGATTGGCGCTGTTGTTCGGGTAGGGTAAGTACTTCATCGATGATTGTTTCTATCTTATCCCAATAGTGCTTTTCCATAGAAATTCATGCCTTAGCAATAAATAAATCCGGCAGTCCTGTTGACTCCGCTTGTATAATTTATACGCAAAAAAATGAAACGTAAGGTCAACTAATCGATTTCAAACCGCCCTTTTAATTCCTTGTAGAGCCATCCTCGGGCTTTAAGCCAGTCTCTTTTTACTGTGCTTTCTGAGATGCCGAGGGCTTCAGCCGTTTCCTCAATGGTCATCTCTCCAAAAAAGCGCATTTCAATAACTTTGCTTAGCCGTTTGTTTAATTTTTCGAGCCGTTCCAATGCATCGTTAATATCGATTAGCTCTTCGGCCTTTTTATCCTGGTTTTTAAAAAGCCCGTCAATGTAGGTTAAATCCCGTTGTTTGCCCCCCCGTTTTTTTGCATGTTTTTTTCGTGCATAGTCAACCAGTATTTGTCGCATACAACGGGAGGCTATGGCTAAAAAATGACTCCTGTCTGAAGCATCTATACTGGTCTGATCAATCATCTTAAGATAGGCTTCATGAACCAGCTCAGTCCTCGAAAGAGTATGGTCATCGGACTGTCTGTTCATATGTGCATTGGCCAGTTGCCTGAGTTCGTCATAAATAAGGGGGTAAATCTTATCATAGATTCCATCTTCCCCTTTTTTTAGCCGGCGTAATAACTGCGTGACATCAGACTGACTTTCCATCGATAACGGAAGTTTTGAACATACCAAATTAAAAATCTTAGGCAAATATACCATTTTAGCAGGAATAAAAAACAGTAGTTAGGCAAGTCATTGCTTCACCTTTAGGAATACTCGATTGGTATTATACACGAGAAGGCTGTGTTCCATTTATTTCAAGCCCTGTTATTCAGTAATGATAGGGATGGTCAAGTTATGGTCATAAAAAATCACAATGAGAATGAGCTCATTTAATTTATCTCTTCGTATCTAATAGCAGAAGTATGTACAGGGAGTAAGAAATGTTGTGGAATATTTCTCCCTTTCATCAAGAAAAATCTACAGTTCCCCGCAACAAAAAAACACTAATTAATTTGAAAAAGATGAAACAAGTTACGATAAGATATTTAATTTTAGCCTTGGTGTTAACATTGAATGCATGTTCGAGTTCTCCGACAGATCCGAATACTAATGGCGGCAACACTTCAGATCCCCCGGAACCGACATTGACCGCGGATATCTCTGTTACACCAGAATCACCAGAGGTGGGAACACAGGTATCATTGGACGCTTCGGGTTCTACCGACGATCAAGGCATCGGCTATAGTGTACAATGGTCATTTGAAAGCAAGCCTTCCAATAGTAATGCTAAGATCAGCAATGCTGATCAAAGTACTGCGACCTTCACACCTGATGTGGCCGGTGATTTTGTAGTTAGTTTGGAAATAAGCAACTCTTCGGAAGGGGTAAGTGACGATGCCCAGAAAACAGTGACAAGCATTGCCGCCGGCCCTGTGGAGTTGAATGGGGTCATTAGTCAGGACTCCACCCTAACGGATGTGTTTACCGATCCTTCCATGCCGGATTATCTGGTAACCGGCGATTTGGAGGTATATGCAAAGCTAACGGTTAACCCCGGTGTAGTCATCTATTTTCAGGAAGATCAGGGTATGACTATATCTTCACAGAATGGAGTGTTGGTCGCTGAAGGTACAGTAGATAATAAAATTGTATTCACCGGGGAATCTCGTTCTGTAAATGGATTTTGGCGTGGAATAAATGTCTATTCCAATTCGGTTGAAAATAGTATAAGCGAGGCTGAAATTAGTTATGCAGGAAGCAAGTCTGCCGGTACTTATTTTGATGCTGCGGCTTTAACCATTGATAATGCCAAAGTTCAGTTATCTGATCTTACAATATCACATAGTGGCGGATATGGTATTCAAACTCGACGTTCTGGATCGGATTTTGCTATGTCTAATATTCGATTTGAGAAAAACGACATGGATCAGGCTTATGTGCATATAAGTCAGTTGGGTTATTTTGATGCTGCCAGCTCATTTGATGGTGGATACGTTACCGCCTTTGGAGGTGGAACGACTCAGGATATGACCATATCGGCTTTAGATAGTGCAAAATATCAAATCGTTGACAATGTCGAATTTAAAAATGCCATTACAATTGATGCCGGAGCTAATTTTGAGTTTGCGGCTGATGCAGGGATTGTTGTAAGAGATGGGGCTTCTGTTATCGCCAAAGGGACCCAGAACAACAAAATCGTATTTACCGGTACGAGTAAGTCGCCCGGCGCTTGGAGAGGCATTTTTATTGGTTCCAACTCGGTGGATAACATTTTTGAAAATGTAGATGTCAGCTATGGGGGAAGTACTAACATGGCTACCTATTTTGATAAAACGAACATGGTGATTGATAATGCCAAGATTACACTAAAAAATGTATCATTTACTGGAAGTGCCGGTTATGGAATCCAAACGCGTAGAACAGGATCGGATTTTAGCGTTGAAAATTGCTCCTTTGATAACAACGCTAGCAGCGATATGCTTATCCACCCCGAACAGATAGCTTTCATTGATAATCAAACTGATTTCAATGGGGGGACTGTTGAAGTTTTCCAGGGGGACACTCGTAATACCGGTTCGGATACCTGGAGCAAATTAAATAATGGAACCTACCTCTTTAGCGATAACGTATCAATTATAAACAACGTAACCATCGAAGCCGGAGCACTTTTCGAAATGGGGACAGATGTTGAGTTATCGGTTAAAGAAACATCCTCCAGCACGGGTGTTATCAATGCGGTAGGTACCGCAGCCTCCCCTATCGTGTTTACTGGAAAATCAAAAGCGAAAGGGGCCTGGAGAGGAATACTCATTTCTTCAGGATCGGTCGACAACACTATGGATCATGTTAAAATAGAATATGGAGGCAGCAGTGGTTTGGCTACGTACATGGACGCTGGAAACCTGGGTGTTTACAACAATGGGTTCCTTAATCTCTCTAATGCGTCTATAGAAAATAGCGCTAACTATGGAATTATAGTCCGGACAAGTGCCAGTGCCACGTTAAACAGCAGCAATGTTTCTTTTTCCGGAAACGACAACATGGATACTTATACCTATTGATAACCTATAGGTGGTAATAAACTAAAAAAGGGAGCGGCTTAAAGCTGCTCCCTTTTTTAATTAAAAAGCATAAAAATAAGTTTTGACCCGATTCAAAATGCGTTTTCGTAATAAGACAGGTGAACAAGAATGACATCATCTATAAAATTCAACCCTTTGTAAACCATGTACAATAAAACGGTTTTTCTAATTTTTGCATGTTCTATAGTATTGCTTGTGTCTTGTAGTAGTCCGACAGATAGTTCTAAATCGAATAATGGTCAATCTAATAACCAACAGGATACGGGGGATCAGCAACAAAGCACAACCGGCGCCGTGGAGGTTATCGTATCCACTTCGGGGAATGGAGCAGATGAAGATGGTTATTCCTTAGCGTTAGGTGACATTGAATCAGAATCTGTGAGCATGAATGATACCACTACTTTCTCAAATATTGAGGAAGGAACGTACGACCTCACTCTCAGTGGTGTTGCAAATGGATGCAAGGTTACGAGCGATAATCCTGCTACTGTCGATATAACAGCAGATGAGACGGCCAATGCCAGCTTCGATATAAACTGTGAACAGGTTATGCCTTCAGGAATCATAGCATTTGCTAAAACAAATGTTCAGCAATTCGATATTTATACTATGAATCCTGACGGATCAAACCCATTGCAACTAACCGACTATCCCGGGCAGGAATCACAGGCCGCAATTTCGCCAGACGGCACTCAAATATTATTTGTAAGAAGGGATACTTCTACGACGGTAAACAGCCTTTGGTTAATGAATATCGACGGTACGAATCAAACACAACTTACACAGGGAGATGCTGACGCAGAAAATCCTGCCTGGTCTCCAGACGGTAGTAAAGTTGTATTTGAATATTATCTCAATGGAAATGCTGATTTATATACTATAAATACTGATGGTTCAGGTGTGACTGCTCTTCGAGAAAGCGAAATTGATGAAACCCAGCCTTCTTGGTCAGCAGATGGGAAGATCGTTTTTTCCACTGATTTCGACGGTGATGAATATCTCGATATTTGCACTATTAATGTGGATGGTACGGGATTTAGCGAGCTGATTTCAGGGACTCTCGATACGGGCATTAACCTGTTTGATCCAATTTGGAGTCCTGATGGAACAAAAATTGCGTACCAGGGATATTCCTCAACAGGATTACCGCTCTTATTTGTAGCTAATGCAGATGGAAGTAATGCTACAAGTATTATTCCAGGAGATTTTGCGCCATTTCAGCCGGATTGGTCCCCAGACGGAAAGTTTATAGCATTTACGAATCTGAGTAATGGAGAGACAATGAATACCATTTGGATTGTCAAAGCCGATGGGAGTGGAACAACCCAATTGACATCTGGTCAAGAGACTAGCCAGTTTCCAAGCTGGGGTGTCAAAGCACAGTTAGGAGAGTAGTTAGACAATTCCTGGGTAAGGCGGCATATGATAGTGCCGCCTTTTATTTATGTGAATAGTCCAAAAATCTAAACACTGGGGGATGGCAAACAGGGAATTAAATTTGCTATGTAAAATTATTGACCAATT
>JASFMR010000069.1:0-19846 GCA_050117475.1 Balneolaceae bacterium | reverse complement strand
GGACAATTGGTTGTATTTATGGCGGTCATAAGTATTATCGGGCTTGGAATGTTTATTTACCGATACAAGGATATGCCCAGGCAAGAGCGGGAACTGAAATTACTGAGCCGGGAGTTTGTGACTTTTAGCGGAGCGATGGTACTTTTCCTGATCGGCCTTATCGTGGCACTGGGCACCAGTTCTCCCATCATCGGCCGACTTTTTGTGGATAATCCCACTCCCCCGGAAGTCAGCTTTTATAACAACTGGACAATGCCTCTGGCAATGATAACCGCTGTCCTTACTGTTTTCGGGCAGTATATTTTCTGGAAGCGTCAAGATCCTGAATCACTTGCCAGAGAGCTGACCTGGCCTGTGGCTGCCACCTGTGTTATCACGTTGGCTACAATTATGATTGGCGGTGTTCACAATATCTATTATATGATTTTCCTTCTGGCAGCCTGGTTTGCCCTGATTGGGAACGGAGTCATTGTTTATCGCTTGGCGATAAAGCAGCCGAAGCTTATTGGCGGTGCCCTTACTCATGTCGGTTTTGGAATTTTACTTCTGGGAATTTTGGCTTCCTCGGCATATACAACAAACTTGTTGGATAGGGCAACACAAAATTATAACAACGCCATTGAACAGGGTAAGGTTACCGATGAACAGGGATTCAAGAAAACACAAAAAGTGAATTTCCTTGAACTCAAGCTCAACGAACCCAAGGTTGTGAATGATAAATACAAGGTAACTTATGAAGGGTATACGCTTAAAAACCAGGAGCGGCCGGGTCAGCAGCAATACCGTATAAAGTTTGAACCGGCCGACGGCGAGGGAGAGCAGTTCATCATGAATCCCCAGGTATACCCGATGTTATCGGCTTCAACCGCCCAAAATATTCAATGGTCGGTAGATCCGGATGTTAGAAGCGGCTTGTTTGGTGATATCTATATGTACGTTTCTGGAAGTTCATATGTACAGGAAAAAAATGACCAGGCGAAGAAGCAGGGAAAGACGACGCAACCTGCCTCAGTGTCCCAGGTGGATACAACTAAAACACAAAAGATAAAGCTGAAAAAAGGCCAGACAGCATCGGTGGCGGATTTTGACCTGCATTTTTCAAATTATAGCACTGTCGACAGTTCCAGGCTTCAAGATAGTACGATTGTTGCTGTCCGGGCACAATTGGAAATTACCCCGCGCGGCAGCGATGTTTCAACAACGGTTAATCCTTTGTTTTCGATCTATAATAAGAATGGGGAAAGTTGGTCTTACGCTCCTCCGATCTCTATACCCGGGCATCAGGGAGGCAGCATTCAATTTAGCAGTGTGGATCCGGCTAAAGGCGAGATAGAACTAACCATCCGCGGTGTTGATAAAAAAGTTAAGGACCAATGGGTGCTATTGGTTGCCGAGGAAAAACCGTTTATTTCGATTGTATGGCTGGGTACGTTCTTGCTGATGGCTGGATTTAGCGTCTCCATTTTCCGGCATTGGGGAAGGGAACGGAAAAAATCTTAACTCTCGCTTATCAAAAGGCAATGTTACCCTGAATTTGTTTTAGGATCTTGTACGGCAGAAACGTTGTTATTATTTTCAAAATTGATCAAAGTTAGATGCCACACGACAAAATCCCCGGGTCAAAGTATGGGATGACAAGCAATAAGCCACTATTAAATTTATGATCATTTTTTAAAATGAAATCGCTTTTATTTTTTATCTCGGCATTTACAGAAAAAGCGATTTCACAGCCCGCCTCACAAACCAAACAGAAATTACCCGATTCCGAAATTTCATTTCTGAAGTCAATGGTATTGCCTGCTTGGGAACATTATAAGGTGAGCCATTCTGAATGGACGCGGGGAAAATATCATCTGGCTGCCGTTCTTATTTTGAGCTACCTGACCCCCTGTCAATACGCCACCGGAATCATAGCTAACCGCAAGGTTCATTTTTAATAATGCCGCGATACAAGATCCTTATAGAATACGATGGTACCAATTATTGTGGTTGGCAAAAACAGCCCGAAAGTGATACCGTTGAGGAGCAAATTGAGGCGGCACTGGCCCAGATTTTGCGTAAGCCGGTGGATATCATAGGGCAGGGGCGCACCGATAGTGGGGTGCATGCCGAGGGACAGGTCGCCCATTTTGATTTCTCGGAAGTTTTGGATGAAGATAAATTGCTGTACGCGTTGCTCGGCGTCCTGCCAAGCGATATCTCGGTGTGGGATATGCAGGAAGTTGCATCGGATTTTCATGCCCGTTTTGATGCGATTGCCAGGAGGTACCGTTACCAGATTGCAGTACGACCTGCACCGCTATGGAGAAATACCTCCGAGATGGTGTTAAATAAACTCAACCTGGAAGCTATGACCACCTGCGCACAGAAGATAAAGGGAACCCATAATTTTGACAGCTTCACAAAATCGAATAACGACAACCCGGATTCGACCTGTACGGTCGAAATTTCTGAGTTCAGTCACCAAGGCCCACTGCTGCTTTATCATATCGAGGCTAATCGGTTTGTTCATCATATGGTTCGCAGGCTTGTTGGGACGATGATACAGGTTGGAAAAGGCAAAAGAACGGTAGCCGAATTTTCTGATTTGATTACGGCTCCCAGTAAAAAAAAGAATGGTTTTGGAGCCGCAGCCAAGGGATTAATACTGGAGAAAGTTATTTATAAAAAAGTCCGAAATTAATCTTGACTTGAGTATCCTTAATCCATTATATTTGTGCTCTCTTTGAAACAGTTGAAGATTTTTTATAGGTAATTTGATTTTCAGTAAGCGTGGCTATTACCCCAGGGCTTTTCGGAAATAAAAATGCTTAGCTGAGACAAATTACTAGAATCCTCGGTAGCTCAGGGGCAGAGCAAGCGGCTGTTAACCGCTGGGTCGTAGGTTCGAATCCTACCCGGGGAGCTCGAATTAGAAGGACTAATCGGCATTTGCTGGTTAGTCCTTTTTCCATTTTGAGGAGGATTATGTGTTCGAAGAATCCTGAGCGCCGGTTTTATTTTCACAACAATTGAGAGCCCCATGAGTATACCACCGAGATTGGCCGAAGGAATTAGTATTGCCGGATTAGGTAGCTTACTATACTTATTAGAAACTTAGTAACCGCCCCCTTTAAACTCTTACGCCCAATGGTATGATTTTGGGTTGAACTAATTCCTCAAAATCATCATATGCCATTTTGACTATTTCTCTGTGAGTGCCTGCATTGAATGCAATTTCTTCATCCTCAGATAGCCTATCGGCAACGATGGTTCCCAGATCATAAAGGTTGCCGAATGGGGGCATGGCACCGACTTCACAATCCGGGAAAAAGCCTTCGAACTCTTCTTCCGAGGCAAGTTTTACATCCTCGGCATCCAGTGCTTTTTTTATTTGTTTAAAATCAATTTGGTGTGTCGAAGGAAGCACTACCATTTTCATTCCTCCGTCGATGTTCATCATGACGGTTTTGGCCATATTTTTTCCTGGGATGTGTGCTGACGCGGCAACTTCTTGAGTGGTATACGCCTGAGAATGCTTGATTACTACATACTTTACATGGTGAGAGTCCAAAAAATCAGTCAATCTTGAGAGTGGCATAACGACCTCCTTTTTTTAAAATACTCTTGAAGTTCTTTTATCAATATAAACCCATGTAAGTATAAAATTCAATTGCCCCAGAACTTTTACTGCTCTTGCAGACTTTTCCATCTTTTTTACAGATTATAGAAAAATTATTTTTTGTATAGGGGTTAGTTGTGAGCTGTTTTGATAAATCAAATTAGTATTGACAATTAAGTCTCTTATATTATTATATCATATGTTAACCAGAGGGACAAATTAGGAGGTTGGTCTATGAATTATAGTATAGAAGAGCGTTATAATTGTATCATTTTTAAATTCAGTGGGGATTTGATGGGAGGTCCGGATGCCACTAAATTCAATGATAAACTGCACGAGTTGATCGATAAGAACCGGAATGAAATTGTTGCAGATTTAAGCAAAGTTAAGTTTATGAATTCTTCCGGGTTGGGAATTTTGATTGGCGGACTCACAACGATGAGAAACGCTGGAGGTGATCTTCGCATTGCTGGAGCCGACAAAAAGATAGAAAGCCTGCTGGTAGTTACGAAGTTGATCACTGTATTCGAGAGTTACCGAACCGTTGAAGAGGCGGTAAAGTCTTATGAGAAAAAAGAAAAAGAGGAAAATTAATAGTAACTCTGGTTGTTGATTTTCCGGAGATATTGCGAACGTTCCCTTTTAAAGGCGACCTCAGCTTATTTTACCCCGTGAATAAGTTTCTTGATCATCGGATGGAGGGCAAATAATATCAGGTCAAGGGCAATGGGGATGATAGTGAGGATGAGAAAGAATGTCATGAGACTGTATTGTGCAGTTATCTTATCAATCATTCCGCCTAAAAACCGGCCAGTTTATAACCGGTGTCAGGTATACGCCCATCGTGTAAGTAACCACAAAAGCTGAGCGCACTTTCGGTACTCCTGACCCAGCCACCGTCGGCCATAGAGGAAGTAAGAAATAGGACCAGTTAAGCCCGCGTTCCGTCATAGGAAAAGCGTTCCCACATCTCGGTGAAAAACAGAACAAAGAAACCGGCCGGATGATCCAGCACTTTGTCTTTGAAAAAATCCATTTGCAAATCGGTATGTACGTCGCTGGAACTAATAAGTAATAGGTCAGGTAATAACCTTGTCTGTCGGCAACATGATTTAGCATGATATGTATGAATTGCAAGCTTTTATCACAAAGATGTCGATTTATTAACTCCCTTTTTTAATTATCTTGTCGGCATCTTAAATCAGGGTACTGCAACTTTTTTTAAAAAAGGCAGTAATCTGAATAAACCTAAACCCAATTAATGTCAGTATTCGAAATGTTAAAGATTTCAAGTTTTCTTGTAGGTATTTTCTTTCTATCTATTGTAACCGCAAAAGCTCAAACCGTAGAAAGCGGGCGGAAAGAGGCATTAAAATTATTCGATAATTTCTACGGCCATTACGACTGTTCCGGCGGAAATGCCAGGGGACAAAAGATATCAGCTGAGATCTCATTCTTGCCTGCTTTGGATGGAAACGCAATGGAATATGAACACATTGATCATCCCCCTTTGAAAGCCCATACAAAAGCGATCTGGAACTTTGATGCAGCATCCAAAAGGTTAGTTTCTCTTTCCACGGTCTCAATCATGGATACTACATTAACATTCTCATCCTTGTTGGTCAGCAACCGGTGGTCGGCTGACTCGCTGATGTTTAACGCAGACACTTTGGTTACCCCACCATTCAGGCCCAATAGATTTATTTATAAAAAAAATGGTGAACATTCACTCCATATTACTTGGCAGGTTAAGAAAGATGAAGAGTGGGTGATGGGGGACTATCTGCAGTGCGAAGAAGCTGACTCGTAGCAATTATATGGTATCCCGGTTGATGAGTTGTTGAGTTCTTGCCCTCATTGGGGTATTTGATTTGTTAGGAGTGAAATGTAAAAAACCATAAATCGTATGCCTCAGGAGTATATAAGTATCTATACGCTTCAAATCGAATTGCCTGTTTAGACCCCGTTTATTACGTTGCTAATTATTAAAGGTGATTCAACAAATTTGAAAACTAAAGGGGTATTTCTATGAAACGGAAGGACTTTTTACAATTAGGTGCTTTGGGAAGTGCCATTGCCGGGGTAAATATGCTGGGCGGGTGTAATCCAGGGAATAACGGAACCCGGGCGACGATCACGCCCGGTGCATTCAAGCTCGATGAAATTACGGTGGATGAGCTCCTGAGAGGTATGGAATCCGGTGAATACACTGCGGAGTCGATTACCAAATTATATCTTGATCGTGTAGATGAAATTGACGCGGCCGGCCCCACACTTAATGCAGTTATTGAAGTAAATCCTGATGCATTGGAAATTACTCGTCAACTGGATAAGGAACGTGATGCGGGAAAGATCCGGGGGCCTTTGCATGGAATACCTGTTATGATCAAGGACAATATTGAAACCGGCGATAAGATGATGACAACCGCAGGGGCCCTTGCGTTGCAAGGCAATGTTGCCGATAAGGATTCCTGGGTAGCTCAGAAACTCCGCGAAGCCGGAGCAATTATTCTTGCGAAGACCAATCTAAGCGAATGGGCTAATTTTCGTTCAACTCGTTCTTCCAGTGGGTGGAGTGCCCGTGGGGGCCAGACGCGGAATCCCAATGTCTTGGACAGAAGTCCCTGTGGATCGAGCTCGGGGTCTGGAGCCGCTGTTTCCGCAAACCTGTGTACCATCGCAATAGGTACAGAAACGAATGGTTCGGTAGTTTGTCCATCATCATCCAATGGTGTTGTGGGTATTAAGCCAACCCTGGGTTTATGGAGCCGGTCGGGAATTATTCCGTTATCGCACAGCCAGGATACTGCCGGACCCATGGCACGTACGGTCAGGGATGCTGCTATTTTGCTGGGGGCAATTACCGGGGTGGATCCAAGGGATGAAATTACAGCAGAAAGTAAAGGAAATTCCTATTCCGACTACACGCAGTTCTTGGAAGCCGGTGGCCTGAAAGGAGCTCGTCTGGGAATTGCCCGTAACTTCTTTGGTTTTCACAAAGAAACGGATGATGTGATGAATTCGGCCATTGAAGCTATGAAGGAGGCAGGTGCCGTGATCGTGGATCCTGCCAATTATGAACCCAAGGAGGAGATGGACGATGCTGAGTTTGATGTTCTACTTTATGAATTTAAGGCAGACTTGAACAGTTATCTTAAAGGCGCAAATCCAAAAGTATCCGTAAAAACACTGGCTGACATCATTGAGTTTAACAAGGCGCATAAAGAAGAATCTATGCCATATTTTGGGCAGGATATACTGGAAATGGCTGAAAAGAAAGGACCACTTTCAAGTCCTGACTACAAAAAGGCATTGGCAAAAGTCAGACGTATTTCGCGTGATCAGGGTATTGATGCAACGATGAAGAAACACAATCTGGATGCCATCGTGGCACCAACGGGCGGCCCTGCATGGACCATAGATGTAGTTAACGGTGATCACTTCGGAGGGGGGAGCTCTTCTCCTGCGGCAGAGTCGGGATATCCCAATATCACTGTGCCAGCAGGGTATATCCATGATTTACCGGTTGGAATATCGTTTTTCGGCGCACCCTGGACAGAGCCTAAGTTGATAAAATATGCCTATGCTTTTGAACAGGTTACACAAGCCCGTAGGAAACCTGCTTTTAGGCCAAGTATCGGTCTTCCAAGGCCTAAGTCGGTCGAAGTGTAAGGAGGCTGACATATTATTTTATAAAAATACGCCATATTTCGTTTCGGATTAATTTTTAATTTCAAACCTACGCTAAATAAAAAAAGGGTTGCTTTTTTTGAAAAGCAACCCTTTTAAATTCTAAGAAGGAAATTACACTTTGCCGGTGTTTTTCCATTCTTGAATTTCCATACGAATATCTTGTGCCTTTTTCTTCATTGCCTGAAGAGTTTTACGAGCACGGGTGCCTGCAGCTTTATTACCCTTTTCATAAAATTTCTTGATGTCTGGTTCTAGCTGATCTAACAGTTCACTCATTTCATCGTATCGGCTCATTATGTAACTCCGTTTGATTAGTTAGTATTAATATTAAAAAAATTCTTCCGATGTAGGTTACTCTAACACATCGAATGGTCGAATCTAGGTATATGGAACTGTTGTGTCAAGTAAAAAAAGCCCTTTTTAACATATTGGATGGGTTTTTGGTCGATTTTTGGAATTTTTGTGCCGGTTTAATGGCTCAAAAAGAAGGTTATAAAGTAATATTAACGGATAGGAATTGTTTTGCTCAAATCGGGTATCTGATTGAAGTCTCGTGCCGTGACAAGGTGTACGGGGTGATTTAAGGAGGTAAACTCGTTCGGAATTTGTGTTTTGCGAAATGAAGTTTTCATGGTAGTCCACCGCATAGTTTCAGGGGATTCAGAATGAGTGAAAACTTCGGACTTATCCGATTTCGAAAAGATAAAAAGCTGGTCTGCCCCTAGTTCTTTATAAAGAAATTGTGCCATCTCAGCGAGTTTTATAGCTACAGGGCGTTCATTCTCAACATCCCAAACCAGAGTAGATAGCAGAAGAACCGACCGAGAGGGAAGGCTTTTGAAATAGGGATGGTCAATTTGGAGCTGTTCCTTATTTTGAGTAATGAAATTTCGTTGAAATGGATTAATACCTATGGTTGAGACTCCCTGGTCTGCAAAAAGTGCAACGAGTCTATTGTTCAGGTCTTTCAAGCTCCGTATGATAGCCTCCTCACGCATTACGCCGGTCTGCATAATTCGTTCGGTGTAAGCACTGTCACCATGTACGATAATGGGGTGGATTTCCTTTTTTTTCTGCTGTTCGGAAATGGACCTTGCAAGCGATGTCAGAAAAACCCCGTTGTCCAAGTGTTCATAGTCAAGTGCGGCAATATAACGCATAATCTATTTATTCAAGTCTATTTGTTAGAAAGTGCTGACGAACTGAAACTGTGGGGAAGCAAGTCGTTACTGAAATGAATTGATTCGGAATGATCCGCATGATGCAGGTGGATTCGCCGATTTGGCATATGCTCGAGAATAACTTGACGGCAAGCTCCACACGGACTGCTGAATTCCCCTTCGCGGGTGTGTATATGTAGTTTCTTAAAGTTCTTGCTGCCGTATGTCAATGCTTTTGCGATAGCTATCCGTTCTGCACATAATCCCATATCCCATGATGAGCACTCTATATTAACACCGCTAAAATATCCCATCTCGGTTTCAAGTAGGGCAGCGACCGGGAAGTTGGATTCTCCCACTATCGCTGCGTTCAGCAGTTCTTCGAGTTTCTTGTTGACATCAATACCCGAATCCAGAGTAACTTCTGCCAACGGATAGTTCGAAACGATTTCGGTATCCATAGCTTTAACATTGACGTCAAGTTCTTTTTCCCAAAACTGGAGAAGTTTATTATTAACCTCGGTTGTTAATACTTCTTTTGGTTTGTGTCCCTCGCTGAGGCAGCAAAAGAGTGCATTCTGCACTGCCTCGATACTCAGGGGATAAGAAATATTTTCAACCCGGCAACCCGGGAAACAACTCCCTTCTTTACTAAGAACGATTCCGATTGATGGCTTTTCCGAGTAGGGCGTATAACAATTTCGGTATAGATCTTTTATATCCATTAGTCGATAATTGATGAAACAACGGCATCGGCTACTTTTGCTCGTATTTGATTGATGTTATGACCGTAAGATCTGTGGGGATATGCCCGGTTGGTTAATAGGATGACAGCCAGGTTTCTTTTGGGATCAATCCAGTAGCAGGTTCCGGTAAATCCGGTATGGCCAAAAGTTTGATCACTGGTCAACGAGCCGGCTGTACTGAACCCCTTGCTTTTTCGGTCAAAACCGTATCCGCGGTTTACAAGCTTAGACTGCCTTTTAGTAAATATTTCAATGGTTGACGGTTTAATATATTGTTTTCCGGCGTAAGATCCCTTACTTAACAGCATTTGGCAGTAGATGGATAAATCACCGGCGCTTGAAAACAGTCCGGCATGTCCCGATACGCCGTTCATATAATAAGCCCTTTCATCGTGTGCTTCCGCCTGTATGGTTTTCATGCGATAGGTTGTGTCAATTTCAGCGGGAGGAATACGGTCAGTCAGCCATTTGCCCACCTTTTTGGGATTATAAAACGTGTCATGCATTCCGAGAGGATAGTAAAACTCTTTCCGTGCATATACATCCAGCGGCAGCCCGGTTACCTGTTCAACAATTTTACCCAAGAGGATGAAACCCAAATCACTGTAGACATATTTTGTGCCGGGGTCATTAATTAAAGGCTCATTTTTCACGGCCTGCACAATTTCTTTCTCAGTCTTCAATGAATCAATATAAACCCTGAATGCCGGAAGCCCGGAGTTGTGAAGCAGTAAGTTTCGAATGGTAATTTTACGCTTTTTGCCTTTCCCGAACTCTGGGAAATACTTACTCACTTTATCGTCAAGGTGAATTTTGCCTTCATCGATAAGTTTCATTACCGATGGAGTAGTCGCTGTCACTTTCGTGAGGGAGGCAAGGTCATATACTTCATCCTCTTTTACCGGTTTCAGCTTTTTATATGTCTGGTACCCGAACCCTTTCTGATAGGCAATAACCCCATCTTTTACAACGGCTACCACACCGCCCGGGAACGTCGAGTCAAAAATAGCAGCATGCATGATCTCATCCACTTTTTCAAGAGAATCCCTGGACAGGCCCACAACCTCAGGTTCGTCGTGTCGCAGGGTAGTTTGGGGCAGAGTCATGCCATCATTTATTTCGTACATCCCCGGAATATCAATAGGCAGTCGTCCACTGATTTTTGATCCCCCGAAAAGAGCCGGGACGGTACTCCGAACCTGATTTTTCTGGGCCGACCACGCCATAAGCTGAACATCAGTGTCAGGTAAATCCTGAACCACATAAGGATTTCCAAAGGCAACCAGTACAGATGGTTTATTTTGTATTAGTTCCTTCAAGAACGATAGCTGGTCTTGGCTAAGTTGGACTTTTTCACCGGATTTAACATAAATAAAAGAACCGATGATGATTAGATCCGCATGCTTTGCATCTTCCAACATCTGTTCTTTTTCTTCTTTGCCTGTTCTTTTATCCAAAACATGAGAGACTATGCTGGGATGATAATCTTCCAACTGAGAAACGAAGAACAATCCTGCGCTGCCCGACTTATCATCAGCCACTGAAACCACCATAATATTGGGAAAATCTGACGCACGGATGGGAAGAATTTCATTTTTATTTTTAACCAGGGTCAACGATTGCCGGCTTATTTCCTCTGCTACGAGTTGATGCTTACGCGTGTCTATACTATGGCTTAATGCATTGATATCAATATGGTGGTGTTCGAGAAGTCCTCTGTTCTTTTTCCATGTCAGAAGTTTTCGTACCGACTGATTAATACGTCTTTCGGAGATACGTCCCTTCTGTACTGCTACTTCTATTTCATGGATTGCTGTAAGCTCATCCGGACTAAGGAGCATTAAATCGGCCCCGGCTTTAAGTGCTTTGATTACAGCTTCACCGGGTGAAAAATTTGATGAGATACCATTCATCTCTAATCCGTCGGTGACAACCATTCCGTTAAATTTCAGGCTGTCCATGAGTATACGGTTAAGGACTGTTGAGTCCATCGTAGCAGGTATTCCTGGTTGTTTACTGATTTTAGGGAATGCGATATGGGCACTCATCATACTGTTAATTCCGTCGTTTACAGCCGATCTGAATGGAACGAGCTCTACCGAGTCGAGGCGTGCATATCCATAATTAATGGTTGGCAGAGCCAGGTGGGAGTCGGTATCTGTATCTCCATGACCTGGAAAATGTTTGCCTGTAGCAACGATATCTTCTGATTGCACGCCTTCAATAAAACGCGTGCCATATTTAGCTACCGTATCGGGATTCCCGGAAAATGAACGGACATTAATTACGGGATTTTTCGGATTATTATTGACATCAAGAACGGGGGCAAATATCTGATTGACTCCCAATGCCTTGGCTTCCCTTGCGGTAATCTTCCCAATCCAATAGGCGTAGTCCGGATTTTGGGTGGCTGCTACCCCCATGGAAGGGGGGAAATCTGTTGCACCCCGGACCCGCATTCCGGCACCGTGCTCCATATCCTCTGTGATCCAGAGAGGAATTTTACTGATCTGTTGAAGTTTATTAATTAATACGGCCTGACCATAGACATTCCCACTAAAAAATATGATGCCGCCTACATGATAATTCCTGATTTTGCTCAGGAGGTCCCTGTAATTTTGACTGTAATCACTTTTGAAGTACCCATGAGCTCGTATGAAAAAAAGCTGACCGATTTTTTCCTCAAGAGATAGGCTAGCCAGTATGGAATCAACGGTGGCATCGCTTTTTACCTTCATTCCTGATAAGGTATCGGGGCCAATGCCGGCGCCATTGTTTGCCAAAGAGTCAATTTTATTGAGAATGCTTTCCTGTTCAATGCCTTGCTGAGCAGTTTCCCCCTTTACGGTTTCTTTGCCGGTCGTACAGCCTTGTGACACAACCAGTAAAGCAAGCAGCAGTGAAAAAATATAGTAACGAGACTTGGGCATAAATAAAGAAATAATGGTCATGTACGTCTGAATGATAATTTTTTTAGAATCTGAGCTCACGCCGGATTAACTTAGCCTAAAGCCATACGTGAATCAATGTGTCATACTAATTTTCCGGATAGATTTTATTTCCCGGGAATCAGTTTCATTGTTGTAAACTGATTTTCGTTGAAAAAAGTGCTGTCTTGATATAAGAATTTATATTGGCCGTTTAGCCAGCTTTCAGTTTGGTCTCCGTAATACTGGGAAATGGGATTTCCGGATTGACCGGTGGGTATAATAGATAAGGTTTTGCTTAAGTCCGAAAGGTCAATAATTCGTCGAATTGATGGCCCAAGTATCATTCTATAAGGCTTATTCCAACTGTATTCCCCGTTATTGATTGTCATTTCATCACCCCGGGCAGGGTATGGGCCAATACTCATCAAGTTATTTACAATAAGTTTTAAGGCAGCCGGTGCATTTTTATTTTCAGCAGCCTTGCCAAAGAGTGCGGGTTTAAGAGTAATGGTGTGAAGTCGTTCCCAACGCCATTCAAAAGGTTCGTTTCCATAGTTCTTTTGGAGAAATTGGATAGTTTCGTGCATACTCTCCACAATAATATCATCCCTCGTTTCCACCCTGTCTGCAGTGTTGACATTATCAAAAAAGGAGCTCCCATTTCTTAAGAAACGCATCAAGGCACGGGCTGATAGTGCGGGAAAACGAATGAAGTTTTGATAGACTTCATCCGTCATTTCGTCCCCGAATGTATTGCTCGAAAGTCTCAGCATGAAAACGTCCATGATGGAAGCGGCCGTTTCAGAGGCATCATAGGAATAATCCCAATTTTCGAGATATGAAATAACTGTTTCAAAATTGTATTTGTTACTCTTGTTCAATACAGGCAGTATCTGACGGGTTAAGTCCCGTGCATATAGGGAAAAAGAATCATTTTGCATCTGCTGAAAAATTTCAGGTGAAAGCTCTTGATCTTGTGTCAGATATTGTTTGATGCGGTCATAGCGGGCATTCGGTTCCCAATATACCGAGATATAATAAGGATAATTCTTGGCCATGGGAGGATTGTTGGCATTGGCTACCCAGCCACGATCGGGGTTGACCTCGGAGGGCAGTTCATCAAACGGTACATAGCTTTTCCAGTTCTGTTTAGGATCCCATCCTCGGCGAAGTCCCAACGGGTTTCCGGAACGAATGGGTATGTTTGCTAGTGACATCTGGGCGATATTGCCATCTTTATCAGCGTAGACAATATTCTGGCCCGGTACTTTAAAATCCCGGGCTCCCTGCCGAAATTCTTTAATATTTTTGGCCCAGTCCATTTTAAATAATGCTTTAGTCTCATTAGTGATAGCATGGCCGGTCCACTTCATCGTTATAACGCGGTCCTGGATATATTGTTGGTGTGGAAAAACATCAGAGATAACAGGTCCATGTTTGGTCCACCGGCTGGTAAATACAGTATCATCGGCATTTTTGATTTTAACAACCTCTTTATGAAGCTGGAAATTGTTATAAACAGCTTTGCCGGCTAGTGAATCAAGAACATACTGATTGTGATTTTTAGGATTCAGGGCTTCTTGGAAAAAATCGGTGTCATCAAGCATAATATTGGTCATAGACCAAGCCAGGTGGTCGTTTTGTCCCAGAACGACAATTGGAGCCCCCGCCAGTGTTGCCCCTGAGAGATTTTGTCCGTTTAGATGCAAGTGAACTTCATACCATTTGCCTGGCATATCGAGGCCAAGATGAGGATCCCCTGCCAGTAAAGGTGCTTCAGTTGAAGATTTTTGGCCACTGATAGCCCATGCGTTACTTCCTATATGGGTACCTCGGATATTGAGCACTTTGCGCAGCTCCTCATTTTTCTTGAGGAAAGGCATTAATGAGCCGGCCCACGATGAAGTATCCGTACTTATTTTAGGAACAAACCTGTTGTTGGGCAAAAGCTGATTGAATTTGGAAGCGGGTAATTTTTCTGAAAGGTATGCATAGGTTAATTCTGATTTCCAGGCAAGGTTCAACTCCCATGCCATGAGTCGAGCGAGGGCTATTGAATGAGTGACCGTCCACGGAATGGGATCCATATCAGCCAGGGTAAATTGTATGGGCAGGCTTTTCGGGTGTTCCTTAACGTATGCATTAACCCCGTCAGCGTAAGCCTGGAGTACATCTTTTGTTGAATCCGACAGAGTTGCTTCAATTTTCTGGGCGGTTCTCCAAAAGCCCAGTGTGCGTTGTAGTTTGTCATAGGGCAGAAGGTCATGGCCCAGGAATTCAGCAAAACGACCCTGGGCGGCCATCTGGGAAAGTGTCATCTGCCATAATCGATCCTGTGCATGAACATAGCCCAAGCTGTAGTAAAGATCGTGCGAGTCATTGGCATAAATATGTGGCACTCCGTGCGAATCCCAGTAAATATTTACATTTTGATGTAGTTCCGGTTGCTCCAGGGTAGTGTCATAATCCGGCAGGGGGCGATAAAATGTCCAGTAGATGGCCAGGCTTGCAATGCCAGCAATAAGAATCAACAAAAAGACCAGATTTCGAAGGAATGTTTTCATATAATCTGAAATTGTTAAACGTAAGTCAGGAAAGTAGCAAACTTAGCAATTAATAAATAGAATGGCAGGGCGTTGAAAATGCCGAATAAATTCGATACTCTCTGCTTGAAATTATCAAGATCAAACCATTAAAAAGTTAGATTCTATGGATATTAAAAAAGTAGCGGTTATTGGCGGCGGTACGATGGGAAATGGTATTTGTCATGTATTTGCAATGAATGATATTCCCGTCCACTTAGTAGAGACAACACAGGAACTGGCTGAAAAAGCAGTTCAAAAAATAGAAAAAAACCTGGAGCGGATGGTTAAAAAGGATAAGATTGATGCCGCCCGGAAAGTCCAGACCCTGGACAATATTGAAACATTTACGAATATTATTGAAGCTGTCAAGGAAGTGGATTTAGTGGTAGAAGCAGTTCCGGAAAACTTCGAGCTGAAGAAAAAAATATTTGCGGAAGTAGATAAAGCAGCCCCCCAAAATGCAATATTGGCTTCAAATACATCATCGATTTCAATCACTAAGCTGGCTGCAACAACATCCCGCCCGGACCAATTCATCGGGATGCACTTTTTTAATCCGGTTCCAGTAATGAAGCTGGTAGAGGTTGTTAAAGGATTCGAAACTGATCAGGACACAGTAGATACAATTGATAAAACGGCGCGACTCTTAGATAAAACGCCAGTCCCAGTATCCGACTATCCCGGATTTGTATCAAACCGTGTGTTAATGCCTATGATCAATGAAGCCATTTATTGTGTTCACGAAGGAGTAGCAGAGCCGGAAAATGTTGATTCCGTGATGAAACTTGGAATGGCACACCCCATGGGGCCGCTTCGCTTAGCCGACTTTATTGGATTAGATGTCTGCCTCGATATTTTGAATGTGCTCTATGAAGGATTCAAAGATCCCAAATACCGTCCGTGCCCGCTGTTGGTGAAAATGGTAGATGCCGGAAAATTGGGTGACAAATCGGGCGAAGGTTTTTATACCTACGATTCCTAGTTGACCATGCAGGTGTTTGAAAATTAGGTTGAGATGCCCACCTGACTCCTGTTTAGGCGGGGGTGGGTATCATGATCTGAAAGTATGTTCGCCAAACCAGGTTACTGGTATATTACTTGTTTCCATGGCAGATTGATTGTTGATTTTGTTTGGAGGTCTATGAATCCCAAATCGTTTCTATTGAACATATTCAAGGAGTCACTCGCAGCTTGCTCTCCCTCCCGCTCAGTATCCGAAGCCATAGAACCTGTGCATCGCAACAATCAATTTCGGGTCGGGGAGCAATCGGTTACTCTTCAAAATCGGCCACTTTACCTCTTTGCAGTTGGGAAAGCGGCAATACCTATGTTTGAGGAAGCCAACAGGATCTTGGGCGATTATGTGAATGACAGTTTGGTAATCACAGTCGATGATAAGAAGGCAAAAAAATGCGCGGCCGGTCGGGTCTTGGTGGGGGCCCACCCTGTACCTGATTTACGGAGCCAGGAAGCCGGCAGCAGTGCCGTACAGTATGTTAGGCAGATTCCAGAGAAGGCAGTTCTTATATCACTAATTTCGGGTGGCACTTCATCGTTGCTGTGTCTGCCGCCGAAAGGCATATCCATTAATGATCTTAATGAAACGTTCAGGCTTTTAAACAATTCCGGTGCAACCATCAGGGAAATCAACACAGTTCGCAAGCATTGTTCACAGCTAAAGGGGGGGCAGTTGCTGGGCTGTATTAATTCCGATGTGACATTAATCGATTTGATAATCTCGGATGTGCCGGATAATGACATCTCAATTATTGGCAGCGGCCCTACGGTTCCAGATCGTACAACATATCAGGATGCCCATCGCCTTTTGAGGGAATATGATTTATGGGGAAGGATACCGGGCTCAGTACGGATGCATTTAGAGAAAGGAATCACCGGAGAAGTTTCGGAAACAATAAAACCCGGAATGGACCCACTGAAATCGCATAGTTCTTTTGTCATTGCTTCTGCCAGGGACTTAGCAGGAAAAATTGCCAAAATAGCAGGTAGAGAAGGGTATAAAAGCGTAATTGCCGGTGAGGCTTTTAATGAAAATGTGGAAATCGTAGCTGGCAAGATAGCAGATGCATTAAAAAAAAGAGAAGAGGATCCCACGCCCATACTATTGATTTTTTATGGGGAGAGCACCGTTAAGGTGACCGGTCGCGGAAAAGGGGGGCGGAACCAGGAGTTGGCCCTGCGGGCTGCTCTTAAAATAGAGGGTTGCGAAAATGTTTTTTGGCTGAGTGCCGGAACAGACGGTATAGATGGACCGACCGATGCCGCAGGCGCTATTGTAGATGGAAACACCATTCAAAGAGCCCGGCAGCAAGGAATTGACCCTTATGCTTATTTGGAAAACAATGATTCCTACCATTTTCATTTGAAAATGAACACACTGTTAAAAACGGGGCCCACCGGTAATAATTTAATGGATATTGTCTTGGTATTGATGAATTAGTAATAATTTTTATTCGAATTTTGAAATTCAGGTTAGTTAAATTACAGGCTAGCACAATTTGGTTTATCTCAACGAGTTATTTATTCTCCGTTGATTCTAATTTAGGAGCATTGATTTATGATTTGGCAAAATAGCTACTACTTATGGTTTTTGCTTATTATTCCCATCCTGTTAGGGGGCAGCTGGTGGTACAATAAACAGTTGGATGAAAAGAGAAATCGGTTTTTCGGATCAGAGCTTTTTAAAAAATTACGATCGGGTTTCTGGCCAATGGGAAAAAGAGTAAAGGATATTTGTCTGTATATCGGCATTGGCATGCTCATAATTGCTGCAGCTGGCCCTAAAATCGGTACTGAAGTTCGTGAAGTGAAACGACAGGGGGTTGACCTTCTAATTGCACTGGACCTTTCGGCCAGTATGAATGCCGAGGATGTAAAACCCAGTCGTCTTGAAAAAGCGAAATATGAAATCAGCCGTCTTATTGATCGTTTGAAAGGGGATAGGGTGGGACTCGTTGTCTTTTCCGGTGAAGCGTATCTGCAGTCTCCAATGACTCTTGATTATTCAGCTTTGAATATGTTTCTCAATATCGCTGAGACGAACCAGATGCCTTCTTCCTCAACGGATTTTAGTGCAGCCATGAAGACCGCAGCAAAAGCATTTAAATCTATCGATGAAGAGGATCAGAAAAAGAAAGCTGCCAAGGTTTTGCTGATCATATCCGATGGGGAAAATCACGGAGGAGACTATGAGGAAGCCCTTGATCAGTTGAAAAAAGAAAACGCATCGGTCTATACTCTGGGTATCGGCACTCAATCTGGTGGAGCAATACCTCTATATGATAATTCCGGGACATTAAAAGGATATAAACGTGATGAAAATGGGGCAGTAGTGACGACCCAGTTACAGTCCCAGACATTAAGATCGATTGCAGATGAGGGGGGCGGAAAATATTATGAAATACGCAGCGGGGGAGCAGGAATAGACGCCTTCCTGGGACGACTTGATGAGCTCCAGAAGGGAGAGTTTGCCAGCCAGGAATATGCGGATTTCAAAAATCAATACCAGTGGCTTACGGGGATCGGTTTATTGTTTATCTTGCTTGGGATATTATTCCCGGATTTTTCGCTTAGGGGTAAAAAGCTTACAGTATAGACCGAAATTGTTTAATTTTATACTAGACAGTTTGGGAAAGAAGGTCTGAAGCTAACAACATCTGAATATTGATCTGATCTTTTTTAGAAATCCGATGATTAAACTTTTTATTACTGATATAGACGGTTGCCTAACAGTGCCTTTTAAAACTCCGGATTGGAAAAAACTTTCCCAGATACGCAGGCTTAATGAACAAAGTAGCCAAGATCCAGCCATACCCTCCTTGTCAATCTGTTCTGGCAGGCCAATGTCATATGTGGAGGCCGTTGCCCAGTGGATGGGTGTAGAGAAACCAGTGGTTTTTGAGAGTGCCGGACTTTATGAACTATCCACTAATATTGTGAGATTTTCGCCGGTTTTTGATCAGGAAGCAGAACAACAGGTGGAGGAATTAAAAAGGTGGATGAATCGTGAATTGGTACCAAATTATCCCGGTATGATTCCAGAGTTTACCAAAAGAATGGATGCAGGTATCATCCATATGGAAAAGGAAGTAATCGATGAGATCTACCCCAGAGTTGCAGAGTATGTCAATGGGAGTTATCCTCGTTTTGAAGTCCACCAGACGGATGTTTCAATAAATATTATTCTGAGCGATAACAATAAGCGGAATGGTATATTGCAACTTTGCGAGAAGCTTGAACTTGAGCTCGATGAAATTGCATATATCGGAGACAGCAGTGGCGATATTCCGGGGCTCAAGATTGTGGGGCGACCTTTTGCCCCCGCTAATGCGATTGAGGCTGTAAAAGCTCATGCAGAGGTTCTTGAAGGTAGAGCAACCGATGCGGTGATAATGGCTTACCAACGCCTTATCAAGTCAAACCGGAACATTCTGGCAGATGTAGAATAGAGAAAAAAGTTAGATGTGTTATTCACTTTCAATAATTTCTTTCTTCTGTTTTTTGAGTAGCTCAAAATATTCCTCAATGAGACGCTGGTAGTCTTCTGTAAACTTTGTCCGATTCGGGTCATTCAACATTTTCCGAACTCGTTGCTTAAGTTCTTCCAGCGTGATATCCGGAGGCACGGATTGAGGCTGATCTTCTGCTGTCGTTGCTTCGCGCCGATCTTCCTTTCCGCGTTCTTGCATAGCTTTCTCTGCACTTAACATACGGGAAAGGATATTTTGCTGCCGTTGTACAAGAGAACGGTCCAATTGTCCCCCACGCAAATCATTAATGGCATCTTCCATTTGTTCCGACATCCGCTCCAATTGACTCAGTACCTGGTCCCCGGATTCCAGTTCTCCATTGCGCTGCAATTCCTGTAATTGCTTTCTGATATTGTTCTGTTGCCTGGCCATTTGGTTCAGTCGTTTTATATGGTCCTGGCTTAGACGGTCTCCCTGGATATCATTGATCATATTTTGAAGTTGCTGATTGAGTTTCTGCTGCTGCCCCGACATTTTTTGCATTTGTTCAATGAGCTGTTGCATACTCATTGCACCGGATCCGCCGCCTTGTTGATTCTGCAATTGATCGAGCAGTGAAGCAATCATGGCGGAAAGCTGGTTGA
>JASFMR010000068.1:0-20098 GCA_050117475.1 Balneolaceae bacterium | reverse complement strand
CATGTTTTTCTCAAAATAGGCAACAAGATAGGGCTCTGAGGCGCCTTTAGGTAACTCAGGCGGTCGTGAATCAATGATTTCAAATTCCAATAATTCACCACTACTTGCTGTTTCAATAATATTTCCCTTGTTCGATTTCTCAACCGGATCATAATACTTCCCGAGTATCGTTTTGGGTATCATCAGGTAATATCGTTCTTTAGCCGGCTTAAAACCCTTTACAATGTAATCCCCTCTAACAGGAGCATGACCCTGCATATGATAAATATCCAAAACCGTGATAGAAGCTTTCCAAAATGCGTTATTCATGCCGGTAGCGATAACCTCGGGAATTCCGTCTCCCGTTAAGTCTTTCACAGCCATATCATACAAGCGACCGGCATGCACATATGTTTGATCAATCTTGCCCGTAGACACATTAAGGGAAAAAATGACTGATGGAAACATTGGACCGGCATTTGCATTAGCAACGAGCAAAGGCTTGCCGTCCCCGATATCAACAATTTGAAATTCTTTGAGCTCAAACTCATCATCCACAATGCTATTCTTTCTGGGAAATTGTAGGTCAAACTGAACCGGAAATTGCCAAATTAAACTGTCACCTGTCAAAGACCAGGCTTTTATATTGCTGATATGTTGACTCCTGTGATCAAGAAAAGAGGATTCATACCAGAACACCTCATTCGTTCCATCTTCATCAAGGTCGTAAAATTGAACTTGAGGGAAACGTTGATTACTGTTATTACCTCTGAATGTCTTAGCTCGTCGTGGTCCGGCGTCAAATGCCTTTAAAAGCTGCCCTGATTTATTAAAAATTTTCAGTTGTGTTCCTTCAAATTTCCCTTCAACGGGGTTTTTATCAATCGGACCATAAACGAGACGGCCTATCACCAACAACAGAACCAGAATGATTGAGATACCCGCTAAGCTGAATTTCCGATCCCACGCTTTTATAAAATAATGCTCTGGCCGGCTTGCGATATTGTGACCGACGATCCTGCGGTCGTAGATAAAATCCCCAAAATTCGACAAGCCTATAATCTGAAGCCGCCGGCCGGGATATTTTTTCAACAATTTATCCCTGCATTCCTCAAAAGGTTTCTTTTGAGCATCAGGGACTACAAGGTATCTAATCCAGGAAAAGAAAGCGGCATCAATTTTCGGGCAAATACTGTCATCAGAAATTTCTTCGATCGCTCCATTTTCGGAAAGAGACCCGGTCAGCCCTACCCTTGGCTCAAGACAGAATTGTTCGCGCTGGCCCGCATATCGCGTAATACTGCAAAATCCCAAAACCCCGGCTGCCAATTCCGATGAACGTCCTTTCTGTAGACCCAGAGACTGCCGGAATGAAAACTGTAGATCAAAAAATCGGTCAATTAAGTACGGGTATCTATCATCAATCACCGGACGAACTATCCGGGCTACAAATTCATTGCCTTGCGTCCCTCCGCGTTCTGCCCCAACTACCGTGTAATGATGCTCGTATTGATCGTTTTTTTCTCTCTCCCCGACTACTCGAACCCTCATAAGTCGCAAGCGTCCACCAAGTGTATGTTTGCCAATCCTTTCTACAACAGGTACAAATGCAGAATCGGGGTCTTGATGGGATACCTTGTCCCACCACTCAGAAGCCTTCCTCAGACAATCTGCTACATGGGTGCGGCCTGATTGACTGTAATTTTTGATCAGTTCAGAAAATGGCTTCTCCTGACTCCTCTCTTCTACGCTCCCTACTTCAGGACCAATTGCCCGAATTCCCGCTTCGATGTCTCCCAAACAGGTATAAAGAAACAAAATAGTGCATTGCAGAGAATCCTGAGCCTTTCGAAATTGCTCAGCTTCATTAGAAAACGAAACTTCTTCCTGTAATTTTTCAAGAAGATTGTTAATAGATACAAGAATCTCGGGATCAATCCCCGTAAAGCTAAGAGGGCTTTGGAAAACGGGAAAATACGGAACAAGCTGCTGGCAATAGGTGTCGTAGGTACCAAAATCATCCTGAATAAACCGCAAAAAATCGAAAATCCTAATCCAGCGATGTTTAAACGTAAGGGATCCGTCAAACGATCTGATGAGCTCAGAGAAATGTTTCTCTACATCGATAGGATTAGGCATCATTTATCTACTTAAAAAACCAAATTCCAACCGGCTCCAAATCAGAAATATGCAATAACAAACTATGTTCTCCCTGAAACCGAAATGTTTTACGCCCCAATCGGTTACCCTGCAGTACGACCCTGGAACATTCCTTCGCAAGAAGCGGATCTTTACGGATATGCAAGATTGAATCTGACTTATCATAGTGCATGGATATTCCTTCAATTAGTAAAAGATCCCGAAACCCTTTTTGGAAAAAATCCTTCGAAATTTTTCGATGGGTAATCGGCTTGCACAAAGACAATGATGTACTTTCCCAATTTATCCCTGCCAGCTGATCATTAGGCTGAAAGGAAAGATGACGGGTAGCATCCAGCACAAAATCAATATCATGCTCATTCAAAGTCAATATATGCATCTCGTTTGCCGTGGGATCTTCACCGGATAACAAATGAACCCGGTAATGATTGCTCATATTATCCCGCAACAGGCGAACAATTATCTGCTGTTCTTCAGAAGCATACGTCACCAGTGTTTCCAGGGGCACTCTTTTTTTACTTGCTGGGGATTTTGCAGCCAATATCAGGGCCGAATCTTTCTGAGATTGTATCCCAGAATTCTTTAACGGACGCAAATGAACAGTGTGGGAAGAATGCTTTTGTTCAAGTTCTTCTAAATCATCATAAAATTTTTGAAACCAAACGGCCAGGCGCTTTAATTCGGCAGAATTCGTGATTGCTTTTTGAATATCTTCTTTTTCTTTTTCGGAAAGCAACTCCGGGTATCGAATAAATTTTTCTATATGATCTTCGGTGATACGGTCCAATTGCTCAATATGTATTGTAAATTACTGTTACGGTTTACCCGGTAAAATAAGGTTAACTTCTTATTTAAAATTCCTAGCATTGGGCCGTTTTTGCAGATTTTAATTATACGACCTTTTTCAGGCGAAGCATCAAGTCTTTCCGAACCAACTTAACCATATATTCCACGTATTGCCGGTGGTTCGAACGATACTCCTTTTTTTTCAAATTCGGCAGGCGCTGTTTTAGGTGGTCATAATAGGAATCACCCTGAGTCGATTCTTCGACATAGTTATGCTTTAATATATGCTCAAGAGCATCCATGTAAGCGTCAAAGATATCTTCATCAACCTTGCCTTTGCTCACGTATGTTTCATAAAACTGCTCTCTATGCCGATCAACAGCATTGGATACGAAGTTCCGGAGCTCGGCTTGAAGAAATAACGGATTCGCCGGCAACTTGTATGACTTATACCTATCATTATTATTTACGTATGAGCGACGAATTACCCTGGCTACAGTTACCAGGGAAGCCTGCTTTGCGTACAGTTTCTGCCTCAAAAATATTCGTTTCACTTCCTCCATAATTTCAATCATATTCATGGAGCCTGTAACCCGATGGCTTAACTTTATCTCCAAAAATTCGGGGGGCATTGACGGTTTATTTTGTATACTTCGCTTGCCAAAAATGACTGCATTTGACTTGCTAATCCGCGTGACTTCCAGGTTCAACTCGTCGCATGCATTTTTAACATTTCGAATAATTTTACTCAGAGAAGCATCCCTATTCCCAAAAATTCGAAACAGGCTGTCATTAACTTTACTGAACACAAGGCGCCGCGTCTTTATCTTCAGCTCCCCTTCGGAAGTTTCATTTGCCAGCAATTCATCATAATATTTTTCCAACTGTATGAAACGACCGCCCTCATCCCGCTCAAACAAATCAGCAATACAATCCCATGCCAGATCCTCTAACTCTTCCTGCAACTCACTTAAATAGTGATCACCCGAGGCAATTTTCGATTTGAGATAGGCCAGGGCGATATCCTTACACAAGTGAACGAAACGACCACCCCCCCGCTGCTGGCCGGAGAGTGTATATTCAAGAGCTTCCCTTAGATTCATTTATACCCCTTATTACGTTGCCTAGGCAACCAACAATCGGTATACGATCTAATAAAATCAATAAATATTAAGATTTTCTAATATCAGAGAACCAACAAATGCTACTAGGTTTCAGAAGTTTCGCCTTCAATAAACAGTTTCCTGATCCTGTCAGGGGAATATTCGGGGGTAGCACCCGACCTGGAGGCCACATAAGCCCCGGCCGCATTGGCAAAAACCAGCATCTCATTAAGATCATTTTCCAGCCGTATCCCATGGAGCAAAGCGGCAAGGAAGGCGTCCCCTGCACCTACAGCATCTCGTACTTCTATGACGAATCCCCGGTGCTCGGCCCATTTCTCATTCCGGTAAAGAACAGCCCCTTCTCCACCTTGGGTGACTGCAATGGTATCGCAGTTAAAATGATCAGCCAGCGCCTTGACAGCCTTTTTATCTTCGGTAGGCAAAGAAAACCATTCTATTAATTTATGGAGTTCTTCCCTGTTCAATTTTAAAATGTCTGCGCGGATCAGCGAATCTTTTATTATTTGTTTGTCATAAAATGGTTCACGCAGGTTAATATCGAACACCTTGAGGATATCTTTGTCGAGCAGGGAGAAAATCGTCGTTCTTGACTGTTTGTCTCTAAGAGCCAGGCTCCCGTAAACAAGAGCCCAGGAATTCTCTACCGCCCCTTCCATCTGGTTTGTTAATTCGATTTTGTCCCATGCCACAGGGCCAATGATATTATAATCCGGATTCCCCTCTTCATCCAGTTGCACCTCTACAATGCCGGTTTCAAGCTTTTCATCCTGCTGGATCAGATTTATGGGCAATTCCTTTTCTCCGATTCTTCGAAGAGCCTCTTTACCCAGCCGGTCATCCCCCACCCTGCTTATAATGTTCACATCTTCACCCAGCTGGTGGAGGTGAAAACTTACATTTAATGGCGCCCCTCCCAGAAAGAGTCCTGCAGGTAGTGAATCCCAGAGGACTTCCCCGATACACAGTATTTTTTCTTTCATAAATCCCAGATCAAATTCAATGAGTTAGTCAACGGTAGCCGCTGTGCTGAAGGAAGTATCTTCAGGCAGCAGCTCTTTCTCCAGTTCCTCAAGCGTCTTGTTCTTGGTTTCAGGCATGAGCTTCCAGACAAAAAGCAATTGCAATACCATCATTCCCGCAAAAAAAGCAAAGATGGTACCGCCCGAGAAAGCACTCAATACAGTCGGTGTCACCAAGGTGATGACCGCGGCACAGGTCCAGTGAGTTCCGGCTCCGAGAGACATGCCGTAATCTCTAACCGTATTGGGAAAAATTTCTGAAATAAAGACCCAGATTACCGCTCCCTGACCAATGGCATGAGCGGCAATGAATGCACTGACGAACAACACAACAAATCCTCCCTCCGCCCCCGTAAAAAAGGCCCAGGCAACCCCAGATAGTGATAAGATATATCCAAAAGAGCCGAAATACATCAGCTGCTTTCGTCCTGCTTTATCAATCAGGTACATACCCAGCAGGGTAAAGATTAGATTCACGACCCCTAGAGGCACCGAAGCTCCAAGCACTTCACTGGCGCCCAGTCCGGCCTGTTGAAAAATGCGGGGCGCATAATACAACACAAAGTTGATCCCCGAAAATTGATTAAAGAACGCAATCAGAAAGGCCAGAAAAATGGGAAATCGAAACTTCTTGGACAAAAAGGCCGTTTTTGACGCCTGCTTGACCGACAGTTTGATATCCTGGAAAAGCTTATCAATATTCTCTTTGGGATTCAGTTGCTCCAAAATCCTCTTTGCCCCCACTTCATCATTTTTTCGCAGGGCCAACCAACGGGGACTTTCCGGCACCCCTAACACCATCAGTGAATAAATAAAAGCCGGAATGGCCTCAACGCCCAACATCCAGCGCCAGGCGTTGGCGGCAAAATATAAACCGATAAGATAATTCGAGATATAAGCGGCTAAAATCCCAAAGACAATATTAAACTGATACATCGCTCCCAGTCGTCCGCGATTACCGGCGGGAGTTATTTCAGAAATATAAATAGGTACAGCCACGGTAGAAGCACCGACGCCTAAACCTCCGATGAAACGCGCAATGGAAAACATATAAGGGCCGGTTGCCAGGCCTGAACCAAGGGCTGATACGAAATAAAAGATACCGATCCAAAACAAGGTCTTCCTCCTACCAAGCTTGTCACTTGGGATGCCCCCAAACAAGGCCCCGATCACGGTCCCCCAAAGGGCCATGGACATAATAAATATGCCGTGGAACAAGTCACTGGACCCCCACAAGAGCTGAAGAGGGCGATCGGCCCCTGAAATGACAATCGTGTCAAAACCGAACAAAAAACCCGCCATCGAGGCCGCCAAAACTGAAAATAAAATGGTCTTATCTTTTTTCATGCTAATCCTTTTTCGTATTCCAAATTGAGCTCAACTGCCATATATCCAAACTGATCAATCTTGTCGACCCTCCATCTGAAAACAAGCCGATCCCGTCACTATTGGGAGAGGGGAAAATCTGTTCTGTCAATGTCACCCTGCCTCCATTTCCGAACACCTCTACAGAGGATGTATCCAGAAAGAAATGCACAACAACTTCTCCATCTTCAGCAGGTAACGGAGCCCTGTGAATTCCGGGAAAATCATCACTAAAGCGGGTATCGCCCGACTGACGTCGGTCTACGTACATTTGATTGTTACCGGTCTCATACCCTATGATGGTTTGTTCCCCGCCCCCTTTCGCAACCTTAAGCCCAAAAAAAGAGGCATGCACGGTTTTGAAACGGGCTTTTACCTCCAGCATTTTCCCCTTTACCCCTGCTTTTTGCAGGGTGTCCGAATCACCCTTGATTGTCAAATTTTCAAAATGATAACGCTTGGCTCTCAATCTTTTAAATTCCGACACGGGCTGTTGCACCAGTTTAATGCCATCATCAAAGGTTTGTAAACGTAATGACCGCGGGATCGTCATTGCACTTCTCCAGGGATGCGTCGGGATCTGCTGTCCGTATTGCCAGTTATTCATCCAGGCTATCCAGATGCGTCTCCCATCCTCTTCAGGTATATTCGAAAAGGATTGAACGGCATAAAAATCTTTGCCATAATCGCTCCAGAGAGTCTCTCCTTCGGTGGAGGGATCCTGAACAAACCGCTCCCCGTCGAAAGTGCCGATGAAATATTGCGAGCCGGAACCGCCGGCCGGAGCGCCGGGATTAATATCCACTTGCAGCACCCATTTGGTTTGATCTGGATTTCCGTCCACGGGCAATTTAAATATTCCCGGACATTCCCAAATACCCTCCCTGGATCCCGAAGGGCCGAACTCACTGAGTTGTTTCCAATCTTTTAAGTTCGTCGAACCGTAAAAGCGGACCTTATGCTGCTTGGGCAACACTAGCGCCATTACCCACTTTTGGGTCGCATTATGCCAAAACACTTTGGGATCCCTGAAATCCTGCATCCCTTCATCAATAACCGGATTACCCTTATACTTTGCCCAAGTCCTGCCCTTGTCCAGGCTGTAGGCTATTCGCTGGTCCTGTACTTTGCGATTTTCATCATGACCGGTATAAATGGCCACCATGGGTGGATTCTCGGCCGTACCGAAGCCAGAAGTATTGTCGTTATCTACAACCGCAGCCCCTGAAAATATCATAACCCCATTTTCTTCTTCAAGTGCTACCGGAAGATATTGCCAATGAACCAAATCCCTACTGACAGCATGCCCCCAGCTCATGTGTCCCCAGGTATTTCCAAAAGGATTATACTGGTAAAATAAGTGGTACTCGCCTTTGTAATAAACGAGTCCGTTTGGATCATTCATCCAGTTCTTTTCAGGTGAAAAATGAAACTGTGGCCGGTAGGGCTCTGCATACAGGAACTTCTGAGTGGTTTGGGCTCTTGCGGAAAACGATACCAGAAACAAGAGCGACGAAACCAAGCAAAACAAGCCTTTTTGTATCTTTCGAATGGCCTTCATAAATAAGTATCCATTACCAAATTATTATTGAAAATTAGATTTAAACCCAAATGCTTCCCTACAATTTTGCTGCAACTTTTTGCACAAGGATAGAAATAACCCACGATTTTGTAAATTTAATGTAATCGTTTACATCATAAAAGAACACATTTAATCAAATTTTGTCAACCTATCCCAGGTAAAATATATAATTATTGTAAACGATTACATATTATTTACTAATTCAATGCCCATTAGCTGGGAATATTTACGGGAATATTTGCAGAGTATTTGTGTTAGGATTGTTTACCGCAAGATTCTCTGACTACAAGCTCCGGATTTAATACGATATCCGATGTATTTCGGTAAGGATTAGCAAGGCGCTTCAATAACAGTTCGGTCGCAGAAACTCCCAGCTCATAGCCCGGCTGCCTGACGGCGGTCAGCGGTGGATTCAGGGCTCTGGACCAGGGCATGTCATCAAACCCAACGAGCGCTATTTCATCAGGTATTTTCACTCCGCAGGTGTTTAGCTCCTCGAGGCAACCCAGCGTCATCAAATTATTTGTAGAGAAAATGGCCGTGGGCGGCTTGTCCAGATTGAGGAGTCTCCGGGTACTTTCAACCCCGCCCTGCTCCTTGGAATCAGAATACAGAACTAAATCTTCATGGATTGGTATACCGTAATGCTCAAAAGCCTTTTTATAGCCTTCAAACCGTTCTTTAGTCGTAGACAGTTCCTTAAGGCCATTGATAACGGCGATCCGTCGGTGTCCGAGCTTAATCAGGCGCTCGACCGCAGCATACGCTCCCTTCTGGTTGTTAACCGTCACACTATCTACATTCCCGATATTAAATTGCCGGTCTACACAAACGACCGGAAAATCGTCTTTCACAATTTTTTCAATCAAAGCGGTATTGTAAGGGGTCGGAACGACAATAAAGCCGGACACCTGCTCGGCAACGAGAATCTCCAGGTAGAATTTTTCTTTCTCCCTGTCTTCATTGGAATTACAGACCATCACGGCATTCTTATTTTTGTACGCTACGTCTTCAACCCCTCGGGCGATCTCGGAAAAGAAGGGATTTTCCAAATCGGTAACGATAAGCCCTATGATCATCGAATTTTTACGCTTGCCCCGAAGTCGCTGTGCTACCCTGCTGGGCCGGTAATTCAATTTTTTTGCAGCTTTCAAAACCCGATCGGAAGTCTCCTTATTCACTTTTGCCGACCGGTTAAACACCCTTGAAACCGTGGCCGTTGACACATTGGCCAACTTGGCTACGTCTTCGACAGTAATGTTGCCGTTTTTTTTCATGCAATTGCTTTCGACCATTTATCTATTTCGTTCCAACCTTAAACAATACGATTTTTTCATACGGAAGGAAAATGTACTACATAGCCTTTCACCGTTAGGAGGATAACTACATCTGCATTTTACATGCCATCCCAAATCGCTTTTTGAATTATAAACCCCGATATTTTGCATATTGTAAATCATTTCTACTTATTTTTCATATAACCTAAAACCGACGAGAGAGCTTATGACGCATTTTAAATATTTTATACTTATTGCAATCCTGCCATTATTCGCAACATGTAATGACCCGGGGGTAATTGCTTTTCAAGAGGGCTCGCAAGTCAAATGGGCAGGCTTGGAAAATGTTGCACCGGGTAGTACTACGAAGATCAACAATGTTACATCACTTGGTAACTGGAATTTGGAATTTTTGACCTTATCCCCAAATGGTGGGATTTTGGCGATTGGACTCAGAAGAGATCAAAATGTTACTTCAGGTGTTCTGGATACCAAAGTAATTGTATTCAATATATACCAAAACGTTAAACTGGCCGAGTGGGATGAATCGGATTTCAAACAATTGATTGAGAACAATGCCAACCTTAGCTACCCGGGCCAACTGGTAGATTTTAATCCGAGAAACCTTAGCTGGATGAATAACAATGAACTTTTAATAAATATACAACCTATTATTGCAGGAACCGGAATAGAACCAATACCTCAAGATGTTGCCTTGGTTGTAGATTATAGAAATGGGAATTTAACGCAAAGCCCCGATTTCTATGACAGAACTGCAGCTTCCCCGATTACAGCCCCTAATCATCCTCAAAAGACGGCATTTACCAGTGAAAATCGAAACGGAACGGTTTATGTCGATGGGAAAGTGGTTAATGGCTTGCCAACCGATATAAATTTATTTGATTTCGTTTACCTGGGAAGTTAGGCATCTTTCCCGACACGGTAACAACTTCATTTCTTAAGGCATATCAATTTTATTGATCATACTTATCATATTTTTGTGTTGAACACACAGATATAGAAGTATACTTTTGGGCTGCCAACAGATGGAGCTTCCTGACAAGGGGTGGCAATCGCAGAAAAAATTTTAAACTCAATTTAGACCCGTCACATTATGAAAATATTTATTACCGGTGCCACCGGTTACATCGGATTCAGTGTTGCAAAAGCAATGCGCAGGGCCGGCCACAACGTATTTGGACTTACCCGAAGCGAAGAAAAAGCCGTTATGCTGGCTAAAGAAGAGATCCACCCTGTAATTGGGGACATGCAGAATTCCGAATCCTACCGGGAGAAGGCCGAACAATGCTCTGTGCTGATTCATGCTGCTGCAGATTATCAAAACAATACGGTTGAGCTGGACAAAAAGACGGTACAAACCTTGATTGGAGCAGGAGCAAGCGGTAATGGCCCCCAGCCCAAAACTTTTATATACACAAGCGGATGCTGGGTCCACGGTAATACCGGCTATGAAGCTGTAGACGAACGCACACCTCTCAATCCCATTGAGGCAGTCACATGGCGTCCTGAGGTTGAAAATATGGTGCTTGATGCGGAAGACATAGACGGAATTGTAGTGCGACCGGGATGTGTATATGGCGAGCGGGGCGGCCTCATGGATATGTGGTTCAAGGCCGCAGAAGAATCAAATCAAATTGATGTCGTCGGTGACGGAACCAATTTCTGGAGCTTGATTCACGCCGATGACTTAGCAGACGCCTATGTTCGCATTGCAGAAACAGCCCCCGCCGGGGAAATTTTTAACATCTCTGACCGCTCACGCTGTACGGTCAAAGATATGGTCCAGGCCATTGCCCGGGCAACCGATTTTGAGGGCTCCATAAATTTCGTACCGGTTGAGGAAGCAGCCGAAGAAATGGGGCCCATGGCGGAGGCACTGGCGGTAGACCAGCATATTGATTCCCGGAAAGCAGTAAGCTTGCTGGACTGGCAGCCCAAGCACGGCGGATTCGTAGATGAAGTCGAAACATGCTATATTGCCTGGAAGGCCCATAACAACTAGCATTACCTTAAATAAGGCATGCAATCCTACTCAGATTAACTCTCAGCTACCGTGGAAAATTATATTTGCATAACCTGCGGAACACAGTTTCAGGCATCGGATACTTTTCCCGCGTGTTGCCCCATTTGCGAGGATGAGCGTCAATATGTGAATCCCGGGGGACAACAGTGGACTACCCTTGAGGAGGTCCGGAAAAATCACCACGTGGTCTTTCGGAAAAAGGAGAGCAACCTTTGGGGCATAGGAACGACTCCCGATTTCGGTATCGGCCAGCGTGCCCTTTTCTTGCAGACACCACGGGGCAATGTCCTATGGGATTGCATTAGCCTGATCGACGAAACTACCGTTGAAATCATTAACAGCCTGGGCGGCCTTGATGCTATTGCCATTTCACACCCTCATTATTACACTTCGATGGTCGAGTGGAGCCTGGCATTCGGTGGCATTCCCATTTATCTTCACTCCAGTGATCAAAAATGGGTGCAACGAAAGCACGCCAACATTCATTTTTGGAATGGAGAATCTCAAGAACTTTTTGATAAAGAACTTACTCTATACAATGTTGGAGGCCATTTCGAGGGCGGAACGATTCTGCATTGGGAAAAAGGAGCCGGCGGCAGAGGCGTTCTCCTGGCCGGGGACATTCTACAGGTCGTTCCGGATCGCAGACACCTTAGCTTCATGTACAGCTATCCAAATCACATCCCTTTGAACAGAAAGGCCATCGAAAGAATAAGCCGTTTGCTGGCCCCTTTGAAATACGACCGTATTTACGGAGCATGGTGGGATCGAAACATCCTACAAGACGGAAAAAATGCCCTACAACGTTCGGCCAAACGTTACATTGAAGCCATAACTTGACAAGCCCTATGCCCCAACATACCCCCGCCCTTATCGTTATCGATGTTCAAAAAGGATTCCAAGATCCCCAATGGGGCCAGCGCAATAATCCGGATGCAGAAAACAAGATCAAAATATTGATAGATCACTGGAGAATAAACGACCTGCCCATCTTTCATATTCAACATGCATCTGCCAGTGAAAACTCCCCGCTGCATCCGGGGAAGCCGGGATTTGAGATGATGGACTTGGTGAAGCCGATGAACGGCGAACCGGTTATCGTTAAAAAAGTCAATTCTGCTTTTATCGGGACAGATTTGGAATCCAGGTTGAAAGCCGCAGGATATCAAACTCTTGTTATTGCCGGACTGACGACCAACCACTGCGTTTCCACCACTACCCGCATGGCCGGCAACCTGGGCTTTGAAACCTACCTGGTGGAAGATGCAACCGCTGCTTTTGGCCGGATTGATCAAAACGGCCGGCATTACGACGCCGATGAAATTCATGCCGTTTCCCTGGCCAACATTCACGGAGAATTTGCCCAAGTGCTTACGACCGAAAAGATTATTGAACGTTTTCCGGGCCGGGGATAACTCGGTGTTAAGAGATAAGGTTTATTTGGATAATAAATACAGGTATGCCATCTTATTAGACTAAGCTCGATCGAGCATTCCAACTTTAAAAAAGCTATCAGGATTTAAGCTTTAAAACGTACCGTTATGTTTGAGCAATACCAGATAAATATTCAATACCGGACAAGGGAGCGGCAAATTCTCAATGCACTGCTTGCCCTGGCCACAGGATTACTCAGCCTGGCCTATCCAAATTTTTTATATCTTATAGCCGGCGGATACCTGGTTGCACTCGGTGTCTTGTTCATCTTGTTCAAACTGCCTGCTACTCTCTCTGCGGTGCCCCTTGTTGCCGGCATAATCATATTTATCTTTCCGGAACTGATCCCGGTTACCTTCGCCGGATTCCTCGGCCTTTTCGGCCTTATTCTGTTGTTTGCATTCCAGTTTTCCATACTCGGCATCTTAACCCTGGTTATTGCGGCACTCATCATTGCTAATCCCGCTTCGGTAGCCTACCTGGTGGCCACATTTTTGCTGTTGTACGGCAGCTCCAACCTCATCCAGCTATACCGGGATTGGCAAAATCGTGATAACAACAATATCAGCATTTCGTAGTAACATATATCAAGTTGACATCCTAGCCTCCTGTGCGACAAACACCACAGGAGGCAGATGAGAGGCTAAGTGAGATTGGATTTATCTATCAGAAGGTAGTTCCGAACGGTTCAAATTCTTCTGAAAGCGGCGTATTTCCGGGAGCATCAGCCGCCTTTTCTGAGACGATCGGGCAATTAACAACGACTCCTGGCCGATCAAAGGTCACTAGGCCTTCCTGGAGAGCCGCGCGAAGATCGTTAACATCATCAAACAGAACACCCTCACTGTTATAATGAGAAGAAGCGTAACCTGAATCTAAAATATCCTGAACAGTGACACCCTCTGCTGAGTGAATAATATATACATTCCAGTGTGGCGAATAACCGGCTTCCCCGGGAAGGAATTCGACCACATTTGCCTGGTGAAGCCTATCTCCTCCAATTAAGTAGATATCATTTTCTCCGCGCTCAGTAACTCCTTCCTCAACCCCCAAATTGATATAGTAAATTTCTTCCTCTTCATACCATCCATTTGTTGTAAATACACCGGTTTGTTCCGGGCGGACTGACGGTATTGCTTTAAGTTTCGAACCATTTTCATCAGATCCGGGAACCGACATCTCTGAACAGCCTACGACTAGAAGGGCTGCCAGTACGATATTGATAGATTTGAATACGTTCATCTTTCTTGAATTTGAATATGATTTATAACGGATTGGGAACAACTCAAAATGCAATATCCAGGAGTAGCCCCCTTGCTTTGACTCGATTTAAGAATCAACTGTTAACCAAATATAATCCATAACTCCAGATGCCAAAAAGCCAACTGTGAACTTATATTGCCCATTACGAAGTCAAGCGGATACTAAGCTTTCATTATTCCAACCTTTCAAGACACGATATCTCATTCTATCACAATAATATTCTTAGATAAATGATTTTGTTATAGTTTTGTGATACCCAGCGATACTTAAGTGATTATTTTTGCATGTACTTACCTTTACAAGAACAGCTAATAATTCCAGCGATAAGGTATAAAATGGCAAGAAATGAAAATCCTACAATACATACATGGTAATTTTAATTGCAATCGTTTGTCAAGGGTTTTAAATCGTAAATACGATTTAGAAACTGTTACTGAGGCAGAAACCTTCCTTCATGTTGCCCGAAAGTGTAATATAAATGCCGGAATTCTATGTTATTGTTATGCGAATAACGAAGAGATAAAAGACCTTCTAAAATTGCAGACGGAAATTATCACAGTACCTATAGTAGTCTGTACTAAATTTTTAAATCCTGAATTTATTCGTACGGGTGTTCACAAAGGGTTAGATCATTTTATTCTCTGTAGTATGCCTCACAGGCAAATAAATTCAAAAATCATAGAAGCAATACAACAGAATGATTTTCGCCTGTTTTTAGAAAATGAAGCAAATCCAGATGTCTATACCCCATATACCCAAGATATAATAACTGAGATTCTCAGTACTTCGCCTAACCAACTGAAAATCAGTTCTCTTGCCGAAAAACTTGGAATATCCGTCCGGTGGACACAGTCATTAATACAGAGGATATTTAATAGGTCTTTTACTCAGCTAAAGCGAAAATTGATAGTTCTTCAGGCCCTCAATCTCATGAAAAATACGAGATTAGATAACATTGAGATTGCACTTATGCTAGGTTACCGCCACGAAAGCAGTTTATTTAAAGCTTTTCAGAAGGAATTGGGATACCCCCCCAGTCAGGCAAGAGAAAACCTGAGTAAAGCCAATCCTCAAAAATTGCTGAAATAGGCATCAGAATTTCATTTGTGCTTCTGTTGATTCTGCTGTTACTTACCGTTAATGTTTGATCTTAAAAACTGCGTACCTCTAATTTGATATCTTATGAAATCCAGAGACGAATCTGCTGCATTGCTGAACCAGTACATAGAAAACGAAAACCTGCGGCATCACTGTCGGATGGTCGCTGCAGCCATGGAGGCCTATGCCGAGTCACTGGATAAGAGTAAAGACGAAATCGAAAAATGGTGGGCTGCCGGATTGCTTCACGATCTTGACTGGGAAAAATATCCTGATGAACATCCGGCCAAAGCGGTAGAGGAAATTTTGCCCGGAGAAGGATATCCTGCCGATATTATTGGAGCCGTGAAAGCTCACGCCCCCGAACGTACCGGTAAAGAGCCTGAAGAAGAAATCGAGCGCTACCTCTTTGCATGCGATGAACTTTCCGGTTTTATGAATGCCGTTTCCTTAGTACGGCCCAATGGATTTTCGGATATGAGAGTGAAATCGGTAAAGAAGAAGCTGAAAGACAAAAGCTTTGCCGCCGACGTGCCGCGCGAGGATATTAAACGCGGTGCAGAACTCATAGATACCGAGCTTAGCGATCATATCGCTTTCCTGATTGAAGCTTTCAAAAAGGGAGTCTGAGAAAGGATACTAGGACTTATTTTTGGGGATCTTACAAATGATTTCCGTTCCATCTTTATGACCACTTTTGATTTCCAAATTCCCGCCCATCATTTGTGCCCGAAAGTTCATAATGCGAACTCCCATCCCATCACTCGTATCTGCTATTTCCGGGAACCCACTGCCATTATCTTCAACACTGAGGGAAATATGATCGTTATTTGTTGACAACTTAACCCCGATGTATGTTGCATTCCCGTGTTTTATGGCATTGTTTATTGCTTCTTGCGCGATACGGTACAAATGAACGGCGGAAGTATCAACCAATGTGATATCCTGGTTATTATTGTAATGAATATCGATGTCATACATTTTAGCAGATCTTTTCGTTAGATCCCGTAAGGCTGCATCCAGACCATTCGACTCGATATTTACAGGCACCAAACCTCGTGTAAGTGCTCGAGCATGCTCATCAGCCTCCTTTAGCAAATCAGAGATTTCCTGCACTTTCCGGGCTCCTTTCGCCTTTTCCGCCCTCAACTCATTCGCTAAATTTTGAGCTATTAACCCGACGCCGGTCAGTAATTGGCCCAGATCGTCATGCATATCCCGCCCGATCCTTTGCCGCTCTTGTTCACTAATATTTAAAATTTCCTGCTCGAGCTTTCTTCGTTCCCTGATGTCTCTTCCGATAGATATGATCGTTTGAGAGCCATCATAAATAAACGACCTGGAACTAATTTCCAGTGGTATTTTTTTTCCTCTCTTCGTGACATGCTGCAATTCGACTAATTTCTTACCGAATCTAATCACATTCCGGATGTGTTTTTTTACTTCTTCTTTATCAGTTGCCATGATATCATACAACGTCTTTTGCAGTAACTCATCATGCGCATACCCCAGAATATCACATGCTACATCATTAACCTCCAAGAAAGGCAGGGGCTCCATATTTTCATCTACATGGAATACCATAATCTCATCAGTAGCGGCCTGAAATAGCATCCGGTACCGTTGTTCATTTTCCCTCAGCTGTTCTTCAATCTCTTTGCGTTGCGTAATATCAATCACATAACTGATTATGAACTTACCCTCATCGGTCTCAAAATGATTTAAGCTGATTTCTACGGGAAATTCTTCGCCATTTTTCTTGACCCCGTATAAATCACGCCCAAAACCCATCGGCCGGGGTTCGAGATTTTCGTAGTATTCATGCCTGAATTCAGGGTGCCTCGACGTATAGCGCTGGGGAACCAAGACTTCAATATCTTCTCCGATGAGCTCTCCTCTTGGATAACCGAATAATTCTTCGGCTCTTTTATTTGCCAGAACGATTTTTCCGTTTAGATCTGATGTGATAATGCCTTCGGGAGCGGCTTCAAATAACGCAGTAATGCGTTCTTCATCCTTCCGAATTCGAGCAAGCGATGTTTTATAATTAATCACAAACCATACTGCTCCCCAGATTACAACAATTGACATAATCCGTATGGCGGCAGACAGAAAAAAATATTCCGTTGACTGGGAAAAAAGAAAGCCTATGGAGATAAGGAGTGTCGCCAACAGGCCGACTGCAATGGTATAGCGCCTTTGTTCTGACCAATAGGTGGCCATAACCAACAGTACGTATGGGATATCTCCCACGACCCCCACCCGATATTGGATATCGATGAAAAATACCACCGCCGAGGCTAAAATAATCCCCGGCAACACAAGTTTATTAAATTTTATAAACCCTGATCTCCTTGTCATTTATAAATCGGTCATGAGTTTGAAATAGTAAGCAAACAAATTTCGCTGATCAGTGTATCAACCACAGCAACGAACCGAAAAGTCTTGCACCGAATAGTAATTTACTTGAGTCCTCCTAAATAGGATATAAAATAATAAAGGATTCGCTTAAATATTGTCAAAAAAGTCATTAATTCATAAGAAGCTAATCCAGACAACCCGGCGGAGGGAGAATAGTCGTTATCAGAGTAAGCCCTACATGCTCTACATTCTTTTCCCTTTCAAATCCCGATACGGTCTTTTGCTATAATTCTAATGCAAATTTGAGAGAGGTGAAAAACCAGCTGTTAACAACATTATTATTCATGAAGAGAGATGCCTACAGCCGTGAGCATTTAAAAGCATCAAATATATATTCCTTTAACATCAAAAGACGGAAATAACTATCTATGGAAGAGCTGCAAAAAGTATCCCGAAAAGACAAGGAAACATTTAGAAGACATTATAACCAGATACATAGTGCCTTCGAAAAGTTAGTGGATAAAAATAGAGATGAGCACAACGCTGTTCACTCCTATCGATCCAAAGTGTATTTTATATCAAAAAGATATTAACCCCTCGGCTATGGAAGCTCTGGAACGTTTAAATATGAGAATTGAATATGGACGGAAGGTTGACAACGAACCTTCCAAAATGTTTTTCAGCCTGGAACCGACATTACGATTTGCCCTTGCTAATTATTTAGAAAGAAAGCATCAAGAGGAAGTCGCAGATGAGCCCTTATACTATATGGGTGACCTCGAACTTATCGGTTTATTTGACAAGCTTGTCGACCTGGACCAAACGACCAATAATCAAATATATGAATTATACCAGGCGATCACCGACTTTAGGCTGATCACATTTTCCATGAGACACGGAAACAACAGTGAAACCATACTAAGCAAAAAGCAGAATCTTAAGGATACCAACTATTACCTTGGACTCATGGAGAATGTCGTACACACATTATTGAGCAGAGTCAATGCCTGTTGTTAACTTGCCGCAAAAAAAGCAAAGATTGCACAGCTTTGGGTTTATTATTTGCCATCCAAAGTAGTCATGACTTCTCCGCGGCTGGTTGTGGTTATCCATGTTTCGTTGTCGTACATTCCGGAAAAGACGTCCTGAAATTGACGGGCATCCTCAATACTTGCAAACCTTCCCAAAAATACCCGGAACCAGACATTCCCTTCTTCCTCATCACCATCTTTGGCGAAGGATGCATGGTCTAATCCTTGTTCCTTCCAATAAGATACACGGTTATCCGCTTTAACATCCGACCTCCATGCTTCTACCTGAACAGCAAAACGCCCATTGTCGTCATAATTCACGTCTTGCAGATTCTCCTGGGCAAACGCTGCAGTGCCGGTAAACAGGAATCCAATTAAAAATGCGAGGATGGTTTTCATAGCTCTCTCCACTGATTAACGTTGATTAGTAAAGTAATTTCTTGGAAATCCATCTCATTTTATGTGGTCATGTCCGCTATCCGGGCGGTAGTGAAATCAGGAAAAATCGTGTAGGAAAAACGAGCTCAAAAATTTCAGCTTAATTTAAGCCTTTCTTACCTATAATGACTGAGAGCTAGTTGAACATCATATTTGCTTACCATAAAAGGGTGAGAATGGAAATGATGGACTTTGGCCTATTGCTGACGGGGTCCGGAAAAGATTAGAAAAGGTAATAAGTAACCTCTGACAACATATTCAACCGAAATTTAATCCAAACAAAAGATATCTGTTATGAAACGTTTAACAATGATTCTATTGGCAATGCTACTCGTTACAACTATGGGGATGGCCCAGCAGAAGCAGGCCAATATGGCTTCAAAAAAACAACAGATGATGGAGATAATGCAAGACTCCACCATGCGTGCCATGATGATGCAACACATGGCCCAAAATCCCCAAATGCGACAACAAATGATGCAGCAGATAATGAACGCTATGCCGGTGGACAGCACCATGATGATGGGAACCATGCATCAGATGATGAACAGTCCCCAGATGAGAGAGCGCATGCAGCAACATATGGCCATGATACAGGCCATGATGAATAGCAAGCTGGATCGCTCCAAAATGATGAAGATGATGGGCAATTCATCGATGATGAAAATGAACATGATGTGCATTCAGATGATGCAGAATATGCATCCCGGAAACGGAATGATGAATCAAGGCAGAATGAAGAATAACGATAGCTTGAAATGGAACAATCATAACCAGCATCATAAATAAACTAACGTTATGTTTAACAGCCATCATTTTATGGGCATGCATTGGATCTGGTGGATCATCACAGTTGTTTTTATTCTATTGATGGTATTCAATGTCATTCCTTATCGCTCCCAAAGAAAAATTGAAGAGGATGCCATTGAAATCTTGAGAAAACGATTTGCCCGTGGTGAAATCGAACGAGAGGAATTTGAAGAACGGAAACAAGTTTTAAAGCAAAACGGCTAGCTTTTCAGATTTCGCTCTATTTATATTAAGGTTAAGTTTTCAATAAAAGAGAGTTGTGAAAAATAAACGAACTATAAAATTATTGATTTCAGCTGTTGGGCTTCTGGTACTGCTGCCAGC
>JASFMR010000067.1:0-20098 GCA_050117475.1 Balneolaceae bacterium | reverse complement strand
TCCATTGCTGCGATACTGGGAAGTGCATTCGGCAGGAGTATTCCAAAAGCCCTGGCTATGCAACAGATTCATATCGATACCAAGTGGGGTACCCAAGCCTTATTCGCCTCTACAGGGGCAAATGGAAGAAGGATTTTCGCCATAATTCGCCACAAATCGCCCCATAAATTATTGCCGAACCAAATCAACTATCGTGCGCAAGCGGCTGCACTTAAAGCCGTTGATTGTGGCGCACTCCTAATTAACAGCTCCGTCGGTGTTCTGGATCCTGGGTTGCCGCTCTTCACTCCCATGTTACTAACTGACCAGTTAATGCCGGATAACCGTCTGCCGGATGGCTCGACATGTACCATGTTTGTAGAACCTTCAAAGGAACAGGGACACTTGGTTCTGAATGAAGGGCTCTTCTCCACAGAACTATCAAACCAAATCTACGAACGGCACCCCAAAATAATACACGCCCCTGAGCGAGAATTAGTTTTTGTTTATGCCGGGGGACCCCGGGGAAAAACGGCAGCAGAAAATCACATGTGGGCACAGCTTGGAGGACATGTAAACTCCATGACTGTAGCACCGGAAGCGGTCTTGGCCAACGAACTGGAAATTCCGGTAGCTGGCTTGGTGGTAGGACACAAGTATTCTGTACCCGGCCGCGATAATCCCCCGGAGGCCGATCTTCAGGATTCCCTTAAAAAAGCACGAAAAGCCACTGAAGAAATACTGATCAGCTTTTTGAAACACGGCGACCCGGTCAAATTTGGCAATCACATTTACCGGTTTTAAGAAATCCCTAAAATCTCTTTGAACACTTTTATCCTCATTTAATGCTTTTGATGCTATAATGCAATTTTAACAACCTTATGCCGCTTTCCAGAGAACAGATTCTTTCAGTCATTTCGCAGAATGTTCCCGATTTTTCAACTACAAGTGAGTTGCAGCCGCTGCCCGGAGGTAATTTAAACCACGTTTGGCGGCTTGAGGGAAAATCAAAGAGCATGATTATTAAGTATTCCCCGCCTTATATAGCTAGCAATCCGGAGGTACCACTGGGCCCGAAGCGCATTCATTTTGAAGCCCGTGCCCTGAAGCTCTTCGAAAAAAACGGCCCCCTGCATATCATCAGCTCAGATGAGATTCGGCCGCCACATATCATCTTCTTCAATTCCGACCTTTACCTCCTCGTTATGGAAGATGTTAGCACGTTTTCCGAAATAACCAACTGGTTAGTCGATGACCCTGGTATTTCAAAGGTAGCTCACACATTAGGCCGGTTTATTGGTCTGCTGCATGCGAATACTTTTCAACACGAGGAATTCAAGAACGCATTTGATAATTCCGATATCCAGCAAACACGCCTTAAGGTGCAGTATCAACCTGCCAAGGACTATGCCCGCCAATCCGGAATCAGCAATACCGAATACATTCACTCCAAAACAGTGGCACTGGGACGAAAACTACGGTCCCCCGGTTGCTGTCTGGTGATGGGAGATTTGTGGCCGCCTTCAGTGCTGGTATCAAATGATGAAATCCGTCTTATCGATTGGGAATTTGCGCATTATGGACACCCCTTACAAGATGTAGCCCATTTTGCAGCACATTGTTGGATGCAAGCCCATGTGTCTCCCAAAGAAAAGAAACCAAAATACCGCGACCTGTGGGAAGGCTTCTGGGAGACTTATCAGGAGGCAACGGGAGAATCCTTCTCACATTTATTTGATGAAGAAGCCTTTAATGATGCGGCTACCCATATAGGCGCCGAGATTTTAGTTCGTGCAGCCGGCCCGTTTAAAGATGGATATGTCTATCAGGGTTTATCTCGGAGCCATACACTTATTCGGGAGGCGGGTTTGAAAGCCCAGAGTTTAATCCTGGCTAACGACTTTTCATCACTATGGCAAAGTATGAAATGATCGATACCCGGCCGTTCACAGCTATGTACTTTCCAGGTTTATCAGCGATTCAACGATTTGCCACAGCCTTGGTAAGCCTTCCCATCCACAATAACCGAAACAGTATTGGGAAATTGAAACCCACTCATGGCGTCGGTACAGGGTTCTTTTTTAATTTCGACTTTCAGATGATGACCCTCTGTTTGGGCATCATAAATTATTGTCCCGTCCTGCCGATTCAAATCAGGCTCAGTTGCAGGAACCTGAACGGTGTCCCTGCCGTAATTCCCCACATACTCAATGTGTCGACCGTTTATGATCTCCAAAAGCCAACCGGGCTCTTGTCCCAATGCCCGGAAATCGACCCCTCGGATTTTGGCAGCGCCCCACGATTTTTCCCGCGGCACCAGTTTACACTTTCTCAGTGACTGATTGGGAATCTGGAGTAACGCTTCATTCCCCTTACTCCAGTAGATATAAGATCCTTCCTGATATTTCGCACCGGATCCTGAACGTACCGGATCTAACCTAACGGTAGTATCCGGAAGAAAAAGCCAGGTATTATCGCGGGTTACATACACGGTAAATTGCAAAGAATCCTTACAGTTGTAAACATAAACATCGGAGGTATCGACTTCAGAAAAATCAGGAAATGACTGTTGTTGCCCGGCAACTATTTTGGGATCCGTTGACGATTCGGGCTTGCCGGTACACTTCCAGATTACAAAGGGGATTACCAGCATGGAAAATAACACCAAATAACGTTTATATCCCTTTAACATCTTTAGAATTGTCTTTCATCCAATGACCACTTGCCCGGCCCCAACAGAAATATGGTAATCCATATCAGCAGGAAGAGCAATGCCTTTTCTTTGATGCCGAAAGGATCAGAGGCATGTTGGACAAACGCCGCCACCGACATATTGACAATTAAAAAAAGGCTGGCTAATCGCGTCCAATAGCCGATTAGAACTAGAAATGCACAGATGCCTTCCGCAAAAGCAGATAGGATCATCGAGATCTCAGGCCCAATTCCAATAGGATCGAAGCCGGCAGGAAAATGCCCGCTGAGCACATTCATCACTTTACCGAATCCATGACCGTATATGATAAATACAGCGGCAGCAATTCGCAAGATCATGACTGCGATCTTGGGATCAACAAATTCACTTAGGGTGGAAGAATTGAGTCGTTTTAGCATATAAACCCTCTATGGTTTGGCATCTCATTTAGATAGTATAAAAACAGTTACCAACGAATAATTCCAGTAACCCGGGTCTTTTTTTTACAAATATTTCATCTATCTGCCGGTCAACGTACTTGAGCACATTCGAAGTCGTAACAATTTGCTAATTACGTTGAAAAATGAACGACCCGCCTCCCTGTTTCAGGGTGAACTGTTGATAGCTTCCAACTTTGAGACTATCAAATTCCATCACCAAACCCGCCGGATCAAAGCGCATAGTCGTTTTACTGGTAGCAGTTAATGGGAACGCAGGTTGACCTGTAGCTTGAGCTTTTAAGGTACCTTCTTCCACGAAGACCTTGATTTCCATGGGAACTTGGTCAGAGCTAAATTCTCCTACGTACCTTTTCATCTCATTAGGTCTAATGGTGAGCTCTTTACGAGCCAGTGTGGGAATTGTAAAGTCCCTCCCAAAATAAATACTCAGTGTGCCAATAAGTACATCATTCATTTTGTAATCCATCGCATTGCCTATAAATGCCAGGGTCACATCCTTTTCGGGAAAATAGTACAGGCTTGATTGAAATCCATCAATCCCTCCGCTGTGTCCGTACGCAAATGTGTCGTAAAAGGGGACCTTCATCATACCCATTCCAAGGCCCGACTCAAAATCGGTCATATGATCCAATGATTCTTGCGAAACGAGTTGCCCATCGAAAAGAGCCCTGATAAATCGAATCAGATCCGAAGGCGTAGAAACAAGAGCCCCGGCTCCTCCCGGAATACTCATGTCCGTTTCAGGCATTGGCTTCCATCGGCCGGATTCGCGCCGAAAAGAGGCCGCTTCATTTTTTTGCCTATCGATGCCGTTCCCATAATAGGTATGTCCCAGATTCAAGGGTTGCACGATTCGTTCCCGGAGCTGATTGGCATAGCTATCACCGGTAATCTTCTCGATGATATAGCCGAGCAACACATAATTGGTATTGCTATAGCTGGTTTGGGCTCCCGGGCTAAACTGCGATTCCTGATTACGAAACACTTTCAGCATCTGCTCTTTTGTGCGTTTCTCCGTCATATAATCCCGATATTCCGGCGCATTAGTAAAATTAAAGATACCCGACTGGTGATGTAGCATATTCCCGATGGTAATGCTGTCCGCTTTTGGAATTTGCGGATAAAATTCTACCAGCTTTGTCGACAGAGAAAGCTTTTTTTCTTCCATAAGTTGAAAAATCATTGTCGCCGTAAACATCTTAGTGATCGAACCAATGCGATACTCGGTCTCAGTATTGGCAAACAACGTATCATTGCCCAAATTGCGATACCCCCAGGCTTTCCTAAATACTGTATGCCCGGCCGAGTCGATCGCGAGTGATCCCATTACTTTTTGGTTCTGGGCCAGTGTATCGATATAAGTATCTAATTTCTGTTTATTAAAACTGGAAGTCTGCGCCTCTGCAGCAACTTGAAGGGCTCCAAAGAACAAAATCCCTATCAGGATAATATCTAATCTCAATTTCTCCATTGGTCTGATCTCTTGTTATTTGTTTTCAAGGATTGCGAATATGAAGCTGGAGTTACAGTGTTTCATTCGGCAAACTTGATCTTCGTCTAAGGTATTATAACTTACCATTTCAACAGCATTAATTCAGAGACGTCTATGCATGAACGAGAGAATTCATATAAATGCGACCCACCCGGTACTTTTCGGGAGATCGTTCCTCATCCAGGAAAACACGACCGGGCCATTGAGAAAGCGGTCGTCATGGAACACCGCTTTGCTTTCTTTTTCTGGATGAAATGGCATAACACCCTCCGCCAAAGGGGATGGCTTAGGCAACATGCACCGACTCTGGTGACTATGGACTGGCACCGTGACTTGGCGGCCCCCACTGAAGAACAAAAAGCAGCGCTGGAAAAGCTAAACCCGGTCAGGCTGGATGAGGTTGCTAAATATGTCTGGGCACATTTTGATCAAACGAATGACGGACATATCCTCTGTGCCGCATGGTTGGATTTGATTGGTGATGTGATTTTACTTCAAAATACCGGCAGTAAGAGGCAGGATACTTTCCAGGATATGAATGGAAATAAACATATCATTTATGAGTTCCGTGAATACAAACAGCTTACTGAGTTTCTCTCTCAACGGGAGGATCAAAACATCTTCCTTGATATCGATCTGGATTACTTCATTCACGGGAAGGGCACCCGGGAAGGATACTATTCCGACAATTTTCACCGCTATGCGGACGAAGAAATCAGGCAGATTATAGACTATCAGAAACCGGTATTTCAACATATTCTCCCACATATAGATGGAATCACCATCGCCCAGGAACCCAGCTACTGCGGCGGTATCACCAATTCGTGTCACATCATGGAAATTATTCATTCCCAGCTCTTTGACGGAGAACATAACTGGAGGCACCTAAAAAAAGAATCTACGTAAAGATCATGGTCTATATTTTGATGGGCGTATCGGGTTCGGGCAAAACACTGATTGGTCAAAAATTAAGTAACTACCTGGGTATACCCTTTTATGATGGGGATGATTTTCATCCTGACTCAAACATCAAAAAAATGAAAAACGGGCATCCTCTCAATGATGATGATCGAATACCATGGCTTAAGATTCTGGCCCGCAAAATCTGTGAATGGAACAACGGAGGAGCAGTCTTAGCTTGTTCAGCCTTGAAAAAATCGTATCGGGATTTACTCCGGGCAGAAAACCCTGATGACCGGATATGCTTTATTTATTTACGGGGTTCCTTTCCATTAATTGCCGAGCGCCTTTCCGGGCGGCCGGAGCATTTTATGCCTGATGAGTTGCTGGAATCTCAATTTAAGGCCTTGGAAGAGCCCGAAGGGGCCATCATTGTATCAATTGATCAGCCCCCGGACGAAGTGGTCCAACAAATTGTCAACCACCTCAAGAATATTTCATAATAGAGCATCCCAAAACACCCTGTGTCATCCTGAATTTATTTCAGGATCTATATTTACTGATTTGGTACAAAGCAAAATAGGTTTGGGAATTCCCTTGAAAGGCTTTGCATATTTGCATTTGAATCGGTAGCTAATAAACAGCAATACATTAAGATGTAATACTAACTTGCATGAGACAATCCGACATTGGAATTTATGGTCTAGGTATGATGGGACGTAACCTTGCGTTAAATTTTGACGACAAGGGATTTCAAGTTTCGGTATTCAACCGAACGCTTCCAAATGAAGAAGAAATGGTATCGGAGTTCCTTTCCGGAGAGGCCGCCGGTACCGATATCAAGCGATTTAAGAAGATAGAAGCCTTCGTAGATTCGCTTGATCGACCAAGAAAAATTTTGATAATGATAAAGGCCGGACCACCTGTGGATACGGTGATCGATCAACTCATGCCGCTATTGGACAAAGGGGATATTGTGATCGACGGTGGAAACAGCCATTATTCCGATACCAATCGCCGGGTTGAAAAACTTTCCACTGAAGATTTACGATACGTCGGCATGGGAATCTCCGGGGGAGAGGAGGGGGCAAGACATGGCCCTTCGCTAATGCCCGGTGGCGATGAGGGAGCATGGTTCCATATACAATCTCCGCTCAAGTCTATTGCTGCCAAATCAGCGGACGGAACTCCTTGCTGTCACTGGATGGGTTCGGCGGGAGCGGGACACTATGTAAAGATGATACACAATGGAATTGAGTATGCAACGATGCAGCTAATCGCCGAATGTTATCAGCTTATGAAGGACATACTCGATATGAGTAATGCCCTCATCGGAAGTACATTTGATTCCTGGAATGAGGGGCTGCTGGAAAGCTACCTCCTTGAAATTACACGCGATATTTTCGCTTTCAGAAATGACCGACGACAGTGGGTACTGGATATCATTCTTGACAAAGCCGGACAAAAGGGTACCGGACGTTGGGCAGCCATGACAGCTCTTGAGCTTGGAATTCCGGCTCCAGTGATTACTGAAGCGGTCTTTGCGCGGACGATGTCAGGTTATAAAGATCTTCGTGAACAGGCCGCCCAACAATTTCACATCAAATTGGACCGTGACTCACGCAGCAAAATAATTGAAAATTTACAAGCCGCAATGCTGGGAAGTTTTCTTGTAGCTTTTTCTGAGGGATTTTGGCTCTTAAAAGCGGCTAACGATGAATATGGGTGGGATATTCCCTTGGCAGAGGTGGCCAATGCCTGGAAGGCGGGGTGCATCATCCGATCGTCAGTATTAAAACCGATTGCCCAAGCCTATACTGATGAAAACACCTTGACGCACCTGTTACTGGCTCCGGCTTTTAGAAGGCTACTGCAGTCGATCCATCGGGACTGGCGCTCCGCCATATGTTTTGCTTCCGAGGCTGGAAGTCCTATCCCGGCCATGTCTGCTGCACTTGCCCATTTTGACTCTCTGCGCACCCCAAAAGGGCCTGCTAACCTAATTCAGGCACAGCGGGATTATTTTGGGGCCCATCATTACGAGAGAATTGACAAGCCTCGCGGGAAGTTTTTCCATACCGACTGGCAAAAAATATAAACTGATTCCTCTGTACAGTAATTTAAATCTTAGAGCGGCATAAAACAGTAATCTACAGATCCGCCATTATGAATGAACTTCATTTACTCCTAGCTACACTGACCGGTATAGGGCTATTGCTTTATCTGGTAATCCGCAAGAAAGTACATGCCTTTATAGCACTTTTGATTTCAAGCCTCTTCGTTGGGTTAGCTACCGGCATGCCGGTGGCTGATATTCTCAACAGCATTCAAGAGGGCATGGGAAGCACGCTCGGCTTTGTGGCTACCGTTGTTGGCCTTGGTGCTATATTCGGACAAATTTTAGAACATTCCGGCGGAGCCGAGGCACTGGCAAAACAGCTGCTTAAAAAATTCGGCTCCGAGAATGCCTCCTGGGCGATGGTTATTACCGGTTTTGTGGTTGCTATTCCCGTTTTTTTTGATGTTGGTTTCATAATCCTGGTTCCATTGGTATACACCCTTTCCCAAAAAACCGGCAAATCACTCTTATACTATGGCATCCCCTTATTGACCGGCCTCGCAGTAACACACAGCTTTGTGCCTCCCACTCCCGGCCCTATTGCGGTGGCCGATATTCTTGATGCGGATTTAGGCTGGGTCATTTTCTTTGGAATTGCCATCGGAATTCCCGCCGCCATATTGGCCGGGCCCTTCTTTGGCTCCTATATCAGCCGGAAAATCTACGTAACAATACCCGATTATATCGACTGGGAAAAAGACAAAGAGAATGGAGAGAATTTTCCGCCAGCCTGGTTGATTGCGGGGATTATTGCGGTCCCTCTTATTCTTATTTTAGGACATACACTTGTTGATGCATTGCTAAAACGTCATCTTATTTCGACGGGATGGACAAGTGGATTGTTCACTTTCATTGGACACCCTTTCGTGGCATTGATCATTGCAACCATTATAGCCATGTACTGGTTGGGCTCAAAACGCGGTACCACACAAAAGCAGTTATATGAATTGAGCATGAAAGCCATGCAACCGGCGGGTATCATCATTTTGATAACGGGAGCAGGGGGCGTTTTTAAGCAAGTTCTGATCGACAGTGGAGTAGGGTCCTTGCTGGCCAATACCATGTCCGACATGGGATTACCCGTAATCGTTTTGGCTTTTGTAATTGCCGCAGCTGTCCGCATAACACAGGGGTCCGCAACCGTTTCTATGATTACCGCAGCCGGTATTGTGGCACCGGTGATCAAGCAGCTTTCCATTTCCCAGCCCCAAACCGCACTGGTTGTTCTCGCAATTGCATCAGGAGCGACAACGCTCTCTCATGTTAATGACAGTGGTTTTTGGCTGGTTAACCGGTACCTCGGCCTAACTGAAAAAGAGACTTTGCAATCCTGGACAGTGATGGAAACTTTGATCTCCCTCATAGGCTTTGTCGGGACCCTGACTTTAAGTATACTCATAACTTAGAAAGGGTTTACAAGCCTATTTAAGCCTTTAAAAACAGCGGAAAGTTGCCAATCGGACTAATTTATTTTGTCTCAATAATGATTACACCTGCACTTCCTCGGGCACCATATTCCGAAGAACGAGAGGCTGGTATGGCTTCGACAGATTTTATTTGTCCCCTAGCCACAAGCTGTGAAACACGGCCGTAATCACGTCCGATCTCTTGCCCGTTAAGAATATACAAGGGCTGTTCTTGCAAATTCGAGACCGACATGTTGCTGCGGATACGCACTCTAAGATTGGAGCCAGACCCGTAGACCTGTACACCATTCAGCCTGCGAAGATAATCTTCCAGGGATAGAAACTCATTACTGCTGACCTTATTCTTAATTTCTTTGTTGGGCCCACTGCTTCCTTTTGTACCACCGCTTGATGCACAACCCGTTAATATTAGAGCCGCAATTACGATAGGCAGTTTGGCCCAAATCTTAACTTTTTTCATAACGATAGGAATTTTATTTGACGTTAGATGAATCGTGACCCTTTTTTATATATAACTAATTACATTTATAAAAACCAACGCTTTGGGTTAAGCTGACAAATCAGCTCTTATTTAGGATCGATTCATCCAACATATCGGTATCCTTAAAAACAAAACGGTTGGTTATTATTATTCCCAGGAATACCGAAAGGATTGTTCCCGAAAATATGGCTACCATAATCATAATTTGGTATTTGATAGCAATAATCGGGGAGTTCCCACCGAGTATCTGCCCCGTCATCATTCCCGGAAGCGCGACCAAGCCGATAGTGGCCATGGATGCCAATGTTGGGTTGGCGGATTTTTGGAGCGCCTTACTGATAAAGGGCTGTAGTGCTTCTGTTCTTGTTGCCCCACATCCCAAATAGAACTGGTATCGTTCCTTGTGCTCATCCAAGCCGTAATAAAACGCGTTAATTCCAATTACGTTGCTTCGCAAACAATTGCCGAGCACCATGCCCGTTATAGGGATCGTATACTGTGCAGCTAAAAATTTGGGAAGCCTGATCACAAACTCCAAGAAGAAAAAATCGATTACCACAATACCCAGTAATGTAGCAACAAAGACAGGTAATAAGACCGACGATTTTCGCTTAAGGTCACTGCGGTCAATTGTTGCATAATCGGCCACCATTACCATTACAAGTATCCATGCTGCATTTACCCAGGGATTATCAAATTTGAATAGGTACTCCAGGTAGTATCCTACAAATAATAACTGTAATACCATCCGCACCGATGAAGTCAACAACTTCGTGTTTAGACTGGTTCGATACTGCCACAAAATCCAAGCCGGCAATAGCATTATCAAAAATGCCAGTCCAAGTTGTACCCATGTTATATTAATGACATCCATTAGTCTAACTGTATTACATTATCACCGAGCTCTACCCAAAACGGGTCGTGGGAGGTCGAAATAATCGTTCTGTCTGAATCCAACAAGAGCTCTGCCACCCGCTGTTTTGATGCCCGGTCTAAAGCGGCCGTTGGCTCATCCAGTAAGAGTAACGGTTTATCCAGCAAATAACAGATCGCCAATCCAACCCTCTGACGCTGGCCGGTAGACAAATCACGAAATTGTTTCCTCATGTTGTCTTGAGATAGGCCCAGCAACGTTAATACAGCTGGAAAATCGATTTCCCTGGTTAGCCTATTTATCTTAAACGTAAATGGTTTTTGCATCACCTCCTGAACAGTCCCATCGCCCAAATCCAGGTCTTGCGGCAGCCAGGCCGACTGCCTTCTTATTTCTTGGGGATTTACTTCCTGCAAGTCGGTTCTTACGGCACCGGTATCCGGTCTATAGAAACCCAGAATCATTTTTAGAATCGTACTTTTTCCCACTCCCGATTCTCCTTTAAGAATAGTATGTTTCCCTCGGGGTGCTTCAAAACTAAAATCATTCAACACGGCTTCCCCGCCAAAACTGAAATTCACATGTTGGAATGATATGTAAGGATGATTAGCCAATTCTTTTAGCGTAAGTAATGTCGGTATAGCTTATTCAAAAAGGTAACAATTCTCCCATTTCTTGGGTGAGTTCATGATGCAATTCCTGAAGCCTTTCGGTAAGCGGACCTTTCTCACCGCTACCGATAATTCGTCCATCTATTTCAACCGCGTGTACAAGTTCGCCCATCGTACCTGTGGTAAAACATTCATCTGCAGCATACATCTCAGCCATACTGATTCTTTTTTCGAATACCGGAATCCCGTTTCCCCGACAAATATCGATTACTATTTGACGAGTGATACCCGGCAGGCAACTGTCGGCAAAAGGAGTGATTACTTGCTGATTTCTTACGAAGAATATATTCGTTGCATTCACCTCTGACACATATCCTTCGATATCCATCATAACCGCCCCATCCACGCCGGCTGCATTCGACTCTATTTTTGCCAATATATTATTGATCAGATTATTATGGTGGATCTTTGAATCAATACACATGGGCGTATTCCGGCGTACTGAGGAGGTGATTAACCTCAGTCCTTTTTTCCCGCGATGAATGGGCGGTTTCCACTCTGCCAGCACAATTAACGTCGGACCATATTGATTCACTTCCGGGCTCATGTATGATGTGACCTTTTCCCCGCGCGATAGTGTTAATCGTATATGCGTCTCATCCCGCATTCCATTTGCTTCAAGAGTGGAAAAAAGTGCTTTTTTGATCTTTTCGTTAGAAGGCACCTCTTCAAATGCCATAGCGTGTGCCGAATTCTGAAGCCGCTCCAGGTGCTCATCCAAAGCAAAGATTCTACCGTCATAAACACGAAGTCCCTCCCAGACCCCATCGCCTCCCTGAACAAGGCTGTCAAAAACCGATATTTTAGCTTCTTCACGAACATAAAGCCGCCCATCTATCCAAATCTTGATGTTTTTGTTGCGTGGATCGGGAAAGCTTACGTGTTCATCCATAGGTCATATTCTAAATTAGACTTTTATTGCATGTACAAACATTTTATCATAAATAGGCTTACACTGATCATAAAGTGGCCTTAACCGCTTCGGCAGTGAACCTTCCTTGGGAGTTCCGGGCTTAAAGCCGGTAGAATCATGTACCCTCTGGTACCAGTGTTTGGCCCAAATCCCGTCTTCCGGGATAGGGCCTTCCCGCCAGCTTAACATCGACTCCTGGAATGGAATCCCTAACTTCCTGCATAAACGCCTGAGCACCGAGGGCGGGTCCTTCAGCAACTCATACGCATCCAACACGACCAGAGGAAGTCCCCGGGATTTCACTATTTCAAAAAGCTCAAACTGGCGGGGATACGCCGTATCTCTAAGGCTCGGATTGGGAAGTGTTTTATCCAGCGATTGGATCATGTCTTTAGGATCCCTGATCAAAAAGAAATGACTAAACCGGGTTACAAGCTCATCCAAAACCTCGCCCAAATTAATCATATGGTGTGCCATATTTTTAATAAAAAGCACTCTCTTATCAGTGGCAGTAGAAAATAAATTATCCAACACAATCCGGGCATCTTTAGGCTGGCTGTCCAAGACTTCTGAACGCCCGGGGTGCATAGCGCCCGATTGCAATAAATAATGGGCATAAAAGGGTTCATCTACCACTCTTGTATCGTCTCGCTGTGCAAATGAATACATCAAGGCGGTAGATACATTACGAGGCCCCGACCACATATTGATATAAAATTTGCGTTTCATTTAGACCAATTGATTTTTTTATCATTGTATCGATATTTTTAGATCAATAAAAGAGAAGAATTATAGCGGTGCCCTTCTAAAATATTTGCTAATCATCTTTTACAGATAGTTTGTATAATTGAGCCCAATTCTCTTTCTAACTCAACGGTTCTCCACTATATGCCAGAGAACGATAACTTTAGTGAAACTTTGTTTCCGTTTGAGGAATTGGTGCATCATTCCTCAATCATTTTCTATCACTGTGACGTAAGTCCAGACTTCCCTCTATTATTTATCAGTCCCAATGTTGAAGGGATCCTGGGTTATAGAGATTGTGATTTCAAAGAAAACCCAAAATTACGGGTAGAAAGAATCCATCCCCAAGACAAAAACCAGGTTCTGACTACTTACCGCAACATCCAGGAAAAGCAAAAAGCCACACTCGAATTTCGTTTTAAACACCGAGATGGACACTACCTTTGGCTGCAAGAGGAAATCAAATTGGTGACCGATAGCCAGGATTCGGCTCATTCCATTGTTGGCTCTTCCATTGAAATCACAGAAAAAAGACAAACCGAAACAAAACTTAGAAATCTTAACAAAACCCTTGAAAAACGAGTGGGGGAACGAACCCGAAAACTGGCTACCGCGAATCGGAAGCTGAAAAAGCAAATGCGATATCGGAACAAGGCCAAGGCCAAACTGAAAGAGCAACACAAAAGGTTGAGATTACAAGAACTCGCTATCGCCAACCTTAATGACATGGTTATTATTACAAAGGCCCCTAGAGAGGAACCGCTTGAATCGGAGATTATCTTTATAAACCATGCTTTCGAAAAATTTACTGGCTATAAAGCCGAAGAAGTTATCGGCCGAAAGCCCACATTCCTTCACGGTCCGGATACCTCTGCCAAAGTCTTAAAACGCATACAAGAGAAAATCCAGGCACATGAGCCATTCCGTGAGGAATTCATCAATTACAAAAAAGATGGCACTCCCTACTGGGTGGAATTGGATATGTCTTTTTTCCCTACAGATGAAAAAGAGTATGAATTTTGGGTCGGTATTAATAGGGATATCACAAAACGCAAACAGGCCGAACAAAAAACTGAGGAAAGCCAACAACGCTACCGGGCATTTGCAGAGCTTTCTTTTGATGCAATTTTTGAAATTTCACTGGATGGAACTATTCTGAATTGTAATAAAAAAGCCTGCGACCTTTTCGGGTACAATCGCCATGAGCTTATTGGCACGAATGCCCGTGAATTGACCCCGGACGAATACAAAGATTCTCAGCCGGATATCATCTCAGATAACATAACTACCGGCGATGAAGCATGGGAACGCACCTACAAAAGAAAGGACGGAAGGCTTATACCAACTGAGATTCATACCCAGACGTATCAAATTGGGGATGAACAACATTTGATAGCCTATGTCCGGGATAATTCGGCCCATAAAAGTTTTGAAAACACGATCAACCAATCCCTGAAGGAAAAAGAAACACTGTTGGCGGAAGTTCACCATCGTGTGAAAAACAATCTGGCCATAATTTCGGGGCTCCTGGAAATGCAAGCCTTCAATACCGACGACAGTCAGCTCCTTGAAAAGCTCCGTGAAAGCCAGTCACGTATCCAGTCAATAGCGATGGTGCATGAAAAGCTTTACCGGTCTGACTCGTTCTCTAAAATAGCTATTGACAAATATATCGATGATCTGCTGCCAATAATCATCAAATCAATGGTTAACAATGAGAAAAAGATTGCGGTAAAAAAAGATATGGAATCGGTATTTCTGAACATCAATCAAGCCATTCCATGTGGTTTATTGCTTAACGAGGTTATCACCAACTGCTACAAACATGCATTTACGGAGCAAGATGAAGGCACCATTTGGATTACCCTGGAAAAAGCGGCCGGCTATCTCACTCTATCCATAAAAGACAATGGTAAAGGCTTGCCCGAACATTTTGACATCGATAACCAGCCTTCACTAGGAATGACCTTGATGAGCACTTTGGCTAAACAACTTGATGGTGAGCTTACTATTGCCTCCGATAACGGAAGCTTATTTAAAATCTCATTTGAAATAAGCTGAGCTCTCTTCTCACCTTTAAATTTATCACCATTCACATACCAACGTTAAAGAACGTTAACAGCCTTTCAATCCTGCAATAATTTGGTACCTTTCCAAGTAATGATTCTAATAAAATGCAGGAGATACCAGATATGAAAAAAACTCTAATGAGCCTGGTGATGATCGCATTACTTCAGGCAACGTTTAGTGTTACAGCCCGAGCGGCTTTCAGCCAGGCAAAACCCGATACTACCGCTTCGGAAATACCGAAAGCCGAAAAATCGGTCACACGGCATACCGTTACCGTTGACGGACAAAAAATCGACTATACAGCAACTGCAGGAACAATAATCCTTAGAAATGACCAGGGAGAACCTATCGCACTGTTTGGGTACACCGCCTATACCAAAGATGGAGTAAAAAATCCCGCGAACCGCCCCATTACTTTTTCCTATAACGGTGGACCCGGATCCTCATCCATCTGGTTGCATATGGGGGTAATGGGACCCCGGCGGGTGGTACTTAAGGATCCAGAAGCAACGCCTCCGGCTCCCTATGAATTAACCGATAATCAATATTCTATGCTTGACGCCACGGATATTGTGATGGTGGATCCTGTAGGAACAGGCCTTAGCCGAGCCGTGGGAAAATCCAAGAACAAAGATTTCTGGGGAGTCGATCAGGACATTAGCTCGGTCAGCAATTTCATAAAAAGCTATATAAGTGCCAACAACCGCTGGAACTCTCCAAAATATCTGCTGGGAGAAAGTTATGGCACAACACGATCAGCAGGCATTGCCGATTACCTGCAACAAAGAGAGGGTATTGCACTAAATGGCATTGTGCTTGTTTCTACCGTGCTTGATTTACGGACCATCGCCTTTGGGGATGCGGATAATCTGCCTTATGAAATCTATCTTCCAACTTATGCTGCTGTAGCCTGGTATCATGATCAGCTGGCAAATAAGCCGGAAGATCTTGAAGGATTCCTGGGTGAAGCACGCCGATTTGCCTCCCACGAATACGCCCAGGCTCTCATGCAAGGGGACGAATTGCCCCAGTCGCAGCGTTCTGAAGTTATTAACAAACTGGCTTATTTTACCGGGCTGAGCAAGGATTATATCGATCGTGCCGATCTGCGTATTACCGAACCTGAATTTGCCAAAGAACTCCTGAGGAAAGAAGGGAAAACCGTGGGCCGGCTGGATTCACGCTACGTTGGCTATAGTATGGACAATCTTTCGCAGGGCGCCCGGTATGATCCGCAGAGTACAGCCATCAGTCCCGCATTCACCACAATGTTTTTTAAGTACTATCACGAAGAATTGCAGTTTGGTCAAGACAAGCAATATCATGTATCGGCATACAGCTTGCCCGATTTCGACTGGGACTGGAAAAGAAGGGGAGGGAGCTTCTTTCCTACAAGTCCTACCACTGCACCTGACTTAGCTGAAGCCATGACCAAAAATCCAAACCTTAAAGTACTCGTACTTAATGGTTATTTTGACTTGGCTACCCCGTTCATGGGAGCCGAATATACCATGGACCACCTGGATATCCCCAAAGAATTGGAGAGCAACATCTCAATGAAATATTATCATTCCGGTCACATGATTTACATTCATAAATCATCATTGGAAAAAATGCATAACGACGTGGATACCTTTATCCAAAATACAAATCACAAATAAGTTTTTAATTCTACTTATTTTTACCGTACCCTCAGGGGCTTTATCCTGAGGGTTTTCTTTGGTAGATGAAATTTTAATTTATATGCTTGTACATACAATTATTTATTGTAATGATAAAGCAACGCTTCAGCCCCGATAGACATAGATTTTCCTTTGCCTTTTAAGCTGTTTTGACACCGCTGCATATCCCCCGCCGTTGCCGTCAATAAAAATGCACATGCTCGCGCATGATATTGAAAAACCGCACAGCAATACGTTCATCTCATACTCAGTAATGCCTATTTTTCGGCAGGCCCCAGTACCTTACGCGCTTCTTCATAGAAATCCGGGGGAATACAAAAGCCGACCGTCTCCGGAAAAAACATAGGAAATCTGGTTCCGACCGGTGAGATTAAGTATCCCTACGATAGGAGCGTCCCCCAATAGATTCACCGTCTTATATCGCCCTTCTTCTATGGCCGAGATGGAATCAACGATATCAGTAACAACCACATACCAGTCCTTAGATAACGGAGAATAGTTTTCAAAAAATCCTCAATCAGGGGGAGTTTGGAAAAAAACTGTTTGCTTTCCTGCTTGTGCATGGTGCTCATTTCCTAACACTTAACGGCTTAACATACGAAAAGAGAATTTGTCCGGATCATAATCGATATCTCCTTTTCTAAATATTTATATAAAAGGCATTTTATGTATCTTTAGGGAAAAGAAACTACCATAGCCATGAGCTCTGTAATCAACTCTTACAAACTTGGTTCCATAAGTGTGGAGATTAGTGAAACCGATAGTCCCGACAAGCTAAAAGTGGAATGTAACGACGGGAACTATCATTCGGAGTTTACCGTGCGAAAGTATGAGTATGACAATTATAAGCGGCACATGAACCAACGCATCAAAAATGCCTATAAGGAGCAATATAAAGACAACGAAGAATGACTAATCCAATAGTGGCATAGCGAACAAGCAAATGTTTTCGTTTTCAGTCAACAGGGTATCGACCGGTACGCGCCATCTCCATTAATCTTTCCACTCGATCTTCAGTGTCTGGGTGCGTCGAGAAAAGCCGCATAAAACGCTGGCCGGTAAACGGGTTTACGGGAAACATATGAGCGGTTGAACGCATGGCTGTATCCGATACATGCATTGGTATTTGCTGAACGGCATCTTCGATACGGTGTAACGCTGACGCCAATTGCCTTGGATTTCCTGATATTTCTGACCCCACGCGATCTGCTTCATACTCCCGGGTACGACTGATAGCCGCCTGCAACATCATCGCTGCAATAGGTGCTGTAATCAATACCACCAGTATTTCAAGAGGATTGGAATGATCGTTATGCCGGCCCAGCGGGATCAAATAAGCAAATTGGGCCAACATGCTTAATGCGCTTACCACGGTCGTAACAATCGTTTGCGTTAAAATGTCACGATTACGGATATGAGCTATCTCATGGGCCAGTACTGCCCGAAGTTCTTCCTTATTGAGTATTTCCAGGATCCCTTCCGTCACTGCTATGGCGGCATGCTCTGGATTTCGCCCCGTTGCAAAGGCGTTTGGTTGTTGTTGTGGAATCACATAGACTGCCGGAAACGGTATTTGAGCGTCTTTAACCAGTTCATCGACGATATCGAACAAATCCGGGTAATTGCGCCGGTCAACCGGCCGGGCGTCATACATTCGAAGAACAATTTTATCAGACTTCCAGTAGCTAATAAAATTCATCCCCATAGCTACGACAAATGCGACGATAAGCCCGCTTGATCCTCCCAAAATTTGCCCTACAAGCATGAAAAGGACCGCGATGAGGGTCATAAAAAAAACGGTTCGGATACTATTCCTATTCATCATTACTCTCCTTTGATTTTAGTTGACATATAACGTTTCAATTATACCGCATTGTATTCAGAATTTGGCTGCGCTTCATTTTTTCAACCAAAATATTTTGGCGGGAGGTATGCCGCAGTGAAAGAAACCGATTTGAAAGCCATTTATTCTTACCTTAGAACGGTTATCCGCATCAATCATAATACAATAACGAATTTCCAATTGATACGACTCCGGGATCCCCGGATGAATATTTTTTCTGATAAAACTTGTTATATGGAATCACAGATAAAAAAACTGGAAAAACAGGCACGCTCGCTTGAACCCCCGTCTGAAAAACGGATTGCCCTTTTCGATAAAGCCAAAGAGTACGGGAATGACTTTTTGGATTATCTTCCAAAGAAACCGGCTTATGTATTCTCCGAAAACATGGGAAAAGGGGTCTACGATCTTCCGTTCAGGGAAAAGCCCAGAGATTTTGAGAGCTTGCTAAAGCTTCTTAAAACAGAAATAGATACCCCCGGCCTTAACCCCGCCTCTGGAAAACACCTTGGCTATATTCCAGGAGGCGGACTGTATCCTTCTGCCATTGCTGATTACCTGGCTGCGGTAACCAATCGATATGCGGGCGTCTATTTTTCGTCGCCGGGAGCTGTACGAATCGAGAATATGTGTATTCGTTGGATGTGCGACCTCATCGGCTATTCGAAACAGTCCGCAGGGAACCTAACCTCCGGCGGGTCTATTGCCAACCTGATCGGACTTGTTACCGCTCGGGATAATTCAGGAATCAGAGCCAGAGATTTTGAACGCGCCGTAATTTACACCACCCGACAAGTACACCATTGTGTCTTGAAAGCCATCAAATTTGCAGGATTGCAGGAAGCGATAATCCGCGAAATACCGATGGATAACCGATATCGTATGAGCCCGGAAAGTCTGGGAACCCAGATTGAGGCCGATCTTAGTGACGGATTGTTCCCGTTGGTCATCTTTGCTTCGGCAGGTACAACCGATCTGGGCGCAGTGGATCCCTTGGATAGCATTGCAGATATCGCCAAGAAGCATAACATATGGTTTCATGTTGATGCAGCCTATGGCGGTTTTTTTCTATTGACCGAACACGGTAAAACGGTTATGGATGGTATTCACCGGGCAGATTCGGTGACTATAGATCCACACAAAGGGTTGTTCCTGCCTTACGGATCCGGGGCCATTTTAGTCAGGAAGGGCAAAAAACTTTATGAATCACAACACATGACAGCCAATTACCTTCAAGACACCCTTAAAGCCACCGAAGAAGCATCTCCCGCCGACCTCTCCCCGGAACTGTCTAAGCATTTCCGAGGTCTGCGTATGTGGTTACCGCTTCAACTTTTTGGTATCAAACCTTTCCGGGCTGCACTTGATGAAAAATTGCTGTTAACCCAATATTTTTACCGCAAAGTAAAAGATTTTAAAGGAATTGAAGTTGGCCCAGACCCTCAACTATCGGTTCTTTTCTTCCGCTACATCCCCAAGGATGGAGATCCCAATACCTTCAATATAAAACTTGTGGATGAAATCCACCATGATGGACGTGCTTTTCTTTCCTCTACGACAATCGAAGGAATCACTTATCTGCGTCTTGCTGTATTGAACTTTCGAACGCACCTGGATGATATCGACCTGATCTTATCAATTCTGCAAGAAAAGATACATAAGTTGGAGGGCATAGAATCTATATAGTTCGTCGGGCCGAAAAAGAGAACGATTTTCATGAAACCTTAGAACTCTACCAGGTCCACTTTCT
>JASFMR010000066.1:0-20127 GCA_050117475.1 Balneolaceae bacterium | reverse complement strand
ATGTCGATGAGGGGGCTGAAGTTCAGAAAGGCCAAAAGCTTTTTAAACTGAACAGCGAGGAATACGAGCAGCAGGTGCGTTCGGCAAATGCCGATATTGAGGCCGCAAAAGCGGCAGTAAATACAGCGGAAATGAACCTTAAAAAGACGATGCCGCTAGCCGAGAAGGATATCGTCAGCGAATATGAAGTGGAATCAGCTCGTTATGATCTGCAATCTAAGAAAGCCGCCCTGGCCCAGGCTAAAGCCAAACTGGTCAATGCCCAAACAAATTTGGGATACACCACGATCACAAGTCCCGCTGACGGGGTCATCGGTAATATCCCCTACCGTGTCGGTAGCCTGGTTAACAGTAATATCAGCAAGCCGCTTACCGTGGTATCCGACATTACCACAATGTATGCTTATTTCTCGATGAGTGAGCGTGAACTGCTGGAAATGATGAAACAGGCAACAGGTACTACGCTGAGACAAAAAATTAACCAGATGCCCCCGGTCAGCTTTATTATGGCAGATAATACCCTGTACCCCCATAAGGGACATCTTGAAATGGCCAGCGGGCTCATTTCCACTTCAACGGGATCTGCAAATTTTCGGGCGACCTTTTCGAATCCCGAAAAGTTTTTAAGAAGCGGTGGAAGCGGTACCGTACGTATACCTTTGCCAAAGGACTCGGTAATCATAATCCCCAAGAAGGCTACCTATGATTTACAAAACAGACATTTTGTGTTCGTTGTGAAAAATGGAAAAGTGAAGAGTGTTCCGGTTGCTATTCTCTCCATCTCTAATCCAAAAACATATGTCGTTACCGATGGACTTGATACCGGCGACCAAGTTGTTATAGATGGACTCAATGACTTACAGGATGGGATGAACATCAATCCCAAACCGGTGGACACCGATAGTGTCTACCTAAGCCTGAACAGCCGTTCAGTTGACTCAAATTAATTATTTCTCATTACGGATATTGAATCAATTAACAATTTGACAGGCTTTTCTCATGATTAAAAAATTTATAGAAAGACCGGTTCTTTCCACTGTTATTTCTATCCTGATCCTGATTCTCGGTATCCTGGGACTGGTAGCCTTGCCCATCACCCAGTACCCGGAAATTGCACCGCCTACGGTACAGGTTTCCGCCTCTTACCCCGGCGCTAATGCCGAGACAGTATTGAATAGTGTAGTAACCCCTCTCGAGGAGCAAATTAACGGGGTTGATAATATGCTTTACATGAATTCAACGGCATCCAACAATGGTTCCGCCAATATCAGTATCTATTTTGAGCTGGGTACCGATCCTGATATCGCAGCGGTGAACGTCCAAAACCGGGTGTCGCGTGCTACCAGCCTGCTCCCGGAAGAAGTCGTCCGATCAGGTGTTACGACCACCAAACAGCAAACCAGTATGCTGATGATTTTCTCAATTTATAGTCCGGACGACAAATACGATGAGGCGTTTCTTGACAATTATGCCAAAATAAACCTTGTGCCCCAAATCCAGAGGGTAAACGGAGTTGGACAAGCACATGTCTATGGTACCGGTGATTATGCTATGCGGATTTGGCTAAAGCCCGATGTAATGAGCCAGTACGGACTCGTACCTGCAGATATACGGCAGGCTCTGAATGACCAAAACCTGGAAGCAGCACCGGGCGAATTTGGACGCAATGGTAAAGAAGAATTTGAATACACCATTAAATATACCGGGAGACTACAGACTGTACCTCAATATGATAATATTATTATTCGCACGAATGATGACGGCGATGTCCTGCGGCTAAAGGATGTGGCCAACATAGAGCTCGGCTCCCAAACATATGATGGCATTCATGAAACAAACGGCCATCCCAGCGCATCTGTGGCTATCTATCAGTCCGCCGGTTCCAATGCCCGGGAGGTCATTCAACGCGTAAAAAAGGTAGTTAAGGAAGCCGAATTGAACTTCCCACCGACCATGACCTACACCACCCTTGTGGATACGAACCTGTTTTTAAATGCCTCGATCCGAAAAGTTGTTGAGACCCTTATAGAAGCATTTATCCTCGTCTTTTTTGTGGTGTTTATATTTCTTCAGGATTTCCGGTCTACGCTTATCCCGGCCATCACTGTTCCGGTGTCCATTATCGGTACTTTTTTCTTTCTGAACCTATTTGGTTTCACCATTAACCTGCTTACCCTTTTCGCTTTGGTGCTTGCCATAGGTATCGTGGTGGATGATGCCATCGTAGTTGTCGAGGCGGTCCATGCAAAGCTGGATGAAGGCGAAAAATCGGCCAGGAAAGCCACCGTTGACGCCATGCACGAGATTACGGGCGCCATTATCTCTATCACGCTGGTAATGTCTGCCGTATTTATCCCCGTAACCTTTTTAGGCGGTTCAACGGGCGTTTTTTACCAGCAATTCGGAATTACAATGGCTGTCGCTATCCTGATATCTGCGGTAAATGCACTGACCTTGAGTCCTGCCCTTTGCGCCCTGTTCCTAAAACCCGAACACAAAGGACCTAATGGCAATTCCGGGCTAATGGATCGTTTTCACTCCAGCTTCAACGTAGCATTTAAAGCGACCCTGGAACGATATCAGCGTTCCCTTCAATTCCTGACAAACCGAAAATGGGTATCCGTGGCCGCAGTGTTGATCTTTGCCTTGGCATTTTGGGGATTCCTGAAATATACCCCTTCCGGCTTTGTCCCTGCTGAGGACCAGGGATTTCTCTTTGCAGACATCACCCTGCCTCCTGCTTCTTCACTTGAACGTACCCAGGACGTAGTTTTAAAGCTTGACAGCCTCACCAAGTCGATACCAGAAGTTCAAACCCGCCTTTCGCTTACGGGCCGGAGTTTGATCAGTGGCGCGGGGAGTTCTTACGGATTCCAGATCTATAAGCTCAAACCGTGGGAGGAACGTTCGGGTGCCAACCAGGATATTAACAGCGTCATTCAAAAATTGAACAAGAAATCGTCGACTATCAAAGGGGCAGAAATTCGATTTTTTGCTCCGCCGCCCATTCCCGGTTTTGGGAGAACCGGCGGATTTACCCTTCACCTGCAGGACCGTTCCGGCGGGAGTTTTAAATCATTGGACGACATGAGTAAAAAATTTATACGGACGCTAATGCAGCAGCCGGAAATTGCCTTTGCCTCCACCTCTTTTAATACGGATTTCCCCCAATATGAGATCCATGTTGATGTAGCCAAGTGCAAGAAGGCCGGTATCAATGTACGTGACCTCCTAACGGTGCTTCAGGGATACTACGGAGGAGTCTATGCATCAGACTTTAACCGTTTTGGGAAACAATACCGGGTTATGATTAAAGCAGATAGAAAATACCGGGCAAACAAGGCCAGCCTCAATGAAGTTTACGTTAAAAACGACCATGGGAATATGGCCCCGGTCAATTCATTTATTGATATGCAGAGGGTATATGGCCCTCAGTCAGTCTCCCGTTTTAATCTGTACAACGCGGTTCAGATTAACGGTTCATCGGCTCCCGGCTACAGCTCAGGTGATGCGCTTGAAGCTGTCTCCCGTGTTTCTGACGAGGTATTGCCTTCGAAATACAGCTATGACTATTCGGGTACGGCCCGGGAAGAACAGGCCACCAGCGGGCAATCAGCTATCATCTTTGCCTTAAGTGTAATTTTCATTTATTTCTTGCTTAGTGCCCAATACGAAAGCTACCTGATACCTCTTTCTGTATTATTACCCTTACCCATCGGGCTTTCGGGATCTTTCCTGTTTGCCGACCTGGCCGGGGTTTCCAACAATATTTACCTCCAAATTTCGCTGGTTATGTTAATCGGCTTACTGGCTAAAAATGCTATCCTAATTGTGGAATTTGCCTTACAGCGCCGACAGGAAGGGATGGCCATTGCTGAAGCTGCGATCAGGGGTGCAAAGGTACGTTTGCGGCCTATATTAATGACGTCCTTTGCCTTCATATTCGGTTTGCTACCCCTTGCCCTGGCTACTGGGGTAGCAGCCAACGGGAACCAGTCAATTGGTTTGGCGGCTATTGGCGGGATGTTAATCGGTACCTTATTCGGTATTTTTGTAATTCCGATACTGTTCATCATCTTCCAGAACTTGCAAGAAAAAATAACCGGCGTTCAAAAACGCTGACATCTGAATATTTTTCTGACTTTACATTATTGAGTTTAAAACACTTAAGTCTATGCGATATAATTATTTTAAAAATTTGCCGGCTCTGTTCATTATCATTTTATTCCTTGCTTCTTGCAGCGCTACCAAAGACTTTAAAAAGCCCAAGGTAGATACAGTTAATCTTTATCGAAATTCGGTTGTGCTGGATAGTACTACACTGGCCGATATGCCATGGAAGCAACTATTTTCCGATCCACAGCTTAAAGACCTAATCCGGGAAGCCCTGGACAACAACCCCGATCTTCAGATCGCGGTACAACAGATTAAAGCGGCTGAAGCCAATTTCTACCAAAGCAAGATGGCTTTTATCCCGAGTCTCAGCGCCAATGGCGATGTCAGTTATAATGAGCCCTCGGATAACAGCAGTAGCTTCAGCGGTCGCAACGGCCCTATTAAAGCCTCTGAGCAATATAGTCTAAGTCTTGCTTCTAGCTGGGAGCTGGATGTATGGGGAAAGCTAAGCAGCAATAAACGCGCGGCCTATGCGGATCTTCTGCAAAATGAGGCCATTAGACGGGCGGTTCAGACTACCTTGATTGCCGATGTGGCAAATTCTTACTATAACCTTATGGCCCTTGACGCCAAATTAAAAATAACGCGTCAAACTGTCGAAAATCGAAAAGAGGATGTAGAAACGATGAAGCAGTTGAAGGAAAGCTCGCAGGTTACGGGCGCCACGGTCGTTCAAAGCATGGCTAATCGTTATTCGGCGGAAGTCACTATTCCGGATCTCCAGCAACAGATCCAGGAACAGGAAAATGCACTTAGTATTTTGCTCGGAAGAGCTCCCGGTAACATAACACGATCAGGGCTGGCCGAACAATCCATTCCCGATTCGCTGGCCACCGGCGTTCCCGCCCAACTGTTACGAAACCGGCCGGACATCATCGCAGCGGAAAATGCATTCAGGGCCGCTTTCGAAACGACTAATAATGCACGCACCTATTTTTATCCCTCATTAAGAATTTCTGCGGAAGGAGGATTTTCCAGCCTGGATATCAATAACCTGCTAAAGCCTGGCTCCATTTTTGCTAATATTATCGGGGGACTTACCCAACCCCTATTTTCTCAAGGCCGAAACAAAGCCAGGCTTAAAATTGCCAGGGCCCAACAGCAAGCAGCGCTTATCGATTACAAAAATACGATCAGAAGTGCCGGCGGGGAAGTATCAGATGCCTTGAGTTCATTTCAACATGCTCGGCAGAAGATCTCGCTTCGCAAACAGCAGATTGATGCGCTTCAAAAATCCGTAGAATACTCCAAAGACCTCTTAAACTATGGGAGTGCGACCTATACGGATGTTCTCACCTCTCAACAAAACCTGTTGGCGGCACAACTAGGCCAAGTTAACGACAGGCTTCAAGAACTTACGTCAATCGTCGACCTATACCGATCATTGGGCGGCGGCTGGCAGAATGAAAATTCTCGCTAGTTTGACCTATTGAGGTATTTGCCGGATGCGGCACAATTCATCCAATGATGACATGGCGAAGTGATTCTATTTGGGATTAAGGCACACACTTCGTTATACTCTCATGATTAGAAAAACTCAATCTATCATAAATCTTTACAAGTGCCTCGAATTAGCGTCATAATTGTATCCTGGAATGCCCTGGAACACTTGAAAACCTACTTGCCCAGTGTAATCGCTACGCAGTATGAAGATTTTGAAATCATCCTTGCCGACAATGCGTCTACGGACGAATCCAGAACTTGGGTTGAGCAACATTATCCCAATGTAAAAATAGTTACATTCGACAAAAATTACGGCTATTGCGGCGGTAACAACCGGGCCGTACCCCATGCAACCGGGGAGATTCTGCTATTCCTGAATAATGATGTCCGCGTAAAACCGAACTGGTTGGATGAACTGGCCGACTGTTTTAAAAATAAACAGGTAGCGGCGGTCCAGCCCAAGATGCTCTCCGACAAACAGCCTGAATATTTTGAATATGCCGGGGCGGCCGGCGGCTACCTGGATCGATTTTGTTATCCCTTTTGTCGTGGACGCATTTTTGATACAGTGGAAGAAGACTTGGGACAATACGACAGCCAGGCTGATATCTTTTGGGCAAGCGGAGCCGCCCTGGCCATCCATAAAGACCTTTTCCAACAGATGGGCGGTTTTGACGAAGACTTTGAATTTCACATGGAAGAAATTGACCTCTGTTGGCGGATTTGGAATGCCGGTTATAAGGTCCATTTTTGTCCACGAAGCGTTGTCTATCACCTGGGTGGAGGTTCCATGCCCATGGGGTCTCCAAGGAAGGTCTATTATAACTACCGCAATAATCTTCGAATGATCTGGAAAAATTGCAGTACAGATACTCTAGCCTGGCGTTTTACGGGCCGCTATTTACTTGATATTGTAGCAGCTCTTAAAACATTATCAAACGGAAACTGGGAGGAATTCAGTGCTATTGTCAGGGCTCATTACCATTTTTGGAAAACCTTCCCCAATACCCACGAAAAGAGAACATCCTTACAAGATCAGCGGCAAATAGAATCCGATCCAGAAGGGTTGCTGCCTGTCAATATCGTAGCCGAATATTTCGGAAAAAAGAAAAAAGCATTTCGTGATATTCTCTGAATAGTGCTATAGAGAAATTTCATTCATTCCTACTTTTTTCTTTACTATTACGCATTGTTTTTCAAAATTATGAAATAGGCAAAAAGAGGAGTTAACATACAAAGGGAGAAAATTATGAGTAATGGTACGACTATGTCATTCAAGCAAAAGAGGAAGAAACTCGTCAAGGACGTAGGCGGAAAAGTTCTCTGGACGATCGAGAAAGTGATGGAAAAGTATTCAAAAGTACCGACGACTCCATTCCTGGATCCATCTGATTTCCCTTGGACCAAACGGCTGGAAGATAACTGGCATCTTATGCGAGCGGAATTAGACGAAATTTTAAAAAACAAGGACGCTATCCCTAATTTCCAGGATATTTCTGAGGACCAGAAGGCGCTTACCAAAGACAATAACTGGAAAACCTATTTTCTTTACGGATTCGGTTACAAGGCCGAGCAAAATTGCGCCCGATGTCCCGAAACCACAAAACTCGTCGAAAGCGTACCGGGTATGACCACTGCTTTCTTTTCCATTCTGGAACCGGGTAAACATATTCCCCACCACCGCGGGGTATATAAAGGATTCCTTCGCTATCATCTTGGCTTACTGGTCCCAGAACCCAAAGAAAAATGCCGCATACGGGTCGATAATATTTATTCTCACTGGGAGGAAGGCAAAGGCATAATGTTCGACGATACCTATGATCACGAAGTATGGAACGACACTGACGGTATCAGAGTCGTTTTATTTATGGATGTCATACGCCCGATGAGCTTTCCGGCTTCTTCAATCAACAAAGCTATCATAAGCGCCATTAAGCATACGGGTTATATCCAAGATGCAAAGAAAAACCAGGAATCATGGGAAGAAAAATTTTCTAAAAAGTCCGAAAAAAAAGTGTATAATTAAGCGTCAAGCGGACGTGGTCCAGTGGTAAGATGCCAGCTTCCCAAGCTGGAGATGGGGGTTCAATTCCCCTCGTCCGCTCTTTTTTACCTTTTTTGCTTTTCTTTTTTGAAGAAGCAAGCTTCCGCAAGGATCATTTCCAGTATGCCCGCCCTTTGAAAGTCTCTTTATTCTCGTATCTTCGTGGAAAATAGATCTACGTTTATGGATACGGACCGTATAAAATCATTGGCTGTCAACTTGTTCAAGAAATGGTGGTGTTCCCTGCTCATGCTGCCATTTATTCTTTATTCCATCCATCAAATTTACTGGGCCCTGCGCTTTAATATCTTCTTTGCAGTGAACTACCGGTATCCCTTCCCATTGAACATTGTCTATTTTTTTGCGGATAATTTCCTCCTTATTGTACATGAGGCCGGACATACCTTTTTCCGAATTTTCGGGAATCGGTTTATAACCATCCTTGGCGGCTCGCTCTTTCAAATCCTGTTGCCAACCGCAATACTGGCTTTTTTCTGGTTTAATCGTAAAAAAATTGGCATTCAACTTTCTTTTTGCCTAATCGGATGCAGCTGGCTTGATGTAGCAGCTTATGCGGCCGACGGCGGCGCCCGTCAACTGCCCCTGATAGGCGGACTTGATAAAGGCGCACACGACTGGCACAATCTGCTGGTCAGTATGCATGCCCTTGACTACGATATGAATATCGGAATCCTCTTTACCGTCATCGGAATTCTTTGCTACCTGGCAGCTTTATTAACGCCCCTCTTTTTTAAAAAATATGAAGAAGTTGCCTTGGATTTGCATTTAGACTGACCACGGCTATTTGAGATCTGAAAGTTTTTCTATCAGTTCTAGTGCCGGCACATGCTCCGATTCGGGCACCAATTGCAGGTAGTTCTTCAATTTTTTGATCGCCTCTTCATATTCCCGATTCACAACCAGTAGAAGAGCCAGGTTAAAATAGCTGTTGGAAAAGCCGGGCTCAAGTTTAATCGCTATTTGATAATGGAATTTAGCCAATGCTATGTTACCGGCCTCACTGTAAATGTTGGCCAGGTTAAAATGGGCTTCATAATGACGGTGATCATGCTTTAGACATAAGGTCAGGTAGTCCACAGCTTCGGCATACCGGCCCTCTTCAGAGGCAATGATTCCAAGGTTGCAATAGGCGTCGGCCGTCGAATCCTCCGCCTCCACTGCCTTCAGATACCATTCTTGGGCTTTTAAATACTCTCCGGCTTCATCATACTTTAATGCGGATTCAAAAGGGGAACCAGCATTCAATTCGAATATTTTTCCCGAGAAAAGGTTGAGCTGGCCATGCTCTTCCAGCGTTCTATTTCGCCGAGACTGCACCCGTTTGGGGCCAAATTTTTTAGGATCGGATGCCGGTAAACGATAAATTTTCATCGATTAAAATACTACCCTGTTTTCTTTTCTTTCGACTTCTTGGCTGCCCCTTTTTTGGAAGCCCCTTTTGCTTTTTCCATCGGCTTTTTAGCTGATTCAATGCTGGCCTTCAGGGCTGTCATGATATCGACCGTCTCGGGTTCTGCTTCAGATACGGTAACCACTTCTTTGCCCTCGATTTTTGCATCGATAATCTCTTTGAGAGCTTCGTAATAGTGATCTCTCATTTCAATGTCCGAAAACGATTTAGACATAGAATCGACCAGGGTCTTGGCCAGTTTGAGCTGATCTTTATTGACCTCCTGCTCTTCTATAAACGGGACTTCCTGGATATCCCGAACCTCACTCGGGTAGCGGAGCTTATACATCATCATCATCCCATTCATTGGAGCTACCAGTACTGGGTGTTCCCGGTCTCTAAGTACAACTTTGCCAACACCGGTTTTCCCCGTTTCTCTCAGCGTCTGTGCAAAGAGTTGATAGGGTTTAGCTGCAATCTCATTATCGGGCCCGATAAAGTACGGGCTGTCAAACAAGGCGGGCGGTACTTCTTCCTCGTCTACAAATCCTTCAATTTCAATAACCCGGGTGCTTTTTAATTTCACTTTTTGGAAGTCTTCGTCCGTTACAATTACATACTGCCCCTCCCCGTATTCATATCCCTTGACGATATCTTCGCTGCTGAGCGGTTTGCCTGTTACTTTATCCTTCTTTTCATATCCTACGGGATTATGCCCCTCTTTGGATAATAGATTAAAGCGCAGCTTCTTCCCCGACTCATATGCATTATAAACCCTTATGGGGATGGTTACCAGTGAGAATTGTATATGTCCTTTCCAAACTGATCGCATACTGGTCAAAATGAATAATAGTTAATTGTAAGATACTAAATTTTATTTATTTAGCAGTTTTAAATTCTTAATACTCCCACCACGATATTCATCTCTTACCAAAGAACAAATACTACCTTGCTCATCATCTAAATCGATAAGTCAGGACGAAGGCGCAAGAATACGGGCTCACGCAAAATATGATCCGGTGTTAACCGGGAGTAACTGACTTCGACCACAATTTCAGGCTCAATCCAGGTACTATTGCGCTCATCTTCTACCTTATTCGGCACCGGCTTCTTGATGGTATCACGCTTCTTTATTTCTTTATCGATCTCTTTGATCACGGCATCGCTGAACCCCGTCCCCACCTTGCCTCGATAATGCAACTCACCATTTGTCTGCTCGGCCAGATGGAGCGCCCCAAAATAATCTCTCCGATCCCCTTTCCCCTGTGTATATCCAATAATGAGGCACTCCGTTGTTTGGCGGACTTTTATTTTAAGCCATAAATCCGACCGTTTTCCCGGAAGGTAGCGGCCGTCTTTTTTCTTAGCCATAATCCCTTCAAGCTTATGCTCTTTTGCTGCCTTAAACAATGCCCGTCCGTCTTCAAAATGGTCGCTGAACCTGAAAGCCGTGTTACCTCTCAAGCTGTCTTCAAGCCATTCTTTCCTTCTCAACAAAGGTTCATTGATTATCGTACGTCCATCGAGATAGAGGCAGTCAAAAAGGTAGCAATGAACAGGCTTAGATTGAGAAAGGCGACGGATTGATGTTTCATTGGATGTCATAAGCCGGTTGATCACTGACTTGAATTGCGGCTTGCCTTCCGCATCTAATGATACTATCTCTCCATCAAAAAGGCCGTCCGTTGCACGAAACGCTTTATCGGCGATCTGCAATTCAGGGAACTGACGGGTGATATCATTGTTATTGCGGCTTTGAATTCGCAATTGTCCGTCTTCAATAGCAATAAGGGCCCGGATTCCATCCCATTTGACCTCATAAATATAGCTACCGCCAACGGGAGCCCTGGAGACACTCTCGGAGAGCATGGGTTGTATAACATCAATAAGCCAGTCAACCTGGGGTTGCTCTACTTTCTCAAGGAGCCACTCTTTGTCTTTCATCCGGTGCATACGGTATTCGCCGCTCAATTCCGGGCTTTCCAGCCGAAAGTACATGCCATCTTTTTTTTGTTTAGTGATGTCATACCTGCCAAGGGCAAACACCCACATCTGTCCGGCCCCATACTCTCCTTTTGGGATTGTTCCTTCAAACGCCAGGTATTCAAGAGGATGATCCTCTGTCTCTACCGCCAACCGTTTAACGCCCGGACGGGGCGGCATCCCCTTCGGCACCGCCCATGATTTAAGAACCCCCTCCTGCTCCAGTCGCAAATCGTAATGCAAGCGCGAAGCATGATGACGATGAATCACAAACCGGTTCCCTTCCCCGCTTGCCAACCTTCCTTCAGGTTCCGGACTTTTTGTGAAGTTCCTTTTTTGGCTGTAAGTCGTCAGCTGCGCCGGCGTTTTGACACGGCCTGTGGAAGAATAATTCCTTTTTCGTTCCTGTTTACTGCGCTGGGTGTGAAGTTCTGAAGCATATCCCCCGATGCCCTCCCATGCATCACCCATATCACCGACTATTTCCGCAGTATTTTCCAAATTAAACTGAGTAGCTTCTTCAACTGATGCTAATTCATTCCAATAAACCGGCATGGAAACGGGCGCTTTTTCCCGGCCTCTCAAACTGAATGGACAGACAATGCTCTGTCCATTCCTGTTACGATATATATCAACGAGAATGCGGCCCTTTCTTGCAGCTTTCTTGATCTGTAGCGTCACTATTTTCCGGTGTGTCTGCACAAAAGGCCGGGCTATATCCTCGGCTGCCTTAAAGACGGTCGAAAAATCCCATTTAGCCATGATAGGAACCACAATATGCAGTCCCTTGCCCCCTGTCGTTTTCACAAATGGAACGTACCCATAATCTTCAATGTGCTCTTTCAACAGGTAGGCTACCTCGATAACTTCTCGAAAAGGACGGTCCTCGGGGGGATCCAAATCGAAAGCCATATAATCCGGAAGTTCATAATGAGGACCGCGGCTATGCATCTGGTGTAACTCCAGGGCGGCCAGGTTTGCCAGCCATGCCAGCGTCGCCTTTTCTGTAGCCAGGATATAATCTTTCTTCTCTTCCTCTCCGAGCGTCACAAAGTCAATCCATTTCGGGGACCATTCAGGTCGGTTTTTCTGGTAAAAATATGGTCCAGTAATGCCATCCGGGTAACGGATAAGCGTCAACGGCCTTCCCTTGATGTGGTATAAAATAGTTGGAGCTATTTTGAGGTAATACTCAATAACACGGGCCTTGATAATGCCGCTTTCAGGATACATGGCCTTATCAAGGTTGGTAAGCTCCAGCCTGCGCTTGTCAACTTGGGTCCATTGTGATTTTGTTGCCATAATAAAAGGTAGCAAAGGAGCAAAAAAAGTCCTATTAATAGATCTGCAGGCGCCTGGAAATTGAAATACAGTTTCGTAGCTAATAACATAATTTCTTACATTCGGCGTTGAACATACCGACAAAATATTCTTCTATAACGGCCATGAATTACCATTTTAATGCATTATTTATTTCCATCATCTTGTTTGTCCTCGTCTCCCTGCTCACCGCTTGTGGGAAAAAAGATCCTAAAATGGATCATAACAAATATCTTGCCGAAGTCAACGGGTGGCACCAAAAGCGAATCGAATCGCTTAAACAGGAGGATAGCTGGCTTAGCCTGGCGGGCCTGTATGAGGTAAAGCAAGGTACCCATACCTTCGGTTCCGACTCAACAAATGATATCATTTTTCCGCCCAAGGCTGCTGCTAAAATGGGCATAATCTCAAGGCGAGACAGCATCTTCAAGATAACCGTCGCCCCCGGTGTTCATATCACCAATGAGGGTCAAACGGCATCAGAGATCACGATGAAGACCAGTGAACAAGTCGAGGAGCCAACCGTACTGCGCTATCATTCACTTTTCTGGTATGTCATTAAGCGCAGGGAACATTATTATATTCGTCTTAAGGATGCCAAGAACCCCAATTTTACTTCATTTCACGGCATTGATCGGTTCCCCGTATCCCTAAAGTGGCGGGTAAAAGCCACCTTTAATCGATTTGAAGAACCCAAAACCATTTCCATTCCTGATGTTATGGGGGAAGTATTCCAGGATTCCCTCTATGGGACGCTTAACTTTACCATTGACGGAAAGCAGTACAGCCTGGCCCCGCTGGGCAGTCCCGACAAAGATGACGAATTCTTTATCATCGTCGGAGACAAAACCAACGGCGACAGTACGTATGGCGGCGGCCGGTTTATTTACAGTCCCACTCCCGACCAGAATGGCATCACCTATATTGATTTCAACAAAGCCTACAATCCGCCTTGCGTATTTACCGATTTTGCCACCTGTCCTCTGCCTCCATCTCAAAACCGGCTCCCCATAAAGATTACCGCCGGGGAAAAAATGTATCATGCATCCAACGAATAGCAACTGATTCTTCCCAAAGGTTAGAGCCGAAATCAATTGATTTCAACTAGTCTCTTACTCTTTGAGGGGACGAAACCTGGACACACTTCCTATGCTTGCTTATTCCTTTGCGATTCTTGTTTTGTCTGCTAAATTGAAAAGATAATCTTCTGCCCGGTTATTTTCGGAGCGATGTGTTTGCGTAAAAGACAACCTGATGACAGATCATAAAACACCTAAAACGAGGAAAGAAAAGAAATGGCAGCTATATTATTTGTGCGTGTTAAATCCAAACTTGATCAAGCCGAACTAGAACGTCGTTTAATTGAACGCCGCCCTCATTTTAAAGAAGTACCGGGACTGATCCAGAAGATTTATGGACGCGATAATTCAACAGGGGATTACTGCGGAGTTTATTTTTTTAAGGATCAGAACGCATTATCCAAGTTTAAAGAAACAGAGTTAGCCCAAACAATCCCAAAAGCATACGAGGCAACAGAAACTAGAAAAGAAGTTTACGAAATGCTCTATCCACTATACCCCGAGCGCGGACCAATCACTGAGTTATGAAATAAAACTGAGAACCTTCACATAATCGGCGCACTAATCCAATTTCAACTCTATTAACAATATGAATAGCAACGGAAATGAGTTGTCCCCAAAACTGCATGCAGAAATACTCAGGACATTGAAAACCCGTTTTGAGAAAAATATGAATCGCCATAAGGAGCACGAATGGGAACAAGTACAAGCTAAGCTGGAAACTGATACTAAAAAACTGTGGTCGCTCAATGAAATGGAGAGAACCGGCGGTGAGCCTGATGTTGTTAGCCATGATAAAGAAACGGGCGAATATATTTTTTATGATTGTTCAGTGGAAAGCCCCAAAGGCCGTAGAAGTGTTTGTTATGACCGTGAAGGTCAGGAATCAAGGAAAAAGCATAAACCAAGAAATAATGCTGATGATATGGCAGCGGCTATGAGCATTGAGCTTTTGACGGAAAACCAATATCGAGAGTTGCAGAAACTTGGAAGTTTCGATACGAAAACATCAAGTTGGGTAAAAACGCCTCCTGATATTAGAATACTCGACGGTGCCCTCTTTTGTGATCGCCGCTACGGAAAAGTCTTCGTATACCACAACGGTGCACAATCTTACTATTCCACACGTGGTTTCCGCGGCTCATTTAGGGTATAAATATTACGCAGTGTGCTACCTTTATTTCTTTTTAGGTAACATAATTTTTTTCGCCATCAATTGATCACGTTGTCCGAGGTGGCTACAACAGAAGGTACAAATGCTCGGGCAAGAAACTATGGCTGTACATGATTTTAGCGCCGGATTTTTTAATAACAAAAATAATGAGTTTAAAATGCACAGGTTTTTAAAAGCTTTATTTTGCTCCATACTGGTCATGGGTTTATCTGTCCCCAAGCTGGCGGCTAAGTATCAGTACCCTGATTCATTAAAGACAAGGATCATTCTGCTTGGAACAGGAACTCCTTATCCCAGTCCCGCCCATTCGGGTCCGGCCACTGCCGTTGTTTACGGCAAACGGTTTTTCCTCTTTGATGCGGGTTCCGGGATCGAGAGAAGGATGAATGAAGCAAAACTCCCCATAAGCGGACCCGATGCCACTTTTATTACTCACCTGCACAGCGATCACACCTTGGGTTATCCGGATCTGATTCTTACATCATGGATCATGAGACGAAAAAAATCCTTACAGGTCTACGGGCCTCACGGCTTACAAAGAATGACCGATCTGTTACTGAAAGCATGGTCCGAAGATATCAACATAAGGGTCAATGGCCTGGAAAAAGAAAAACGTGCGTATCTGAACGTAAATGTGCATGAAATAAACCCCGGGATTGTTTATGACAGTGCCGGTGTAAAAATAACGGCTATTCCCGTGTTACATGGAGAATGGAAAGAAGCGTACGGTTACAGAATTGATACCCCGGATCGTTCCATCGTCATCTCCGGCGATACACGTCCCTGCGAAGCCCTGGTAAAAGCATCCAAAGGAATAGATGTTTTAATCCACGAAGTGTATGCAGCAGAAACGCTGAAGCCCGAAGACCGTCCCGGCGGTGAATACTGGCCACAGTACTGCAGAGTATTCCATACTTCAGATGTTGAACTTGGGAAAATTGCCAACCGCGTACAACCCAAGGTTTTAATACTTACCCATATAATCCGTTCCGGTGCATCTGACAGTGTGCTGTTAAATGGAATAAGGAAAGGCGGGTATAAAGGCAAGGTGACCATTGGAAAGGACCTGGATGCATTTTAGGTGTTTTAAAAGTGTTTAAATGACTTTTGTATAATTCCAAACAAAAATCCTTCCTTTTCACTGGTACGATCTATTTGGCTGTTGCCCCGCTAAAATTTCGTTTCCGAATAGTTATGTATGGCCTCAGATGTGTAGTCATAGTAAACGGAGGCCTATGAAACTAAAACGTATTTCTTTCATACTGTTAGCCATGATTTTTAATTCTTGTTCCATTTTCGTCGGCGGATCAAGCCCATCGAAAATCGTTGGCCGGTGGGAATGGATTCGTTCTTCAGGCGGATTTGGCGGAAAGACTATAACACCCGATTCAACGGGTGTACCGAATCGCTATTTTAATTTTAATTCGGATTACACCTTTCTTTCTTACCAGGCAGATACATTAGTTCAAAAGGGAAGATATTCATTGAAAGAAAAAGATGGGGACGTCATAATTAGTTATTATACAGAAGATGATAACTTTTCCCCCAATCAAAAAGCAACTTTCCAAGGTAAAGACACGCTCATATTATCTGATGAATGTTTCGATTGTTATATCAGTACCTACATTCGGGCTCGGTAAATTTATTTCCATAATTGGCCTGCATCCTCCCCTTGCCCTCACTGAGGTGATTCCATTGCTGTCGTTTTTTGTAATGCGTTAGGTATTCCGGATGCAAATTACTTAATTTCAATATTGCCTAGTTTCAACAGCTAAATGGTAACGTATGGACGACCCAGCTTTAACAGCGATACAATACGGAAACCTTTTTAAGGGAGGAGATTCTTCCGTCACATCCCTTCGATCCGTACATTTGTTTTCTTTGTTCTGGATCCTCGTCTATGGGGCAGCGATCCTACAAAATTACCTGGGGACCGCATTCAACAATGCATCTTTTTACCTGTCAGAATCCATCTTATTTAATACTTTCTGGCTGTTCTTTATTCCCCTCTCCGGTTTATCGTTCAGGATTTACCAACATTTGATTCTGCCGCATAACAGACGATCTCCGGTATGGAAGATATGTCTCATCTCATCGTTCGTATTGGGTTCAGTCCATTTGATATTATTTTCAGCTGCTATATTTCTCATCTCGGGATTGCTCTTGCATCACACCTTTGAGTTTTACCGAATGATAAACGAAACCTTTACAGAAGATTATTATTTGGTTTTTTCGGTTTATGGATTAATCACATTTCTTATCGTTTGGTCTCATCATTTCAAAGAGAAGGTGGACCAGCTTGAAAACGGTTCTGCCCGGTATATCGACAAGCTTTCAATTCGTGAGGGTAAGACACTTATTCCGGTAGAAACCAATCGTATACAGTGGATAGATACCGACCATCCATATATTGCTATTCATACCCCTGAAAAAACCTATCTCTATTCTTCAAATTTGAGAGATGTCCTTAAGAAACTGAATCCGGACCAGTTTGTCCGTATCCATAGATCCACTATCGTCAACCTGGACTATGTTTCCGAGCTGACTTCAAGACTGACTGGGGATTACGATATCAAGATGAAGGATGGAACGGAGCTGCGGTTAAGCCGGAATTACAGCCGGGACGTAAAAAACAAATTGGAGCAATAGTCCTCCACTCAGCATAAAAAATACTCAGCTTAGTAAAACCAACCGCTTTTCACCTTTCTAAGTATCTGCTTTTTTAATTTTTTGGGAAGTAACACAGCTACTGTACCGTTTTCCATGCTGACGCAAATCATGAATAAGAACGAATAACGCCAGAGCAATATGATTCCATTGAAACGCTTTTACCCGGCAATCGTGGCTCTCCTGTTTGTCTGCTTTTGCCGAACTGAAATTTTAAACGCACAGGAAACGCCTGATCGACAAAAGAATGCTACACTCGTCGGTCGTCCCTGCGAAGGCTGTGAAGCGGTTTTCGAATATGGTGATATTACACTGACCCCAGTAGATACATTACCCGATTTTAACCGGGACGGCCCCAAACTCAAAATTACCGGAACCATATACAAAAATGATGGGAAAACGCCAGCCTCCGATGTCATCTTGTATATTTACCATACCAACCAAAAGGGTGTTTACGAAACCCTGGGGAATGAAACGGGCTGGGCAAGACGGCACGGACATATCCGTGGTTGGATAAAAACAGGTAAGGACGGCAGATATACCTTTTATACATTGAAACCAGGCACCTATCCCAACAGATCAGCGCCGGCCCATATTCATCCCCTTATTCTGGAGCCCAATGGAAAATACTACTGGCTGGGCAGCTATCTTTTTGAAGGTGACCCGTTGCTTACTGATGAGCAACGAAATCCCGACTCTCCAAGAGGCGGCAGCAGCGGGGTCATGACGTTAGAGAAAGAGAAAGGCTTATGGGTTGGGTACAGAGATATAATCCTGGGATTGAATGTTCCCGGTTATGAGTAATTACCTGTCTTCACTTTTGTCATGCTTGGTTTTTGTGGCATTTGGGAACATTCCCGATGCCCATTCCGCAACTGCCGATCCCATTGTATATTTGCACCAGGATACCACTAAAACTATTACAGTTCCCATAGATACCGACCGATCCCTTATTTTGTGGAAAATCACCGAAATGTGGCAGTCGGGGAAGCACAAAGGAACCTTAAAACTGAGCAAGGGATACCTCTTGTTTAAAGATAACCACATGATAGGGGGGCATATTGTCGCTGATATGAATTCGATAGCTATAACCGACATCCCAAAGCATGAGCCGGTGCCCAGAAGAAGGCTTAGAAACCATCTCAAGAGCAAGGACTTTTTTTATGTTGAGAAATATCCCACGGCCACATTTGACATTACCCAGACAGAACCCAGGAAGGACAACAATATCAAAGTCTACGGAAAATTATCCATCCGTAATGTGAGTAAGCCTATTTCTTTTATCGCTTCCCAAGAAACAGCTCAACAAACGGGGTGGAAATTTTATGCGACCTTTAAAATTAACCGGTTTTCATGGAATGTTTCATATCAGGGAACCTATTGGGAGAATATATCCAGTATCCTGGATAATACGCTCGTCGATGCCGATATTTTTTTATCTGTTCAATTGATAGCTTCCCCATGAAGTGATTGGGATTATAGTATACTCTTCACAAAGGTAATTGCTATCAATAGCTGTTTGAGTTTACAGGCTCTCATTATATATTTTCCGCTCTTTTAAAGCTAAAATTTTATTTTCATGATGGCTTTCCATGGTTCTACTTGTATCTGACGAAATAAATAAGCTATTTCTATATATTAAATACGGAGACACTAAAGCCTTTTATATCTTGGCTTTATCCTTAAGCATTCATAAAAATATATGGACGTTATGTGGTTTTATTATTTTGTCAGAAACGTTGAAAAAGTCGTAAATCATTTTTGGAATTTTCCCCATAGATACAGAAGCTTAAATGTTTTTCCTTTTCTTTCCGGGGTCATGATCTTGTTCCTATTCAATGGCAAGATGCTAACGACCAAAAATATTGAACCCACACAATATCCTGATCAAACACCCAATAGTGCTATACAATCGCAGTTGATTGGAAAACAGGGCCACTATAAAGTTACCGTAAAAGCAACCGACTATGCTTTCATGGCACCAAACGAAATTCATTCCGGATGGATTACCTTTGTTTTGAACAATGAAGAAGCTAATAATACGCATGAATTAAGTATTGGACGTATCCCCGATGGCGTCAGCTATCAAGAATACCTTGATGAATATGTTGGGGCCTGGGAAACCGTTTTGAAAGAATTTCAGGATGGCAAATTTGAATCTTCAGAGATCCATTCCAGGGTAGACGAGCTGTTGCCCGAATGGTCAGACGAAGTAAAATATTTGAGTTCCCGGGGACTCGTATCTCCCGGACGATCTGCCGAGAAAACCATCTACATGGAACCCGGAAAATATACGCTGGACTGCTGGGCAAAGACTTCCGACGGTTTTATTCACCTCAGCAGAGGTATGACAAGACCGATTACCGTTACTGAAGAATCTGCAAACAGTTCAGAGCCGGCTCCTGAATCAAATATTACCTTACACCAAAATGAAATAGAGGTAAACTGGAGTGCAAGTTTAGGCCGTCATACCTTTGCCCTGAATTTGGATGAAGGCAATGACGGCAGACCGGTGCACAGGAACATTCATCTTATAAAGTTAAATAAGGATACCAACTTGCAAGCTGTAAATACCTGGCTGGATTGGTACCGTGTTGGCGGCCTAAGAACACCGGCCCCCGTTGATTTTCTCGGCGGAGTAAGCACTTATTATGCAGATGCAGAGGCGGGCCCGGCTTATTTTTCTGTCGATATTGATAAACCCGGCCAATATGCCTGGATCGTACAAGTTGAACAAGGCAAACAGTTATGGAAAAAATTCACCGTTGAATAGGCAGGAAACTAAATATTAAGTTAGAATCTGGTTAATCTGCAGGTGCATACCGGGATA
>JASFMR010000065.1:0-20248 GCA_050117475.1 Balneolaceae bacterium | reverse complement strand
GAGGGGACCCGTATACTCATCGCCCTGTATATCGGATATATGTACAATTTTAAAACCCTCTAATTCAGGGGGCAGATTCTCTATATGCAGATTAACACTTCGGGTAGATATCTCGGTAGTATTATTATAAACCTTCCATGCTGTAAACCCGAATAGGAGGACACAACAAAGCAATAAAGTCCAGGCATGTAACCGGTCGACAAGTGACTTGCTGTTACTGAATAAATGGATAACCCATTTGATCACATCGGCCAAAATGACCCAAGTTGCCAACAGATAAACAAATACCAATCCAAACCAAAACCAATAGGTCAGTAGTTTGGGAAACCGTAAAACATCAATATCACCGACTACAAAATAATAGATAAGTGCAGTGATAGGAAACAAATAAAAAGACCAAAAGACAGCGGGGATAATCGCCCTTTTCCAGCTTTCGAAACCAAGAATCAGACGAGCAACCGAATAAAACCGCAAAGTTAGATACATAACTGCCGGGACCATCAAAACCGACACCGCCAAAGACATTTTAAGAAGCCAGGGCAAAATTCAGATTGTTCAAAAGTTCTTATTATATTTTCGCAGATTCAGCCTAATAGAATTTTAGGATTTGATCAAATTTCTTTTGCCAACAAATCTACTCAACAACTTCTTGCGTAGTATATAGTAGTACATAAGAGAATAGCCACGTGTTAATATTTTTATTACTTGCCACCCTCGGAAAAATGATTCGCGGCAATTCCGATGATGAATTGTCCTTGATGAGACGTATTAAGCAGCGCGATGCGGATGCCCTTGAAGAGCTATATGATATATATAAAAAACTGCTCTTTAGCTTAGTTATTGCAATCGTTAAAAAGCGTGAGGAGACAGAAGATGTACTACAGGAAATTTTTGTTAAAATTTGGAACAAAGCCGACTCTTTTGATGAAGACAGAGGGAATGTCTATAGCTGGATAGTTACATTGGCTCGTAATAAAGCTATAGATCGGATTCGGTCAAAAGGATACAAAACACAAAAACAGTCTGTAAGTATCCATGAACCACTTTTCTCGCTTAAAACGGATACATATGATCCGATGAAAACAACCATTTTTTCTGACCGTGCTGAATTAGTTAAAAAAGCACTGGATGAAATCCCCGAAAAGCAAAGCGAAGTTATTAAAATTGCATATTATCGAGGCATGACACAGTCAGAAATTTCTGACTATTTGAATATTCCACTTGGAACAGTAAAAACACGAACCCGACAGGGAATGATAAAACTGGAAAGTATTTTAGGAAAATTTATATCGACCGATGGCTGACAAAAAATCGCATAATGAAAAGTTTGAAGAGCTTTGTGCGAGTTACGTTTTAAACGCGCTGGATGAAAATGATCGCAGGGAATTTGAATACATGCTGGCACAAGCGACGGATGAAGAATTGGATCTATACCAACGTTTGTCTTCTACAGCTAATCAGCTGGCTTTTACAATAGAGCCAAATGAGCCACCAGAATCCTTGAAGAAACGGGTAATGGCTCAGATCCAAACTGGAGGCACTGACAAAAGTACGGCAACCGGGTCTCCCTCCAAATTAAAAGAGGAAAGCGGCTTTGAATGGCAATCATTTGCTGTAGCTGCTTCGTTTGCATTATTAATTGTAACTCTTAGCCTGATATTTTATTCCTTTAACCTGCGTTCTCAGATATCAAAAAAAGAGTCGTTGCTTGATAGCAAAGAAACGGTAATTGTCCAGCTTAAGAATGAGCTTCAAAAGAAAAACGAAATGCTTTCCATTTTAGGAGCACAGGATATCGATATGATTCTTATGGCGGGAATGGACGCCAATCCCAATGGTTATGGAAAGGTAATTTGGGATCCGGAAAACCAACAAGCCTTGCTCCAGGTATCCAATTTACCGCCGGTGCCCAAAGACAAGACCTACCAGTTATGGCTTATCAAAGACAATAAACCTGTCAGTGCCGGCGTATTTGCGACAGAAAATAACGGGGATAATTTTTTCAAAATTGAAAAGATGGCAAAGACCGACAAACAATCAGCCAACGCTTTTGCTGTTACTCTTGAGCCGAAAGGCGGTGTCCCTCAACCTACGGGCGACATGTACCTCATGGGAAATATGAAAGCAAATAAGTAGTGAGTTTGAAAGCCTGGAGTTAAAACCTATTGCTCGCTCATCTTTTGAAACAGGTAATCCTGGAAACTCAAGACCTTTACTCCGGATGGTACTTGTACCATAGCCCTTGCGACAGGTGATTTTTTAATATCAGTGGCCTCAAGCATCGACACCAGCTTATCCCCTTTATATGATTCGGCCTTCAGTGGGAAGTATTTCTCTTTAAACACAATGTCCGTCGGGAGCCCTGCTCTAATTATTTCGTCTGCATTATTCCCCCACGGTTCGCCAAGCATTCCCCAGTTTACATCTATATCTTTTGTCATCCAAACTACAGTTTGACGGTTTTTATCATCTTTCTCATAAAAAATAAATTTCTCACAATTATAACCATCTATGGTTTTAGTTTCACCAGTACGGTTATAATCAATATCATCTGCATCATTGCCGGCTGAATCATCATTGCCGCCAAACATATTCATCATGGAGGTTATGTCAGACTTGGAGATTTTCAGTGCCTGGTTATCGCCTGTCAAGAAAACAAAATCCTTGAAATCAAGGCGTACCAGTACCCCTTCGGTATTGATGGACCCCATCACCTGGTAATTATTATCACCCTGTAACAAAATGCGATCAGAAGTTATATAAAGTGTAAACTCATCTTGTTTCTGTTTACTTCCATCCGCCGAATAATCATAACTATTAAAGCTAATTTTTCCTTCAAACTGGGCAGTAGCGGGCTGTGATATACAAACGACCAGTAGCATGGCCGACAAATAATAGATTGCTTTTTTCATGGTAAGGGAATGTAATTACTTATCAGAATTTGGCTTTCTTTTGTACCCCTTAAATAAATAGAATGTTTCAAATAAAAAAGCCCGCTCAACAAGAGCAGGCTTTAGAGTATTCAGACGTTTTCAAGTACATCCATATCCACATTAACTTTATGGATCCAACCCCCGGCAACTACATCGTTTCCCTCATAACAGACGACTGCCTGACCAGGCGTTATGGCTTCACGACCGGTGGGAAAGGTAACTTCGATTTCATCGTCGTTAAGCTGTGTCAAATACCCGATTACGCCATCATCGTTATAACGAATAGCGCCAGTGATTTCCATCTCATCTTCGGGCACTTTGGCATATTTGCTAAGATTAATGTTTTTGGCCCGACAGGTTGCGCTTACCAAATCTTTCTTCTCACCTACCGTGATAATATTCGTCTCGGGATTGATATCCGTAACATAGACTCGTTTACCGAGAGCCAAATCCAAACCCCGCCGCTGACCAATGGTGTAAAAAGGATAGCCTTCATGTTCCCCTACAATATTGCCCTCCTGATCAACAAACTTTCCACCTTTGACCCGTTCTTCCAGCCCTTCAACACGATCTTTTAAAAATCGGCGATAGTCATCATCGGGCACGAAACAAATCTCATAGGAATCCGGTTTCTTGGCAACCTTGTTTAGGCCAAACTCTTCGGCAAGATCACGTATTTCTGTTTTTTCAAAAATACCCAAGGGAAATTTTGTACGAGCCAGGTGCTCCTGCTTCACCCCCCATAGAGCATATGATTGATCTTTTTTGGGATCCAGCCCCCTTGAAATTACATACCTTCCGTTTTCTTCCCGGACATTGGCATAGTGTCCTGTTGCAATAAAATCGCAACCCAGGTTATCAGCACGACGCAACAAGGCCGCCCACTTGATGTGAGTATTACATAATACGCACGGATTTGGTGTGCGACCATTCATATAATCATCCACAAATCGATCAATGACCCAGTCACCAAACTCATCACGGATATCCACGATAAAGTGTTTGAATCCGTGTTTGACGGCAATCTGACGGGCATCATTCATAGACTCGAGCGTACAGCAGCCGGTCTCTTTATCGGATTTACCGCCAACACGAGAATAATCCCATGTTTTCATGGTAATTCCAATAACATCATATCCTTGTTCTTTGAGCATAACAGCCGCAACGGAAGAATCTACCCCTCCGCTCATTGCCACTAATACCCGTCCTTTACTACTCATAGTGTAATGCTTGAAGTGAATCAGAATTAATTAATAAAAATAAGGTTTTTTTATGTAATTCATGTGAAGGAAAAACCGTAATGGCTGACTAGCTTACAATTCTTTAAACGGTTTACATATACAAGTAAGGCTTCCAATCTTCCTGTACGCCCCCCAGTATTGATTGAAGAAAGGTGATGTGGATCGGGCGGAAAGGCTTCCGTTTGAGCGGCATATTTGCTTCTTCTGGAGTTCGATTTCCTTTAGAAACATTACAATCATCACAGGCCGTGACCAAGTTTTCCCATGTATCTTTTCCTCCCCTGCTCTTGGGCAACACGTGATCAATGGTAAGATTACGGGAAGCGCCACAATATTGACATTGTTTGGCATCCCGTTTCATGATATTCTGCCTGGAAAGCACAATCTTATTGTAAGGAATATTTATATAACGACGCAGCCGAATAACCGAAGGATAGGAATATTCTTTAGAAACCGTTCGTAGTTTTCGCTCGGGATAATCATGCAACATCTCGGCTTTGTCTAGAAATAATAACTTAACCGAGCGGTGAACCGAACATACGCTGAGCGGCTGGTAGTCTTTATTTAATACCAGAACATTGGCGTCCATAGTATCTGAATTTTATTAAGACATTCTCCCATTTATGAACATGGGACATGCTTTCTTTAACTTTACAGTGTAGAATCAACATTAAATTTTATTCAAATGCAACAGTAATGGCCCCTTCAATGGTTCCGATAATAACTTAAATTGAAAAGCATGTACCCCAAATGGGGTATCCGCTTGTAAGCGCTTTCGAGAAATGCCGAATGATTCGCCTCCCTTCAATTAAAATTCTTCTTAAATCCTCTTGTAATTTTTCATACCTTTCTAGCTAAATTTGATGGGAATTTATGATAAAAATCGTAATATCAATCCCACAGAAATGCAATAATAAACATCAGATTTTCTATTACTCTTTATGCCTTACAATAAAAACATGTATACCACCGGTTATTATAAAGAGCCCGGCCCCAAACTAGATGAAGAGTCTCCTTTTGAGTCTATGATGGAGAGATTTCGATTTGCTGCAGAATTACTTGAGCTAGACGAGGGTATGTTTCAATACCTTGCACGTCCGGTAAAGCAAGTTACCGTTTCGATACCCATCGTAATGGATTCCGGAGAGATAAGGGTATTTGAAGGATATCGCGTTATTCACAATAACTTGCTAGGCCCGTCAAAGGGCGGTATCCGATATGCTCCCGACGTTACTATCGATGAGGTAAAAGCCCTTGCTGCCTGGATGACCTGGAAGTGTGCAATCGTCAATGTACCGTTTGGCGGTGCAAAAGGCGGTGTGCGATGCGATCCCAAACAACTTTCCAATAGTGAACTGGAACGGCTGACACGCCGTTATACAGCTAATTTACTGGAAGTCTTCGGACCCGACAGGGATATCCCGGCACCCGACATGAACACCAATGAGCAAATCATGGCTTGGGTTATGGACACTTACAGCATGAATGCTCACAAAACGGAAACAGCAGTGGTTACCGGTAAACCAATTATCCTTGGTGGTTCACAGGGACGCAAAGAAGCCACGGGACGTGGTGTTGTAACTGTAACACTTGCCGCCCTGAATAAAGCCGGTATTCTGCCCAACAAATGTTCCGTTGTAGTACAAGGTTTCGGTAACGTAGGCTCGGTCACTGCGAAACTGATGTATGAACAAGGCGCAAAAATTATTGCCATTAGTGACATCACCGGCGGATATTACAATGAAAATGGCATCGATATCCCGAATGCGATGAAATATGCCCAAGAGAACAACAACTCTCTCGAAGGATATTCCGAGGCAGAAAAGATCACCAATGAAGAATTATTGCAGCTTGAATGTGATGTTTTGATTCCTGCCGCTAAAGAGGATCAGATTAATAAACATAATGCCGGTAATATCAATGCAAAAATAATTGCCGAGGGAGCCAATGGCCCCGTAACTGCAAACGCTGATTCCATTCTTGAGGATAAAGGGATCATGGTTGTTCCTGATATTTTAGCCAATGCCGGCGGTGTAACCGTCTCATATTTTGAATGGGTACAAGATCGTCAAGGTTATTTTTGGACTGAGGAACGTGTCAACCGCCGGCTAAATCGGATGATGCGTAATGCCTTTGATAATCTTTTCGATGTAAGGAAGCAGTACGATATTACCCTTCGACAGGCAGCCTATGTCTTTGGTATCAATAAAGTTGCAATGACGCTTAAAATGCGTGGGCTTTACGCCTAATCAATTTTAGCATCCCGCTACGCGGGATGCTTTTTTTATTAATTTCTATGCCTGAATTAGATACAAAAATGCTTGTCCTTAATTCTTCATTTGATGAAATAAAGCGAGTGGAGCCTTTCGTCAAAGAATTGCAGGGTTGGGCGAATTTTGATGACGACGATTACAATCGTATCATGCTCACTCTCAACGAAGCCGTAAATAACGCCATCATCCACGGGAATAAAGAAGATCCGGATAAACATGTAACGATCAAATCCCAATATGATAAAGGAAATTCAATCCTGACAATCAGTGTTCAAGATGAAGGCGGAGGCTTTGATCCCAATTCGATACCGGACCCTTTGAAAGAAGAGAATCTGCTTAATGAGGGAGGACGGGGAGTCTACCTTATTGAACAGTATGCCGATAAATTGGAATTTACTCACAAAGGAACGAAGGTTACAATTACCTACCACCTGGACACATAAAGGATTATCCGACAAGGTTAAAATCGGAAATTAAACTTATTCAAAAATAAAAAAGGCGGTGAATCCACCGCCTTTCAATCGTAAATTGAAAACCTTATTAATTGGAGAGTTGAGCTTCCAATTGCTTTTTCAGCTTTGATTTGGGTACCGCACCTATAATTTGATCAACAACTTCTCCATTTTTAAAAATCAATAGTGAAGGAATACTGCGAATACCGTATTTCGTGGAAGTTTCGGGGTTGGAGTCCACATCTACCTTACCAACTTTTGCTTTTCCCTCAAATTCACTAGCGAGTTCCTCGACAATCGGTCCAACCATTTTGCAAGGACCACACCATTCGGCCCAAAAATCCACCAATACAGGTTTATCGCTATCCGCTTTCAGGACATCTTCTTCAAAAGAATCATCTGTAAATTTTAACGCTTTACTCATAACTGTTCTTCTTCTACGTTTATTTATTAAAGTTTTAAACCTATAAATTTTTTATGAAAATCGCATAATGCTACATTAGTTTCACATCGGTTCTTACTATAGAACTCATTACAAAAACTTATCTTACTTAATACTACGATTTAAGGCAACAGCATCTTCCCCAATTATTGACCGTAATCCCCCCAGCAGCTCTTCATTTGGATCCACAACAAATTTACGGACATTCATCGCAAACGGTCGTTTCGCTTCCTTACTCAATACATTGAATCTAACATTCGTCTGTCCCTGGTGCTCTTTGAAAAGTCTTGCCATCTCTTCCAGGTCCCCACCATCAACATAATTAGTATCGATATCCAACTTAAGTTCAATCTGATCCTGATATTTTTCCCGCATACTTTCAATCCGTTCAAATTTGTCTGCAATAATCTGAGGATGTCCTCTCCGAGTATCGATATGGCCGTCTATAACCACCAGGGTATCCACTTGAATCATACCCATACTTCGGTCATAAACATCATTAAAAGCAATCACTTCTATAGTACCGTACAAATCCTCCATCTGAAGGAAAGCGAAAGGACGTCCTTTTTTATCGGTAACACGTTTCACTTCGGTAATAATGCCGGCTATGCGTACTTCCGTACGATCATTAAGGTTATTCAATTCTTCAGGAGCAAGAGTATGTGAACAGAAAAGTTGAACATCCTCTTTATACTTATCAAGCGGGTGCCCGCTCAGATAAAAACCTATGAGTTCCCGCTCTTTGTTCAATCGCTCGATATTTGACCAAGTTTCGACAGACTCAAGCCTGGGTTCATCTATTGCAGAGGCACTGTCCCCTGCCTCACCAAACAAGTCGGATTGATTTGAATCTTCCATTTCCTGCACACGAGATCCGTAACTCAAAATTACCTCCATATGCTGGATCAACTGGCGCCGATTGGGATTCAGGCAATCGAAGGCACCGGCCTGGAACAGGCTTTCCAATGTTCGTTTGTTACATACCCGCGAATCAATTCGACGTGCAAAGTCATAGACCGATTCATACTTTCCGTTCTCTTTTCGTTCCTGCACAAGCTCTTCAACCGCATTGGAGCCAACTCCCTTGATGGCTTCCATACCATACTGAATGCGCCCGTCAACGCTGACAAATTTGCCTCGTCCGGTATTGATATTCGGTGGATCCACGGTAATTCCATTGCGATAGCATTCTTCGATAAATTTCGACACCTTGTCGATGTCTCCCATGTTATGGCTCAACACAGCTGCCATATATTCGGCCGGATAGTTAGCCTTAAAAAAGGCGGTTTGGTATGCCACTACTGAATAAGCCGCCGAGTGTGATTTATTAAAACCATAGTTCGCAAATTCGGCCATAATATCGAACAGCTCTTCGGCTTTGTTCTCCGAGACGCCATTTTCAATGGCGCGCCGCGTAAAAATCTCACGCTGCTCGGCCATCACTTCTTTCTTCTTCTTACCCATTGCCCGACGCAGCAAATCGGCTTCTCCCAGCGAGTAATTGGCTATTTTCTGAGCTGCTTTCATAATTTGCTCTTGATAAATCATGATGCCATACGTCGGCTTTAGCAACTCTTCAAGATCCGGATGAGGGTATTCTACTTCCTTTCGGCCATGTTTGCGATCAATATATTCAGGAATAAACTGCATCGGTCCGGGACGGTAGAGTGCATTCATGGCAATGAGATCGTCCAACGAAGTCGGTTTAAGTTGCTTGAGATATTTCCGCATTCCGTCAGACTCAAACTGGAAGGTTCCAATCGTATTTCCCTTTTGATACAGTTCGAAAGTCTTCTCATCATCTTCCGGAATCTCATCCAAATCGTAATGAATGCCATGGTTTTCCTCTACATACTCTATCGCCGTTTTGAGGATGGATAACGTTTTTAGCCCCAGAAAATCCATTTTCAGCAACCCACACATCTCGGCATTCGGACCGTCATACTGAGTAATTAGTTCTTTGTCTTTAGAAAGCGCCACGGGCACATATTCACTAATCTCCCCGGGAGCAATAATCACTCCGGCAGCATGAATCCCGGTCTGGCGGGCAGAACCCTCCAATGTCCGTGCATAGCGCATCATTTTGCTAATCTGTGGATCAGTATGCTCAAACAATTCTTCAATGTCGGCGGCCGACTCCGGGTTTTTGGATTTATCCAGAACTTTATCAAATGTATTAAGCCCAGGCTGATCGGGAAATAGCTTGGTAATTCTATTTACTTCCTGCAATGGAACACCAAGCACACGTCCTACATCACGGATTGCCGTCTTAGCTTTCATTGTACCATAGGTAACAATCTGGGCGACATTGCGACGCCCATATTCCTCAATCACATAGTCAATCACTTCCTGTCGGCCGTGATCGTCAAAATCAATATCTATATCCGGCGGACTAACACGCTCGGGATTCAAAAAGCGCTCGAACAGCAGGTCATGCTTCAATGGATCTATATTGATAATTCCGAGGCAATAAGCCACAATTGATCCGGCTGCCGACCCTCGCCCGGGCCCGACAAACACGTCTCGATTGCGAGCCTCGGTCGTAAAGTCTTGCACAATCAAGAAATATCCGGCAAACCCCATCTCTTTTATAATGGTAAGTTCTTGCTCAATACGTTCACTGACATCCTGCCTGATCTCACCATACCGCTTTTTAGCCCCTTTATAGGTCAGGTCACGCAGGTAGTCGTCCATCGAGCTAAATTGATCCGGAATGCTGTAATGAGGAAGCAAGAGTTCCGAACTCAGGTCCAACGTGTCAACCTTTTCAATAACTTCATTGGTATTATCAATTGCTGAGGGGACATCCTCGAAGAGTTCTTTCATCTCCTCAGGAGTCTTCAGGTAAAAATTGGTGTTCAGGTTGTTATGGTCATCCGTAAAACGAAAACGGTTGGGATCATTGATATCGGCATTCGTCTGCAAAGCCAGAAGAATATCGTGGGCTTCGGAATCCTCTTCATTAACATAGTGACAATCGTTGGTGGCAATCATCTTAACATTGTATTCCCTCGACCATCTGACAAGCACCTCATTACAGTGATTCTGATCAGCTAGCCCGTGACGCTGCAACTCAATGTAATAATCATCCCCAAAAACATTCAGATACCACTCGAAAAGTTTGCGTGCCTCTGCTTCGCTCTTATATATAATGGTCTGATTTATCTCACTGGCGATGCAGCAAGTTGTAGCGATAAGCCCCTCCGCATGTTCAGCAAGAGTTGGCTTATCAATACGCGGCTTGTAATAAAGGCCCTCCGTGTAACCAAGCGAACATAACTTCGACAGATTTTTGTAGCCAGTCATATTTTTGGCCAACAGCACTTGATGATATCTTGTACGATCCTTCTTATCGTCCATGCCCGAAGGTGTTATATAGAACTCACATCCTACCACTGGTTTTACACCATGCTTTTTGGCCTCGTTGACAAATTTCGGGACCCCGAACATATTGCCGTGATCAGTAATTGCAATCCCAGGCATCCCGTTGTTCTTCGTTTTTTTAATCAGCTGGCTGATGCTAGCCGCACCGTCAAGCATGCTAAATTGTGTATGATTATGCAGATGTGTAAAATCCATTCAGGCACTTGGCTTTAGAGATGACTTTGATTTAATTATACGATTCCTTTGACACAAAATTAAGATGATATTTCGATAATTTTAACAGAAGTGAGCCCCCCCAATTACTTACCGATTGCCTGCAAGAAAATCCTACGTTTCCTGGAGCGGTTGTCGTGATTAATTATTACGACCTGCTGCCAGGTTCCCAGTATCGGTTTCCCATTGTGCAGTGGGACCGTAATCCCCGGCCCCATCATTGTAGCTCGCATATGGGAGAACCCATTGTCATCACCCCAGGTATCGCCATGCCTAGTCCTTTGATCGTGCGGGGCAAACTCCTCAAGTTTATCTTTCATGTCCTGTACAAGAGCCGGCTCAAATTCAATAGTTGTTACTGATGCTGTAGACCCGATCGGAAAAATATGAAGGAGCCCTTCCGCAAAGCCACTATTTTCAACAAAATTGATAAGCTCGTTCGTAATATTCTTGATATCAGAAAAACCATCAGTATTTATCGAAATTTCTTTGCTGACAATATCCATATCGTAACCTCTTAATAAAAATGCTTTTTTTAGTTATGGCACTGGGAGAACTATCCTGATCTATAACAAATTACTGTAATAGATGCTTAAACAATTTCAGTATGACATAATGAAGCAACGCTTGCTAATAAATTATTTCCATCGAAATAAGGCAGCCAGTATAAATCTGGTTCAGATCCCGTACCCTATCTCTTACCGCACGACACCTCATTATGGGTTGTATACATTTCAAGAAATTCTTTCAAACAGTCGCAATATTTTATCTTTGTTTCCAAGAAACCCTCTGCATGTGATCCTTTTAGCTCTACAAACATTTTCGGTTCAGAAGCAACCTTGAATAATCGTTTCCCGTGAGAAAAAGGGACGACCTCATCATCAGTACTGTGCGCCATAAAAACCGGTGCTTTGAGTTGTTTCAAATACTCCCGGGTATCATATTCGAACTTTAACAACCATTCAACCGGAAGCCATGAATACTTGTCGGACCCCAGCTCAGCAGCGGAGGTAAAAGTAGATTCAAGGATTACTGCAGCGGGATTACAGCGGCAAGCCAGCCAGGCTGCAATAGGTCCACCTAATGACCTACCCATTATAATCATGTTCTCCTCAGCTATGTTATATTGTGTTTGGAGATAATTCCAAGCTGCCAAAGCATCGTAATAAGTCCCTTCCTCGGTGGGTTTCCCCTCACTGTTGCCGTATCCCCGGTAATCAAAAATTGCCACATTTAATCCCAGCTGATGTAAAAGGTGCAGCATTTTCAAACGATTGGAAATGTTTCCTGCATTACCGTGGCAATACAGTAAGGTCAGTGTCTCAGTTCCCTCGGCAGGCACATACCAACCATGAATCCGATAGCCATCTACCGTTTCTGTTTCAAAAGGCTGAAAAGAAAGCCCCAGAGAAGAGGGCATTGCAGACAATTTCGATTTAGGTCGAAATACCAGCTTCGATTGGAAAACATAAATCAGCAATATAACAAGGAGATAAATCACTGGATTTTAATGCGGTAAATGGATTACAGGAAATCTTCGCTCCGGTTGTAATGTTAACTACCTTTTAACGGGAATGTTCTCAAGCGAGTATGGATAGCCCCGTTTGGATGAAGCTGACTTTCGTAAAGGACAAATTCATTAACCGACATCTTCGTGATTTGGAATTTTTTGTGCTGATTAATGAATGACATAATATCTCGTTTGCGAACTCCTTCCAGTCTGGCTAATGTAATATGGGGAAAAAAAGGACGATTTTCGGATTCAAAACCGTTCTCCAGGCAAACTTTTTCAATATCGGCCTGCAAATCCTTTAAATATTTGTCGTCCTTAACTCCTACCCAAAGTACTTTAGGCTTTCGACCGCGGGGAAAATATCCCAACCCATTTAAAACCATTGTAAATGGTTCAAAATCCAATTTTTCCAGCTTCTCCTGCAAAGCTTGCGCTTTATCACTGCCCGTTTCGCCCAGAAATTTCAGCGTCAAATGAAAATTTCCATCTTTTTGCCAGCGAACCCCTTTAATGGGTTGCTGCATATCAGCCAAACGCTGTTTAGCAGACTCAGGTAGCGGAATAGCGATAAAAAGTCTCATCAGTAATAACGTATCTCAAAATCATCATAATCTTCATCAGCCTCTTCAATGGTTACATCAATATTATCGATACGGCTGGCTCCCGGACCTATTTCACACCGGTTAACCATTTCCCGGATATGATCGATAGGTCCCGCAAAAATAGCTTCCACCCTGCCATCAGGCAAATTTTTGACCCATCCGAAAACTCCAACTTCCTCAGCATTGACTCTCGCAAAATGTCGAAATCCAACGCCTTGTACTCGTCCTTCAATAAAAATATGCGCTTGCTGCATGTAATTGAAACTATTCTATTAACCCTTTTGCTCTCAATAAGTTAGATTAAATGAAAATCGTTCACCTCGCAAAGGTAGCAATCTCTGAGGAAATCTCTAACTTTCTATAATTTATAGCGATAAAGTTTGTATAATTCCTTTTATATAATATTCCTATTTAGTGAAAAGAGTTTTTTCTCATGACCCTGACCCAACTTTCTTATGTAGTGGCGGTGGACAGATATCGTCATTTTGCTACAGCCGCGGATAAGTCGTACGTAACCCAGCCAACATTGAGTATGCAGATACACAAGCTGGAGGATGAACTGGGAATTACGATTTTTGACCGTTCAAAATCACCAGTTATCCCTACTGAAATAGGGGAAAAAATAATTGAAGAAGCCAAGAAAATGCTCAAACAGTCGAAGCATATAGAAGATTTGGCTTCCTTAAGTGACGACGAACTTCGTGGTACATTTCGTATCGGTATTATTCCAACCATAGCCCCCTATTTACTGCCGTTATTCCTCAGAAACTTTCGAGAGAAATACCCGAAAGTCCGATTGGTTTTTGAGGAAGTTATCACTGATAAGCTACTTGACCTCCTGGATCGGGATCACCTGGATATTGGGGTAATTGCTACTCCTGTGGATCGCGGGCATATTTTTGAAGAAGATCTCTATTATGAACCTTTTTTGGGGTATGTTTCCAAAGATCACCCCCTTGCCCAAAAAAAGAGGCTCAGCGTTGACGATTTGGAAATTTCAAATTTGTGGCTGTTAAACGAAGGACATTGTTTCCGGGATCAAACTGTTAAATTATGCAAGAAATTCAGAAAAGATAAACTATCGGACCAGGAAATAGAGTTTGAGAGTGGCAACCTTGAAACGCTTAAACAGCTGGTCGAACAAAATTTCGGGATGACTTTGCTCCCCTATCTTGCCAAAAACCAAATTGATGCCCAATGTGAAAAAGCTCACCTTCGATTTTTTAACAGTCCGGTGCCAAGGCGTAAAGTTCGTATTGTTTATGCCCGAGAATATTTGAAAAAAAACGTTATAGAAGCATTTAAACAGGAAGTACTGAATTCCATTCCAGAAGAGCTGAAGAAAGTTAACGAAGGGATAATAGTGGAATAATTGCTCGGTTTCAGCTTCGGCTGTCCGCACATTCAAATCGAATGATACTTAGAATTTCTGTAAAACGTTCCATACTTTTGAGGTTTATTTAAATCACCCTAATGGAACAGAGCTTTGAATCATCACTCCCTAATACTTTGGGCGGCCTTCAACTTATTCATCATCATCATGTTGATTGTCGACCTGGCCGTGTTTCACAAAAAAGATCACGAAGAAGGCATCAAAGAAGCACTTGTCTGGACGGGCGTTTGGATTACTCTGGCTATCATTTTTGGCATTGGTATTTATTATTTCATGGGTGCCGCCCCGGCTCTTGATTATTATACCGGCTACTTAATCGAAAAATCACTGAGTGTTGACAACATTTTTGTATTCCTGCTGATCTTCTCCTACTTCAAGGTTCCGGCAGAATATCAACACAAAGTGCTTTTCTGGGGAATTTTCGGAGCGCTGGTAATGCGTTTTCTGTTCATTGCAACGGGGGTAGCTCTCTTACAACGTTTTCACTGGATCATTTATGTATTTGGGGGCTTCCTCATCATCACAGGTATTAAATTGGCACTCGACAAAGACAAGGAGGTTCACCCCGAGCGTAATCCAGTGCTCAAACTTTTTAGAAAAATATTCCCAACAGTAAAAAACTATTACGGTTCCCGGTTTTTTATTAAACGAATGGGCAAAACCATGGCAACGCCCCTTGTAATTGTCTTAATCGTAATTGAAACAACCGATCTTGTATTTGCCCTCGATTCCATTCCCGCCATCTTGTCGATAACCCGCGATGAGTTTATCGTCTATAGTTCAAATGCCTTTGCGATTTTGGGATTACGGGCCCTTTATTTTGCCGTTTCCGGGCTGATGAAACTTTTTCACTACTTGCATTACGGCCTTGCTCTGATCCTGGTATTTGTAGGAGTTAAAATGCTGATTTCAGAATTCTATCACATCCCCACCCCTTATGCGCTGGCATTTATTGCTATAACACTAATCGTTTCCATTGTAGCATCCATAAAATATCCCCTGGAAAATCCAGCTTTGGATGAAGAAAGTATTTCAAACAATAATTCCGCATCTGCTAAATGAATTCCTACTCCATTTCCGTTAAGTGGTTTACCATTTATTTTACTATTCTAGGATTGTTGCTTATCGGCGGTGGGATTTTCTTCATCTTCAAAAGGGAACTATGCAGCCGCTTTCTGTTGGAGGCGGCAAACCGGGATAAACCACCCAAACTTTTTATCAAACTATTGAAGTACCTTTTCTTGTTTTCCATGCCCGGGCTCGTACTTTCATTCATGCCCTTTTCGTGGATCGAACTTATGTTTACTCTTTGGAGTTTATTGCTTGTATACATAGCAGGAATACAGCTGGTGCAGTGGGATCAGCGGCGAGCCATTATTAAATCCCGGCCAGAAACATTATTCGGGACAATCAGAAGAAGCGGTGCCATAATGGTGGCAGTGGGATCAGCGTTATTACTGCTTGCATACTGGGTCATAAAACAAGCTTCATTTTAATGATGAATATCAAAAAAGCGGGCCATCACGGTATTCTGCTTCCGGACCTGAATATCGGATTTGATTACAGCGGGACAGTTGGCCAACATACGTTTATTTCGCATGCCCATGCCGATCATATGCCACGGAACCGAGAAAGCAGCGTTTATTGTACAGAAAATACATACAAATTAATGCAGCGTCGGGGTTTTAAGGGCAGGGCAACAGTTCTCAACTTCGGTGAAACATTAGAAACTGATCACGCATGTATCACACTTTTTCCCGCAGGACATATTTTAGGGTCGGCTATGGTCTACATACAAAGTGATAACGGATCGGTACTATATAGCGGGGACTATAGGGTACCGCCATCTCCTGCTTCGGAGGGGTTCAAAATGCCTGGACAGGTAGATCATTTTATCACTGAAGCCACTTTTAGCCTGCCAATCTACAAGTGGGCATCACATGAAGAACTTTCCGGACAGATACGTCGCTTTGCTATAAAGACACTCAATGATGGATATACCCCTATTTACCTGGCGTATAACTTAGGCAAAGCGCAGGAAGTTATGCACATGCTGGCCCCGCTTGACCACACAGTACAAATTCACGGCGCCGGTTACAAATTATGTGATATTTACGAAGAAGCCGGCATTGACTTGGGAACATATGAACGCTATGACCCTGAAACCTGTGAAGGGAAGATCCTGATCACAACCCGTTCGGCACTAAGCAATGGCTTTGCTTCCAATGTCTCCAAAAAACGGATCGCCTATTGTTCGGGATGGGCTTCCAGGGAAGCAACCCGGTCGCAGCTAACGGTACATGAACTAATTCCGCTTTCTGACCACTTGGATTTTTTTGAGCTCATACGCACTTGCGAAAAACTGAATCCCAAAATGGTTCATATAACGCATACGCCTAATGCCAGTGTTGTGCGACATTACATAGATCAGCTTGGCATTGATTCTTGTTTTCTGGATATCGAGACCGAAGAAGATGATTAAAGAATTGCAAATATTGAATTAAGAATCGAAGAGTTTTATTTCGAGGACTTTGCTAAAGTGTTAAACTGACACAACGAGTTCCTTGTTCTCAGGACGTGGGATCCCTAAAAATTGGAGATTGCCGGACTTTCCCCATGGCATTCACTCGTTTGCAATTATATGATTTTTTTGTGAAGCCCTCGTTCCATAATTCATTCTTCATATTTCATGGCCCTAGACTATAAATACTTATGAGTACCTTGTTTCAACACCTGGCCAAGACCGCTCAACAGATAGCGAAAACCCGAAGTACAAACGCCAAAACTTCACTTTGTGCAGAATATTTTAATACGATTTCCTCTGATGAAGACCTCAACAGGGCTGCCCAATTTCTGGCAGAGGGAGCTTTTTCATCAATTTCAGGAAAACGTGCTTCTGTTGGCAGCCATACCTATTCAACCTGTGCATCTGAATTCTGTGAGGTCGACTACGAAAAAGTCTTTAAGCCCTGTAAAACAGCACTTGGCAGCTCATCGGAGGCTATAGAGAAGTTGATGCACAACCTCGAAGCTGCTCAGATAAAGAGAGTCGAAGAACAACTCACACTCCATGAAGTTGAAAAAATCTACCAAGAGCTAAACCGGGTATCATCGAGAGCTGACAAACAGGAAATCCTGTGGAATGCATGGATTAAGATGTCTCCGGTAGAAATCAAGTATTTCATTCGAATTATGACACAAGGGTCTTTACGAATCGGCTTCGAAACCAGGAGCGTAATATCAGCCATTGCTGAAGCTTTTGATAAAAAGGTAGAGGATGTGAGATATGCTCACATGATCACCGGAAGCATTGGTCGAGCAGCAGTACTTTGTAAAAATAACAACCTGGATGAGGCCACCTTCCGGCTTTTTCACCCGGTATCATTTATGCTGGCTTCTCCAATTGAAAGCCGTTCTGTTGATAGCCTTCAAGAATATGTAGCCGAAGAAAAGTTTGACGGCATGCGGGCTCAGGCACATACATGCGGGCAAAAAATCAAATTGTATTCTAGAGACCTTAACGATGTTACCCATACTTTCCCCGAGCTCGTACAGTTCTTTAGTAAACGCGACCTCCCAAATCTTGTATTAGATGGGGAAATATGCGTTTATAAAGAAAATGAAATCTTGCCTTTCCAAATCCTTCAAAAAAGAATGGGGCGAAAAAGTCCCGGTAAAAAGATAATGGAAGAGTACCCGGTTTTGTTTATAGCATACGATGTTCTCTATCACGAGAAGAATCCCATTTTTGATCAACCACTTACACATCGACGCAACCTGCTTGTCCAGCTCTCGAGTACTCATTCCCTGCCTATCACTAACCAGTTTGATGTAAAAGATCATGACCATATTGATGATCTTTTTGAACGTGCAATAGCTCATGGCAATGAAGGGTTAATACTTAAAAAAAAGGACAGTTCCTATGAATATGGTCAACGCGGCAAATCATGGCTGAAAGTCAAAAAACCCGGAGGGACTCTGGATACTGTTATTATGTATGCTCATGCCGGCAGCGGAAAACGGGGAGGCTATTACTCGGACTTTACACTGGGCATCAGTGTAAAAGAGGATGAACGCTATGAAGAAGAATTTATCCCCATCGGTAAAGCATACGGCGGTTATACTGATGAAGAGATGAAACGCTTGAATAACAGAATCAGTGACTTGGCAGTCGAGAGATATGGGCCTACGCTGGGCCTTATCCCTGAGATAATAGTAGAAATAGAATTTGATGACATCCAGGTAAATAAACGGACCAAAGCTAATTATACACTGCGGCTTCCCCGTTTTAAAGCCATAAGATGGGATTTGAATCCCAAGGAAATAGATACTCTCAAAGATGTGGAACGAATGTATCAAGAAAAGATCAACCGTGAACGCTTAAAACAGGATGAAAACCCTTCCTTTTTATGTTAACAGGAAATTTCCAAATTTATACTCTCTAATCAAATGAGATTTGATATCTGCAAATTGGGAATCATTATGGCCAAAGACTCCAGAAGGAATGATCGATCTTAATCTCATTTGCCCGATAATTAAGAAACCTCGAAAAAGCATGAATTTCTTTCGACATTGAGATGCCCGTAAAACCACGTTGGGCCATGACACCTAAGCATTCAATTAGTAAGGACCAATGATTATTATCAGTGGTCATTTTGAATGGTTGGAATGATTGCCCTCATATTTCTATTTATTAATTTTTCATTCATTTTTTTCAAAAATTTACTATGAGTAGCTGGACAATAAAATCAATACCGCCGCACGACTGGTTTTTATGCCTCGATATCGATGAATATTTTGATCACGAGCATAACCCTGAGCTTATGTTTGAGGAAGGCTTTACAAGGCCTGTTCCAATAGGTGACCGAGATGTTATTATTACTACTTTTTTTAATGGAGATCCGGAGAATCCGGAATTTCATTTTGAGAGCACTGAATCGTTGGATAAAGAAGAGATTACAGAGGCTAACAAAAGCCTGAGCCGGATCTTCGGAACAGAATTGGACTTGCGGCCGCTTTATGAGAAAGCCGCAGACGACCCGGTACTTGGTCCTAAACTAAGTGATCTATATGGACTTAAGCGTATGGCACGGGCAAATTTATTTGAAGATACGATCAATCGGATCATTGAAATGCGTCTTTCCCATAAGCCCACGGCCAAGAAGATGGTCTATAAAGTACGTGAAAATTATGGGTCGCTGGTAACTGCCAATGGGAAAAACCTTCCTGCCTGGCCTCGTCCCCATCAACTCGTAAAAGCCGATCCGATGAGTATCCGAAAGTTAGGCCCCACAAAACGGAAAGGGGAGTTCATCATTGGCTTTGCAGAAGATATTCTCTCCGGAGAACGTGATTTGGACCATCTTGAAAAGTGCGATCCCGTTACTTTTTATGAAACTATCAAGAATGTCCGTGGCGTTGGACCCACATCTGCACAGCAGCTTATGCTTTTCCGTAATCGAACAGATGCATCCTTTCCAAGCAACAAATCTTCCGGAGAAGAAAAAGGCCTCCGCAAATGGATCATCCTCAGCTATGGAGGCGATCCCGACAGCATTTCAGAAAATGAATTCAAGAAAATGATATCTGATTGGAAGGGATTTGAAGCTTCAGCCCTGGAATTCCTATTTGTCAACTGGGTTCTCAGCGAAAAAGAACGCAAACAACAAAAGAAGAATTAGTCTTCCACGGTCAATACGACGGGTATCCTTTCACAAAATCAGATCCGGCAACCACCGATTATTCATATAACTGCTGATTCGCCGGCTGTATGTCAATCAACTTACGCCAAGCTATATACAA